>NZ_JARPQB010000032.1 GCF_029478665.1 Pseudomonas entomophila
ACTGTGATGCCTCGGCGGGGGCGAGTCCATTCAATTACAGAGGCTAGAACGCCGCCTTGAAGATCGCCTCGATCTCCACCTGGCTCGCCACCCGTGGGTTGGTCAACCCGCAGGCATCTTTCAGCGCATTGGCCGCCAGCGCCGGCACATCCTCGACCTTCACCCCCAGCTCCGCCAACCCGTCCGGGATACCAATCGCTGCCGCCAAGTGTTCGATGGCCGAGATCGCCGCACCCGCCCCCTGCTCCGCATCCAGGCCGCACACCTTCACCCCCATGGCCTTGGCCACGTCGCGCAGGCGCGCCGCGCTGACCTTGGCATTGAAGCGCTGCACATGAGGCAGCAGCACGGCGTTGCACACACCATGGGGCAGGTCGTAGAAACCGCCCAACTGGTGCGCCATGGCATGCACATAACCCAGCGAGGCATTGTTGAACGCCATGCCCGCCAGGAACTGCGCATAGGCCATGTTCTCCCGCGCCCGCAGGTCGCCGCCCTCTGCCACTGCCAGGCGCAGGTTGTCGCTGATCAGGCTGATGGCCTTGAGCGCGCAGGCGTCGGTGATCGGCGTGGCCGCCGTCGAGACATACGCCTCGATGGCATGGGTCAGGGCATCCATGCCGGTGGCGGCAGTCAGCCCCTTGGGCATGCCGACCATCAGCGCCGGGTCGTTGACCGAAAGAACCGGGGTGACGTTACGGTCGACGATGGCCATTTTCACGTGGCGTGCCTCGTCGGTGATGATGCAGAAGCGAGTCATCTCGCTGGCCGTGCCGGCGGTGGTGTTGATGGCGATCAGCGGCAATTGCGGCTTAGTCGAGCGGTCAACGCCTTCGTAGTCACTGATATGGCCACCGTTGGTGGCGCACAGGGCGATGCCCTTGGCGCAGTCATGGGGCGAGCCGCCGCCCAGCGAAACCACGCAGTCGCAGCGCGATTGCCGAAGCAGCGCCAGGCCCGCCTCGACGTTGGCAATGCTTGGGTTGGGCTTGGCGCCGTCGAACACTACCGAGTCGATGTCACGCATGGCCAGCATGCCAGCAATACGTTCGGCCACCCCGGCCTTGGCCAGGCCCTGATCAGTGACGATCAGGGCCTTGCGCAGGCCGTAGCCGGCGATGGCGGTCATCGCCTCGTCCAGGCAGTCGATGCCCATGATGTTCACGGCGGGAATGAAGAAGGTGCTGCTCATGGCCAGGTCCTCTCACGCTGACGGTTTGCCTTGAGCATCCGCCTGAACGACAGCACGCGCCTTGACCCAGGACAATGCGCCACACACCTCCCCCGTAGGAGCCGGCTTGCCGGCGAACAGCGTTGTCTAGCTCACCCCAGGAACAATTGATACGCCGGATTCTGCGTCTCATCCCAGTATCGATACCCCATCTCGTCCAGCGCCCTGGGCAACCCCGCCAACTCATCATCCGGCACCTCGAGCGCGGCAAACACCCGCGCCTCGGCCGCACCATGGTTGCGGTAATGGAACAGGCTGATGTTCCAGCGCTTGCCCAGGCGCTCGAGGAAACCGAGCAACGCACCCGGCCGCTCCGGAAACTCGAAACGCAGCACCCGTTCATTGACGCCCGGCGCCGCGTGCCCGCCCACCGTGTGACGCACATGCAGCTTGGCCAGTTCGTTGTCGGTCAGATCGAGCACCTGGTACCCCTGCTCGCCCAGGCTGGCCAGCAACTGCTGGCGCGGATCGTGTTGCGGATGGGTCTGCACCCCAACGAACAACCGCGCTTCCTTGCCCGGGTAATAGCGGTAGTTGAACTCGGTGATCTGCCGCTTGCCCAGGGCCTGGCAGAAAGCGCGGAAGCTGCCGGGCTGTTCGGGGATGGTCACGGCGATCACCGCTTCGCGCTGTTCACCCAGCTCGGCGCGCTCGGCCACATGGCGCAAGCGATCGAAGTTGACGTTGGCGCCGGAGTCGATGGCCACCAGCGCCTGCCCCTGCAAGCCCTCACGGGCCACGTACTTCTTGATCCCGGCCACCGCCAGGGCACCGGACGGCTCGGTGATCGAGCGGGTATCGTCATAGATGTCCTTGATCGCCGCGCACAACTCGTCACTGCTGACCGTCACCACCTCGTCGACGAAGTGGCGGCACAGCTCGAAGCAATGGGCGCCGATCTGGGCCACCGCGACACCATCGGCAAAGGTGCCGACCTGCGGCAGGATCACCCGTTCACCGGCAGCCAAGGCCGCCTGCAGGCAGTTGGAGTCTTCCGGCTCGACACCAATCACCTTCACTTCGGGGCGCAGGTACTTGACGTAGGCGGCGATGCCGGCGATCAGCCCGCCGCCGCCGACCGGCACGAAGATCGCGTGCAGCGCGCCGGGGTGCTGGCGCAGGATTTCCATGGCCACGGTGCCTTGGCCGGCGATCACGTCCGGGTCGTCGAACGGCGGCACGAAGGTCGCGCCATCGCTATCGGCCAACGCCAGCGCATGGGCCAGGGCATGGGGGAAGCTCTCGCCATGCAGCACCACGTGCCCGCCACGGGAGCGAACGCCCTCGACCTTGAGCGATGGCGTGGTGGTAGGCATGACGATGGTGGCCTTGATGCCCAGGTGCGCGGCCGCCAGTGCCACGCCTTGGGCGTGGTTGCCTGCCGATGCGGTGATGACCCCGCGCTCGCGCTGGGCGGGCGTCAGGCGTGACAGGCGGGTGTAGGCGCCGCGGATCTTGAAGGAGAACGTCGGTTGCAAGTCTTCGCGCTTGAGCAGCACCTGGTTGACGAGCGCCGTGGACAGCGCGGGCGCGACTTGCAGGGGTGTCTCGATGGCCAGGTCGTACACGGGCGCACCGAGAATGCGGCGCACCTGCTCGGACAGCAGCTGCTGGGGCGTTGCGGGGGTGCGGGGGCTGACGTTCAGATTGGTCATCGATGACTCCTGGTTCTTGTTTGAAGTGCCCAGGAGTCAGAGAGAAGAAACCCGCCTCCAGGGCGGGTTCGGTGCACGTACGCGCTAGCCCGCCAAACCGATAATGGCGGTAATAATAATGCTGGCGGCGGATGGGTGCGGAAATGTGTTCATGGGTCGGAAACTTAGCCTGGGCGAAGCCGGCGCGTCAACACCCTTTCGCCACTTCCTGCGCCGATACCGGCACGTCGAACACTTTGTCGAAGCCCCACTGGAACACAAAGGCATAGACGAAGAAGAACACGAACAACGCCAGGTTGGTCACCAGCGCCGCCCACAGGCTGATATCCAGCCAGTAGGCCACCAGCGGCAGCAGGATCAATACCAGCCCGCCCTCGAAGCCCAGGGCATGCAGCAGGCGGCGCATGAAGGTGCGGCTGCGCTTGTGCTGGCGCGCTTCCCAACGCTCGAACAGCCAGTTATAGGCCATGTTCCAGCTCATGGCGATAGCCGACATAAGGATCGACAGCACCGTCGACTGGGCCATGCCTGCCCCAAACGCCAGCTCCAGCGCCGGTGCCACGCAGGCCACGGCGATGGCTTCGTAGAGGATGGCCTGGACGACCTTGCGTGCCTTGCCTTGCATGTGCGACTCCCTGAAGAAAAGACCTACAAAGTTACTAGAAGCAGCCTGTAGGAAAAAGCCTGAAATACATTGTTAACTGATCATTCAGTCAAGATTCGCTAGCATAAACGTTTCCGCACCACCCTTCTCCCTGGCACTCGAACGGTCGCCGGGCCTCTTCGGCCCTGGCCTTCAGACCCGTTCGGCAATGGTCGATCGCGACATTCCGCGACGGCCCCCGCATTGGACAACCCCGCATTCGGCTGCTTGTATCTATGACTTGCAAGCAGCGGCAAGTCTTACCACTTCGTCCAGGGAATCGTACGAGGAATTAGACGATGGCTCACACCGTCATGATGGTATTCGGTACCCGCCCTGAAGCAATCAAGATGGCCCCGCTGGCCCGCGTGCTGCGCACCTGGCCCGGGATCGACCTGCACATCTGCTCCACCGGCCAGCACCGGGAAATGCTCGAGCAGGTACTCACCGCGTTTGGCCTGAAGGTCGACCAGGACCTGCAGGTGATGACCCAGAACCAGACCCTCAACGGCCTGTCCCGCGACCTGCTGGACAAGCTCGACCAGGCCTACGAGCAGGTCAAGCCCGAGATCGTGCTGGTGCACGGCGACACCACCACCAGCTTCATCGCCTCGCTGGCCGCCTTCCACCGGCACATCCCCATCGGCCATGTCGAGGCCGGCCTGCGCACCGGCAACCTGCAACAACCCTGGCCCGAGGAAGCCAATCGGCGCCTGACCGGGGTGCTCGCCGACCTGCACTTCACGCCCACCCGCGACTCCGACGCCAACCTGATCCGCGAGGGCGTGCCGCCCGAGCACATCGAGGTGACCGGCAACACGGTGATCGATGCCCTGCTGTGGATGCGCGACAAGCTCAAGCACGACAACTGGCGCCCCGCCGCCGACTCGCCGCTCAACGTGCTGCGCGACGACCAGCGCATGGTGCTGATCACCGGCCACCGCCGCGAGAACTTCGGCAGCGGCTTCGAGCGCATCTGCCTGGCCTTGGCCGAACTGGCCCTGCGCTACCCGGACGTGCAGTTCCTCTACCCCGTGCACCTCAACCCGCAGGTGCAGCACGCTGTCTACAGCGTGCTTTCCGGTCGCGAGAACATTCATCTTGTCGCGCCCCAGGACTACCCGCACTTCGTCTGGCTGATGAACCGCGCCCACGTGATCCTCACCGACTCCGGTGGCGTGCAGGAAGAGGCGCCCGCCCTGGGCAAGCCAGTGCTGGTGCTGCGCAAGGTCACCGAACGCCCAGCGGTGCTCAAGGGCGGCACGGTCAAGCTGGTGGGCACCCTGACCGAGCGCATCGTCCATGAAACCAGCCAGTTGCTCGACGACCCGGCCGCCTATGAACGCATGGCGCGGGTGTTCACACCGTTCGGCGACGGCCACGCCAGCGAACGCATCGCCGAGCGCCTGACCCGCTGGTTCGCCGAACACTCCGCCGCACGAGACAACGCATGAGCCTGGTTTTCATCGACTTCCTTACCTATGTTCTGTTCGGCCTGAAGATCCTCGCCATTGTTCTGGCCACGCTGATGTTCGTGCTGGGCCTGGACGACCTGTTCATCGACCTGTGCTACTGGGGCCGCAAGCTGATCCGGCGTTTCCGCATCTATGACAAGTTCGAGAAGGCCGACGAGAAACGCCTGTTCGAGGTGCCGGAAAAACCCCTGGCGATCATGGTCCCGGCCTGGAACGAAGTGGGTGTGGTCGGCGAGATGGCGCGCCTGGCGGCCTCGACCATCGACTACGAGAACTACCAGATCTTCGTCGGCACCTACCCCAACGACCCG
Source organism: Pseudomonas entomophila (assembly GCF_029478665.1). Lineage (GTDB taxonomy): Bacteria > Pseudomonadota > Gammaproteobacteria > Pseudomonadales > Pseudomonadaceae > Aquipseudomonas > Aquipseudomonas entomophila_F. Next base: position 5,316 of record NZ_JARPQB010000032.1, read on the forward strand.
CAGACCCAGGCCGACGTCGACGCCGTGTGCCTGCACTACCCCAACGTGCACAAGGTGGTCTGCGCCCGCCCCGGCCCCACCAGCAAGGCCGACTGCCTGAACAACATCATCGACGCCATCCTGCGCTTCCAGCAGGACGCGCGCATCGAGTTCGCCGGGTTCATCCTGCATGACGCCGAAGACGTCATCTCGCCCATGGAACTGCGCCTGTTCAACTACCTGCTGCCGAACAAGGACATGATCCAGATCCCGGTGTACCCCTATGCGCCGGAGTGGAAGGGCTTCACCGCCGGCCACTACGTCGACGAGTTCGCCGAGAACCACGGCAAGGACGTCATCGTGCGCGAGGCGCTCACCGGCCAGGTGCCCAGCGCCGGGGTCGGCACCTGCTTCAGCCGCCGGGCGATCAGCGCGCTGCTCGAGGATGGCGACGGCATCGCCTTCGACGTGCAGAGTCTCACCGAAGACTATGACATTGGTTTCCGCCTGAAGCAGAAAGGCATGAAGTGCATCTTCGCCCGCTACTCGATCACCGACCCCGCCCTGGCCCTCAAGCAGGACTGGCGCCCCGGCATGAGCCGCGAGTTCTCCCAGGTGATCTGTGTGCGTGAGCACTTCCCGCGCGACTGGCAGCACGCCATCCGGCAAAAGTCGCGGTGGATCGTCGGCATCGTCTTCCAGGGCACCAGCAACCTCGGCTGGAGCCGCAAGGGCGCGCTCAACTACTTCCTCTGGCGCGACCGCCGCGGGCTGTTCGCCTACCTGCTGAGCTTCCTGGTCAACCTGTTGTTGCTGGTGCTGCTGGCCATGTGGCTGGTCACGGTGATCGCGCCGGAGTCGTGGCGCTTCATGTCGATCCTCGGCGACAGCAAGCTGCTCTCCACCCTGCTCTGGCTCAACGGCCTGCTGCTGGTCAACCGCCTGTTCCAGCGCGGCTGGTTCGTCACCCGCTACTACGGCATCTTCGAGGGGCTGCTGTCGGCGCCGCGGATGATGTGGAGCAACTTCGTCAACTTCTTCGCCAACCTGCGCGCCCTGCGCCAGGTCATGGAGATGGGCGACTCGCGCCGAGTGGCCTGGGACAAGACCACCCACGAGTTCCCCGCCCTCGCTTCACCTGCGCGCACGCCCCTGGGCCAGCGCCTGGTGGAGAAAGGCCTGATCAGCGAAGAACAACTGCACCAGGCAATCACCAGCCCGGTGCGTCGGCGCCTGGGCCGCGAGCTGCTGCTGCGCGGCTGGCTGAACAGCGAGCAACTGGCCGAAGCCCTGGCCGAACAGCTGGACTTGCCATGGGCGCCGCTCAACCCGTTCAAGATCCCCCCCGCGCTGATCGCCAAGCTGCCGCGCAAGCTGGCCACCCACTACGGCGTGCTGCCGGTGGACGAAGACGGCGACACCCTGGTACTGGCCAGCGAAAGCCCGGTCAGCCAGGTCTCGCTGGGGGTTATCAGCCGCCAGCTCAAGCGTCCGGTGCGCGCCCGCCTGGCGCCTCAGGGGCGGGTGACGCTCGGCCTGCGCTACCACTACCCGAGCGAATGGCAGAAGGCCGAAACTCGCGAGATGCTCGCGGTGCTCGAGCGCCGCCAGGACGATGCCAGGCTGCTGGAGGACGTCAGCACCCACCAGGTCATGCTCGGCACCCTGCTGCAGGTGCGCGGCATGGTTCCGGCGACCCTGTTCAACCAGGCGCTGATCGACTTCGACCCCGAGCGGCAGAGCCTGGGCGAGCACCTGATCAGCCGCGGCATCATCACCGAAGAGGTCCTGCAGCAGGCCCTCGCCGAACAGGCCAGCGAACAGCAGGCCGCTTATGACCTGACCCGGGAGGTGGCATGAAGCCCCGTCTTTCCCTGACATTCGCCAGCCTGCTGCTGTGTTCTTCCGCCCTCGCCGCCCCGACGGCCCCCATGACCGACTTCCAGCGCTTCACCAGTTTCCCGTTCATGGAGCGCGGCTACCGTGAAGCACAGAAGGACAACTGGCCCGAGGTCGAGCGCCTGACCCGCCATGTGCTCAAGCGCGTGCCCAACAACAACGAGGCCCGTGCCCTGCTGGCCGAGTCCCTCGCCCACCAGCGTCGCTACAAGGAGGCCGAGGTGATCGCCGAGGTCCTCGACGACAACCCCGAGCACGCCGATGCCCTGCTTGAGCTGCGCCTGACCTGGATCGAACAGGACCCACCACCCGCCAGCCAGGTCGAAGGCTGGATCGCCAGCAGCAACAGCAATCAACGTATCCGCCTGTGGCAGGCCTACAGCCTGAGCCTGGCCAAGTTCGGCGGCGCGCGCCGCGCCCTGGACTGGCTCAACCAGTTGCCACCACGCGACGACGGCATGGTGCTGCGCCTGGCCCGGGGCAACTTCTCCGAACAGCTGCGCAACTGGGGCGAAACCATCGACCAGTTGCAACCGCTGGCCGACAAGGGGCAGCTACCGCCGCAGGACTGGCAGCGCCTGGCCAATGCCTACATCCAACGCGTCGACGAAAAGGGCCTGAACACACTGCTGGCCAGTGCGCCCTCGCAGGAAGCCGCCACCCGCGCCCGCCTGGCCATGGCCGAGCGCGCCATCGCCATGGGCCACAACCAGCAGGCCGAGCGCTGGCTGCACAGCCTGCCGACCGATCAACTGCAACAGCCTGAACAACGCCGGCAGTTGTGGGAGCTCGTACGCGAAGGTGACGATGCACCGCTGGTGCAGCATTTGAGCAATGAGCTGCAGCGCCCCTGTCTGGAAACCGTCGACTGGCTATCACGCAAGGACCTGGCCTTGGCCCGCGAACAACTCAAGGGCTGCCAGGCCAGCGATAACCCACGCTCCTACGCCATCCTCCAGCAACGCCTGCATGGCGACCCGCCCCAGCCCCCGCAACCGCGCACGGCCGCACAATGGGAACAGCGCTACCGCCAGACCGGTGACCTCGTCGCCCTGGAGCAAGCCAGCTTCATGCTGCTCGACCAGGGCCACGGCGAGCGCGCCCGACAACTGCTGGAGCAAGCCTACGACCGCCGCCAGAGGCGCCTGACGCCCTCGCTGCTGCAGCGCCTGGGCAATCTCTATGCGCGCAACGACAGCCCGCTGGACACCCGACGCATGCTGGCCCTGGTGCCCAGGGTCGATGCCGCCACCCGTGGCCTGCTGCTCGCCCGCCTGGCCGAGGCCGGCCAGTGCGAGGCCGTGCGCGGCGCGATACCGCCCAACCCGACCGAAGCCGGCCAGTACCGTGCCCTGGGTCGCTGCGCGATGCCCGACCAACCCGGTGAAGCGGTGGTCTACTACCAGGCCGCCGAACGCCTGGGCGACTCGGGCAGCCGCCTACCCCTGGCCTACGCCCTGGAAGCCTCCGGCGACTCGCAGGCAGCCCTGCCGATCTGGAACAGCCTGCCCGCCAGTACCTGGACCGACAACGCCCGCATGACTGCCGCACGCGGCGCACTGAACACCGGCGACGTCACCAGTGCCCGGCATCATTGGGATGCCGCCGCGCACAACAGCGCCGACGACTGGGCGCTGGGCGCGGCCATCGCCCAACGCCAGGGCGACCTGCCACAGGCGCTGGCTTACCAGCGCGAAGCCCTGCGTCACGCGCCGCGCGCCGACCACTACTATGCCGCCGCAGGCACTGCTCAGCAGGCCGGCGACACACCCCAAAGCACCGAATGGCTGGCCGAGGCCGTGCGCCTCGCCCCAAACCAGCCGCGCTACCGCGCCGACTACGGCATGCGCCTGGCCGGCGCCGAGGACAAGGCCCAACGCCGCCAGTCGATCCCCTACCTGGAACAGGCCACCCGCGACTTCCCCGAGGATTACCGTCTCGGCGAAACCCTCGCCCTGCGCTACGACGAGGTCGAAAACAGCGCCGCGGCCCGCCGCGAGCTGCGCCGGGTGCTGGATGTGGAGCAGAACCTGGTCGACGGCGATGACCAATACGGCAGCCTGGAGGCACGCAAGTACCGCCAGCGTCGCGCCCACGAAACCCTGTCGCGGCGCGACAGCGTCACCCTGGCCAGCACCTGGTCGCCCGCCGGCACCTCGACCAACGACCGCTTCCTCGACAACGGCACGCGCAGCGGCAGTTCGCGCAAGGCGCAGTCGCAGAACGTGCAACTGGCACTGTGGGACCACGCCCTGGGCGAAGAGCCCAGCCGTAACGGCAGCACACTGTCGGTGTATGGGCGGGTACTGTTCGGCGGTCAGAGCCGCACCGATTACGCCCAGAGCATGGGCACCGGCGTCGGCCTGCGCTACAAACCGCTCGGGCAGGCCAACCTCAACCTGTATGCCGAGCTCTACCACCAGCGCCAGATCGACAGCGACCATTACAGCGGCTTGAGCCTGGGCGAGCTGCTCAGCCCGGCCAAGGTCGGCGGCAACTGGGGCGACCTGCGCCACCACGCGGAATCGAGCAACGACCTGCTGCTGCGCGCCACCGCCTCGTTCCTCGACCAGGGCCGCTACCGCAACGACTGGCGTATCGACGAGGACGACTGGGACGAGCGTTTCCTCTACCTCGACGCCGCCTGGTGGACCCGCGCCGGCGACCATGCCTGGCTGTCGCGCTTCCAGCAGGGCCATGCCTGGAAGCTGCCCAGCCAGTCGCCGCAGACGATCATGCCTTACGGCTTTCTCGAGTTCTCCAGCCAGGACCCGAGCAACGACTGGCGCCAGGACGCCCGTGCCGGGGTCGGCGTGCGCTGGCAATGGTGGTTCGACGACGACCGCTACAACGCCTACCGCGGCTCGCTGAAAGTGCGTGCCGAGTACCAGCAGGCGTTGGGCGGCAATCTCTATGAACGCGCCAACGGTGTGCTGCTGGGTGTGGAGATGAACTTCTGATGCGTATCTTCCTGGCCATCTGCCTGCTCGCCCTGTGCCTGCCCGCCCAGGCCGACCAGCGCCTGTTCTATCAGCCACTCAACCGCGATGCGAACGTCACCCCCGCGCAATGGCAGCAACTGTGGCGCGCCACCGTCGCCCAAGGCGGCAAGACCCTGATCGTGCAGTGGAGCGCCTATGGCGACAGCGACTTCGGCGGCGCCCGGGGCTGGCTGGCCGACAGCCTGCGCGAAGCGCGTGCCCAGGGCCTGGAGCTGGTGCTTGGGTTGTACATGGACCCTGCGTACTATCAGCGCCTTGAAGAACTCGACGGCGAAGGCCTGACCAGCTACTTCAAGGCCCAACTGGGACGCTCGCTGAGCCAGTACCAAAAGCTGCGCGCCAGTTGGCAGCTGCCGGTCAGCGGCTGGTACCTGCCACTGGAGCTGGATGACCTGCACTTTCGCGATCCAGCCAGGCGCGATGCGCTGTACACCCAGCTGCAGGCATTCAACCGGCAGCTGGACAAGCCTCTGCACCTCAGTGCCTTCAGCGCTGGCCAGCTGTCGCCACGGGTCAATGGCGCGTGGCTCGATCAACTGGCGAGCCTTGGCCTGAATGTCTGGTGGCAAGACGGCGCGGGGACCGGGCGCTTGGCGCCAAGGGTGCGCCAGGGCTATGAACAGGCGCTGCCTTGCCGGGTGGGGATCGTTCGCGAGGCGTTCCGCCAGGCCAGCAAGCCCGGCCAGCCCTTCCGTGCCGAACCGGCACAGCCTGCACTGAACACGGGCTGCCATGCCGAGGCGGTGTTCGCCCTCAGGTACCGGCCCTGGGCCAAGGGCGTGCTTTCGTATCCCTAGGCACTGCGATGCATGGCACCGGCTCTGCCGGTGTTCGCGGGTAAACCCGCTCCTACAGAGGCCGCACGAACTTGATGATCTGCGGCGTACCTGTAGGAGCCGGCCTTGCCGGCGAATGGGCCAGAACAATCAACACCGCACCGTCGCCTCGCCCCAAACCTTGAAACGACAATAAGCCTCAAGGAACTTACCGGCCCGCCATGTACAAGACCCTAGAAGCCCACGTCCGCCAGCAGGTCGCCCCCGCCGCCCTGCGTGCCGAATTCCGCCAGCACGAATTCGAGGCCATGCGCCGCTTCTGCCAGCTGATCTTCTGCATCGGCATCGCCATCTGGCTGGTCTTCGACCTGATCGTCAGCTACCTGGGCGGCCAGGGTTTCACCTGGCTGTCGGGCCTGTTCATCGCCCTGCTGTGCAGCCTCGCCGTGGTCCTGGGCTTCACCCGCAAAAGCCAGCACTTCGACGTGCTCAACCTGTTGTTCGTGGCGGTGATCACCCTGGCCATGCGCCTGGTGATCGAGGGCATCCCCATTGTCCTGCGCCCGGTGTGGCTGGTGCTGGGGGTGTCGACCGTGCTGTACACCGTCTCCGTGCTGCCGGTACGGCGCTGGTCGTTCTTCTGCGCCATGGCCATCACCTGGCTCATGCTCAACCCCTTCTACCACACGCGCATCGGCCTGCTGGAGCTGGAGGGGGCGATGTTGTTCAGCTATGCGGTGTGCCTCAGCGGCCTGGTGATCTACAGCTACCTGCGCCTGCGCCAGGCCAAGCTGCACAACTTCTACCTGACCAAGGTGCTGCTGGAACAGGCCTACATCGACGCCCTGACCGAGATCCCCAACCGCCGCTCGTTCATGGCCAAGGCCCACAAGCAGCTGCAACTGGCCGGCCCTGGACAGTTCCTGGCGATGATCGATATCGACAATTTCAAGAAGGTCAACGACCGCTTCGGCCACGACATCGGCGACGAGGTGCTCAAGCGTGTGGCGGGGCATATCAAGACGGCGATGGGCGGGTTCGAGATCGCTCGTTTGGGTGGTGAAGAATTCGCGATCCTCTTCCAGGGGCTGGATGAAACCAGCGCCGAGCAGCAGGTCGACGCACTGTGCCAGCGGGTGCGCGAGGACGTTAAGGAGCATCCTGTGACCATCAGCATCGGGCTGACCCGGGTCGACGGCGGGGATACCCTGACCCTCGCGCTGATTCGCGCGGACCAGGCGTTGTATGAAGCCAAGCACACAGGCAAGGACCGGTTCGTGGTGTGGGGCCCCCGTCCTGCGGATGCCTGACGTGCGCTGTTCGCCAGCAAGCTGGCTCCTACAGGCGAATCGATACTACCCCGCTGGCAGCCGAATCCTGAACTGCGCTCCCCCCAACGCCGACTGCGCCACGGTCAGCGTCCCGCCCTGCCCCTCGATCGCCCGCCGACTGATCGCCAAGCCCAACCCGAACCCACCGGTATTGCGATCACGGCTACGATCCAAGCGATAGAACGGCTGGAAGATCCGCTCGCGCTCCTCGGTCGGGATACCAATACCATCGTCCTCCACCGTCAGCAGGCAGGCGCCATCCTCTTCCAGGCGCAAGCGCAGCAACAGGCTCTCGTCGCAATAACGCATGGCATTGCGTACCAGGTTCTGCACCGCGCGCGCGGTCAGGCGTGGGTCGAGCACGAAGCGTGGGAGCTTCGCATCGGCGCGCACCTCCCACTGGATACCGCGGCTGTCGAGTTCCTCGGCGAACCCTCCCAGCACACTGTCCACCAGCTCCAGCAACGACACCTCGACCCGCTCGCGAGCCTGGTCGAGGCTTTCCATTCGGCTGTAGGACAACAGCTCAAGCACCAGCTCATCCAGCTCGCGCACATGCCCCACCAGTTCCAGCAGGCGCTTGCGGCTGGGCGGCGGCACTTCGTCAAACAGCAGCACCAAGCCGAAATCCAGGCGAGTCAAGGGGGTGCGCAGCTCATGGGACACCGCATTGAGCAGTTCGCGCTGCTGATTCACATGGCGCTCCAGGTCGCTGGCCATGGTGTCGAACACCCCGGCCAGTTCGCCGATGTTCGAACGCGGCGAGATATGCGTGCGCTCGGACATCTCGCCATGCCCCAGGCGCCGGGCGGTTTCCTTCAGCCTTTCCAGGTCGCGCCAGTGCGGCCACACCCACAGCAGCAGGCAGCCAAGCATGGCCGCGCCGATCAGCACGGTCACGCCCCACGACAACACGTTGATGTCCAGCGGGTCGTCCGGTGAATGCAGGCGCACCAGCCATTCACCGTCCAGTGCCGCCAGCGCCGTTTCGTAGTAGCCCCAGTCGGCCAATCGCACCACGAACAAGCCCTGTTCAAGCCGGGCTTTCTCTTCGCGGCTCAAGTCAGCGTCGGCGATGCGCTGCAAGCGCACCTCCAGCGGCTTGAACGCCATGGCCAGGTCCTTTTCCACCGTCGGCCACTGTTCCCGCGGCGCCTGCTGGAACTGGCGCACGATCAGGGTCTGCACGCCCTTGGCCTGGTCCAGGTTGTAGGCCATGAAACGGTCATGGAACAGCCCGACGATGGTGTCGGGAATCAACGCGATCGCGCCGGCATAGGCGACGATGATCACCAGGTACAGCCGCACCAGGATCTTCAGCATGGCCTGTCAGTACTCCCACTCGACCCGGCTGAACAGATACCCCTTGCCCCACACGGTCTTGATCTTGCGCGCCTCGCCGGCGTTATCGTCGAAGCGCCGACGCAGCTTGGAAATGGCCACGTCCACCGAACGGTCGGTGCCATTGAACTCGATGCCGCGCAATTGCTGGAGAATGCGGTCGCGGCTCATCACCTCGCCGGCATTGCGCGCCAACACCACCAGCAGGTTGTACTCGCCGCTGGACAGTTCCACCTCCTCGCCGCGCCAGCTCACGCTGCGCTCGGCCAGGTCGATGCGCAGGCCGCCGACCTGGATCAGGTCGCTGTCCAGGCGCGGCTCGTTGACGCTGCTGCGGCGCAGCAGGGTGCGCACGCGGGCCAGCAGCACCCGGGGCTCGCAGGGCTTGGTGACGTAGTCGTCGGCGCCCATTTCCAGGCCCAGCACCTGGTCGTGGCTGTCGTCACGGGCGGTCAGCATCAGGATCGGCAGGCATTGCGTCTCCTGGCGCAGCAGGCGGCATACCTGCAGGCCATCGAGGCCGGGAAGCATGAGGTCGAGGATCACCAGGTCCGGTTTCTGCCGGCGGAACTCGTCCAGCACATGGTCGCCCCGGGCAATCACCCGGACATGGAAATCGTTGCGTTGCAGGTAGCTGGCGATCAGCTCGGACAGCGCGCTGTCGTCTTCGACCAGGAGAATGTTGGGCATAAGTGAATTTGACGAAAGATTGAAGTCAGGCAGGATATAGAATCCTGCGCCAGGCACCGCCAACGCTTCACACTTTTTCACATACCGCCTACACAGCTTAACAGCGGCCACGCGAACGGCTGCCTTAACATACGCTCGATCAATTCCGGAAGATCTGTATGTCCACTCCACGCTCCCTGCGCCTGCGCCCCTTGGCGTTGCTGGCGCTGATGACCCTTTCCCTGGCCGGCTGCAATGACGCCGCCGACCAGGAAGAACAGGCCCCCGCCCCCCAGGTCCGGGTCGAAACCCTCGCCGTCCAGCCGCTGGCCATCAGCACCGAGCTCAGCGGCCGCATCCTCGCGCCACGCACCGCCGAAGTCCGCGCCCGGGTGGCCGGCGTGGTGCTCAAGCGGGTGTACCGCGAAGGCAGCGACGTCAAGCAGGGCGATGTGCTGTTCCTGATCGACCCGGCGCCGTTCAAGGCCGACTTCGACAGCGCCCGGGCAACGTTGGCCAAGGCCGAGGCAACCGTGTACCAGGCGCGCCTGCAGGAACAGCGCTACCGCGAACTGGTCGACGACAAGGCGGTCAGCCGCCAGGAATACGACAATGCCCGCGCCGCCTTCCTCCAGGCCGACGCCGCGGTCGCCGAGTCCAAGGCAGCCCTGGAACGCGCGCGTCTGAACCTCGGCTATGCCACCGTCACCGCACCGATTTCCGGGCGCATTGGTCGCGCCCTGGTCACCGAGGGCGCGCTGGTTGGTCAGAACGAGACCACGCCGCTGGCCACTATCCAGCAGTTGAACCCGATCCACGCCGACGTCAGCCAGTCGACCCGCGAGCTCAACGCCCTGCGCCGCGCCTTGCGTGCCGGCGAGCTGCAACAGGTCGGCCAGGACCAGGTCAAGGCCACCCTGGTGCAGGACGACGGCAGCGCCTACCCACTGCCGGGCAAACTGCTGTTCTCCGACATCAGCGTCGACCCGAGCACCAACCAGATCACCCTGCGCAGCGAGTTCCCCAACCCCGACCTCGACCTGCTGCCCGGCAGCTACGTGCGCGTGCGCCTGGAGCAGGCCGTGCAACCCCAGGGCATCAGCGTGCCGCAGCGGGCCATCCTGCGCGACAGCGCCGGCGTGCCCAAGGTGCTGGTGGTCGATCAGCAGGACCGCGTCAGCGAGCGCCCGGTCACCCTCGGCAGTGCCCAGGGCGACCGCTGGATCGTCAGCGAAGGCCTGGCCCCGGGCGACCGCGTGGTGGTCGAGGGCCTGCAACACGTCAAGGCCGGCGACCAGGTGCAGGTCGACGAGCAACCGGGCGCCACCGCCGTCGCCCAACACAACGGCCAATGAGGGCCTGATCCATGCCGCAGTTCTTCATCGACCGCCCGGTGTTCGCCTGGGTGGTCGCCTTGTTCATCCTCCTGGTCGGCGCCCTGGCCATCCCGCAACTGCCGGTGGCCCAGTACCCCGACGTGGCGCCGCCACAGGTGGAAATCTACGCCGTGTACCCGGGCGCCTCGGCGGCGACCATGGACGAGAGCGTGGTCAGCATCATCGAGCAGGAGCTCAACGGTGCCGATAACCTGCTCTACTTCGAATCGCAGAGCAGCCTGGGCAACGCCACCATCACTGCCAGCTTCCAGCCTGGCACCAACCCGGACATGGCCCAGGTGGACGTGCAGAACCGCCTGAAGGTGATCGAGTCGCGCCTGCCGCGCCCGGTGACGCAACAGGGCTTGCAAGTGGAGAAGGTGTCCACCGGCTTCCTGCTGCTGGCCACCCTCACCGCCGAGGACGGCAGCCTCGACGAGATCGCCCTGTCGGACATCCTCGCCCGTAACGTGATGAACGAGATCCGCCGTATCAAGGGCGTCGGCAAGGCGCAGCTGTATGGTTCGGAACGGGCCATGCGCATCTGGATCGACCCGGCGAAACTGGTCGGTTTCAAGCTCACCCCCAATGACGTGGCCGAGGCCATCGCCGCGCAGAACGCCCAGGTCGCCCCCGGCAGCATCGGCGACCTGCCCAGCCGGCCAACCCAGGAAATCACCGCCAACGTGGTGGTCAAGGGCCAGCTGAGCACCCCTGAAGAGTTCGCCGCGATCGTGTTGCGCGCCAACGCCGACGGCTCGACGGTCACCGTCGGCGATGTCGCCCGGGTCGAGATCGGCGCCCAGGAATACCAGTACGGCACCCGCCTCAACGGCAAGGCCACCAGCGCCTTCAGCGTCAAGCTGTCGCCCGGCGCCAACGCCATGGAGACCGCGAGCCTGGTCAAGCAGAAGCTCGACGAGCTGGCGCGCTACTTCCCGGCCGGCGTGAAGTACGACATCCCCTACGACACCTCGCCGTTCGTCAAAGTGTCGATCAAGCAGGTGATCAGTACCCTGGTCGAGGCCATGGTGCTGGTGTTCGCGGTGATGTTCCTGTTCCTGCAGAACCTGCGCTACACCCTGATCCCGACCCTGGTGGTGCCGGTGGCGCTGATGGGCACCTTCGCGGTGATGAACGCGCTGGGCTTCTCGATCAACGTGCTGACCCTGTTCGGCATGGTGCTGGCCATCGGCATCCTGGTGGACGACGCCATCGTCGTGGTGGAGAACGTCGAGCGGATCATGGCCGAGGAAGGCCTGCCGCCGAAGGAGGCCACGCGCAAGGCCATGGGCCAGATCAGCGGCGCCATCGTCGGGATCACCCTGGTGCTGGTGGCGGTGTTCCTGCCGATGGCCTTCATGCAGGGCTCGGTGGGGGTGATCTACCAGCAGTTCTCGGTGTCGATGGCGGTGTCGATCCTGTTCTCGGCGTTCCTCGCCCTGAGCCTCACCCCTGCCCTGTGCGCCACCCTGCTAAAGCCACTGGAGAAAGGCGAACACCATGAGCGCAAGGACTTCTTCGGCTGGTTCAACCGCCGCTTCGAGGGCATGAGCAACGGCTATGAGCGCTGGGTGACCCACGCGCTGGCCCGCAGCGGTCGTTACCTGTTGGTCTATGCCGCCTTGGTGGCGGTGCTGGGCTACGGCTTCAGCCAGCTGCCCACCGCCTTCCTGCCCACCGAGGACCAGGGCTACACCATCACCGACATCCAGCTGCCGCCAGGCGCCAGCCAGGCACGGACCATCGAGGTGGCGCAGCAGATCGAAGCGCACAACACAGAGGAGCCGGGCGTGGCCAACACCACACTGATCCTCGGCTTCAGCTTCTCCGGCAGCGGGCAGAACGCGGCACTGGCCTTCACCACGCTCAAGGACTGGTCCGAACGTGGTAGCGACGACAGCGCCCAGGCCATCGCCGACCGGGCCACGCTGGCTTTCACCCAGTTGAAGGACGCCATCGCCTATGCGGTGCTGCCACCGCCGGTGGACGGCCTGGGCGAGTCGACCGGTTTCGAGTTCCGCCTGCAAGACCGTGGCGGCATGGGCCACACGGCGCTGATGGCCGCCCGTGACCAACTGCTGGAACAGGCGGGAAAGAGCAAGGTGCTGGTCAACGTGCGCGAAGCCTCGCTGGCGGAGAGCCCGCAGGTGGAACTGGAGGTCGACCGTCGCCAGGCCAATGCGCTGGGGGTGTCGTTCGCCGACATCGGCGCGGTGCTCGACACCGCGGTGGGCTCCAACTACGTCAACGACTTCCCCAACCAGGGCCGCATGCAGCGGGTGGTGGTGCAGGCCGAGGGCGACCAGCGCAGCCAGGTCGAGGACCTGCTGAAGATCCATGTGCGCAACAGCAGCGGCAAGATGGTCCCGCTCGGTGCCTTCGTCAGCGCCCACTGGCGCAGCGGCCCGGTGCAGTTGACCCGCTACAACGGCTACCCGGCGGTGTCCATCTCCGGCGAACCGGCGGCGGGCCATAGCTCGGGCGAGGCGATGGCCGAGATCGAACGCCTGGTGGCGCAGCTGCCGGCCGGCGCAGGCCTGGAGTGGACCGGCCTGTCGTTGCAGGAGCGCCTGTCCGGCAGCCAGGCGCCGCTGCTGATGGCCTTGTCGCTGCTGGTGGTATTCCTGTGCCTGGCCGCGCTGTACGAGAGCTGGTCGATCCCCACCGCGGTGTTGCTGGTGGTACCGCTGGGCGTTTTAGGCGCGGTGCTGGCGGTGACCCTTCGCGGCCTGCCCAACGACGTGTTCTTCAAGGTCGGGCTGATCACCCTGATCGGTTTGTCGGCGAAGAACGCCATCCTGATCATCGAGTTCGCCAAGGACCTGGTGGACCAGGGCCACGATGCCGTGGACGCGGCGATCCAGGCCGCGCGCCTGCGCCTGCGCCCCATCGTCATGACCTCGCTGGCGTTCATCCTCGGCGTGGTCCCCCTGGCCATCGCCAGCGGCGCCAGCTCGGCCAGCCAGCAGGCAATCGGCACCGGGGTGATCGGCGGCATGCTCAGCGCCACGTTTGCCGTGGTGTTCGTGCCGGTGTTCTTCGTGGTGGTGATGCGGTTGGCTGGGCGCAAGCCCGTTAAAGACGGTCTGGCCACCACTCGCGAAGCCTGACTGGACAGGCGCCCCGTTGAATGAGAGGGTTCCCGGCATCGACTGCCCGGAACCCTTTTTCATGCCCATTGCCCTTCCCCCCTGCTCCATCCTCATCCTCGCCGGTGGCCGTGGCCAGCGCATGGGCGGCCGCGACAAGGGCCTGGTGCCCTGGCACGGCGAACCGCTGGTGGCCCATGTGCAACACGTGGTGCGCGAGTTCTCCGACGATGTGGTGATTTCCTGCAACCGCAACCAGGACCGTTACGCCCTCTACGCAGACCAGTTGGTGTCGGATGCCGAGGCGGACTTCCCCGGGCCGCTGGCCGGGGTGATCGCCGGGCTGAAGGCGGCGCGGCATGAATGGGTGGTGATGCTGGCGTGCGATGCGCCGCTGATTGACCAGGCGCTGATCGAGGATTTGTTGAGGTTGGCTGTCGAGCATGGCAGCGCGGCCATGGTGCGCCAGGGGGGATACTGGCAACCGATGTTCAGCGTGCTGCCGCGCCGGGTGCTGCCGATGCTGGAGCAAGCGTGGGCGACGGGTGAACGCAGCCTGCAGAAAGCCTTGCTGGGGGCGGTACCCGTACAGGCGCTGGAATGCATGGACAATGACCAACGGCTGAGCAACTTCAACAGCCCGGAGCTTTTGCAGTGATCACCGCTGTGGTCGACGCGAACCTTTAGGCGCCGGCTTGCCGGCTCATCGGTTGCAGCGTGGCGGGGCGTCAGCAGCGCAAGACGATTAACCGAGTATTACCATCAAGGCGGTCACCGGTACCCTTCCGGGCATGACTGGCCAGGAACAAACCTGTAGGAGCGGATTCATCCGCGATGCGCCGCACGGGCGGCGCTCGATTTCAACACCGCTGCATGACGCTCGCCTGGCACTTGGCCGCCCCGGTGATCTTTCCCGACCTTCTACCGAGGCTCACTCCTGGTGCTGCTGTTGCTTCCACAACGCCAGGTTCTGCGCCAGCCACTGCTCGGGCAACGGGCTGGCAACGATCTCCTGCATCTTTTCCGCCATTTGCTTGCGCAGGGCCGGCTGGTTGCAGGGCACATTGCGCGACAGCGCCAGGTAAAGGCCCTCGCTGGAAACCGGTGGGTCCAGTACTTCCAGGCGCTTTTCCATGGCCAAGGTCTCGGCCAGCGCCATGCCGGGGTAACGCTCGTAGATCACATAGTCGTTGCGCTTGAGCAGCAGCTTCTGGAACGCCTGCGCCGCGCTGGGCACCGCCTCGAGGTTGAGGTTGGCCCGGGCGTAGTCGTCGAACTGCTGGCCGTAGCTGTTGTTGACCAACGTGCCTCCGCTACGCCCTTTCAAGTCCGCCCAGCCCGAATAGGCGAAGCCATCGCCCTGGCGCACCCAGACCACGCTGGGTGTGTCGAGGAATGCCGGCTTGATGAAATCCATGACCTGCTGACGCGCCCGGGTCAGGAAATACCCGGCCAGCATGTCGATGCGCCCGGTGCGCACTTCTTCCTGGGCCCGCGACCAGGGGCCGGCATACACCACATCGACCACCAGCCCCAGTTCTTCGGCCAGGTGCTTGAGCAGGTCGGCGTTGGCACCAATCAATTGTCCCGGATTATGCGGATCTCGCCAGAGATAAGGAGGATACTCGGGGTTGCCCGTCGCCTTCAGGTGCCGGCAGTCGTCTGCCGCCTGCGCGCCCATGGCCGTCAGCGCCAGGACCAGGCACAGTGACCGGCCCACATTACGTCCGCTCATTTTGCGACCCTCGGCTCATTTGACATTTGCTGGAAGTGAGTGGACGGGGTCCGCTGCCCTTCAGGGCACAAATGGCATATTCTGCACGACAAATGGCCACTAGCCACTCCCCACTTGAGCCTCTGTGCTGCGGTACATCGTCACGCTGCGCCGACTGGGTGAAACGGCTAAGCTGAACAGGCCGATTTCACACAGGCTCAAGGCCTGTCCAGCAAGGGCTTTGACATGACCGACAGACCTGCCTCCTGGCTATTGCTCTGCACCCTCGCCCTGGGCTTGGCCATTGCCGCGGGCTGCTCCAGCAAAGCCCGTTACGCAACCGTCAACGCCGGCTCCAACTGCTATGCCAAGGCCATCCCCAGCAATGGTGAAGGTGGCCTGGCCTTCGGCAACACCCTGGCCATGGCACGCAAGAAGTCCATGGACAGTTGCATGCGCTACGCCAGCCGCTCCGGCGGCACACCTGGCACCTGCCAGGTGGTGCTCGCCCAGTGCAAGCGCTAGCTCAGCGCCTTCACCGCCTCGTCGATCAGGTTCGCCACATCACCCGCCCTTGACGCGAGGGAGGCATGGCTGGCATCCAGCGTGATAACCTTCTTCGCCTTCAGTCGATCAGCCATCTTGCGTTGGTTGTCCGGGTGGATCATGTGGTCGGCGCTGGAGATCTGGTACCAGGACGGCTTGTGCTTCCACGCTGGGTTGCTGATGGTGTCGCCAAAGGTGCTGGCCAGCGGCGCCTTCTGTGTTACCCCCATGACCAGTCCATCATCCTTCGGCAGATCCTGGCAGAAGCTCTCGTGGAACTTGTCGGCCTTGAGCCATAGATAACCATCGCTGTCCGGCGCCAGGTTTGCTGCTGCGGCTGGCAGATGCTCCTGTGTGATAGCTCCAGGGCTTTCGCCCGCGTCCGGCGCGAACGCGGCAATGTAGACAAGCCCCTTCACATTGACCGCATTGCCCGCCTCGGTGATGACCGCGCCACCATAGGAGTGCCCTACCAGCACCACCGGCCCCTCGATCTGCGCGACTACCTTGCGGGTGCGTTCGACATCGTCGGCCAAGGACGTCAGTGGCATTTCCACGGCGCGCAGGCCGCTGTGGCCCTTGCGATCCAACTCGACGATCACCCGCCCCCAATGGGCGGCTCCGCCCCAGAAACCGTGAACCAGGACAACGGTAGGTTTGGTGCTCATGAAGGCATTCCCTCGTAGGGTGGCATGGCTGGAAAGTGGGTGCGTCACACCCGTCGAAACAGCATAGGTGAGTGGTGCAATGGCGATAGATCAAAGCCATTGGCCGCCGCCCGCGCTCATTCCCAAAGCCACTGGATTCGTGCGCCTCGATCCCGAGCTTGACGTATACGTAAACCTGGCTTTAGGTTATCCCCATTCCACCCGCCGAGCCCCAGCATGACCAGCCAGACCTACAGCATTTCCGACCTCTCCCGCGAACTGGACATCACCACCCGCGCCATTCGCTTCTACGAGGAGCAGGGCTTGCTCAGCCCCGAGCGCCGAGGCCTGGAGCGCATCTACTCGGCCCGCGACAAAGTCACCCTCAAGCTGATCCTGCGCGGCAAGCGCATCGGTTTCTCGCTGGCCGAGTGCCGTGAGCTGATCGGCCTGTACGACCCTACCGGCGGCAACCTCAAGCAGCTCAACAGCATGCTCGCCAAGATTGCCGAACGTCGCGCCCAACTGGAGCAGCAGATGCTCGACATCCAGCAGATGCACCTGGAGCTGGACACCGCCCAGGAGCGCTGCGAGCAAGCCCTGGCCGCCACCCTGAACCAGCAGCACCCCAACCGTTGACCCGCCACAGGAACCCCGCCATGTCATTGCCAGAAAAAGTCCGCCTGGTCGAAGTCGGCCCGCGCGACGGCCTGCAGAACGAAGCCCAGCCCATCAGCGTCGCCGACAAGGTGCGACTGGTGGACGACCTTACCGATGCGGGGCTCGGCTATATAGAAGTGGGCAGCTTCGTTTCGCCCAAATGGGTACCGCAGATGGCCGGTTCCGCCGAGGTGTTCGCCGGTATCGAACAACGTCCAGGCGTTACCTACGCGGCGCTGGCGCCCAACCTGCGCGGTTTCGAGGATGCCTTGGCAGCTGGCGTGAAGGAAGTGGCGGTGTTCGCCGCGGCCTCCGAGGCATTCTCCCAACGCAATATCAACTGTTCGATCAGTGACAGCCTCAAGCGCTTCGAGCCGATCATGGAGGCTGCACGCAGCCACGGTGTCCGGGTCCGCGGCTATGTATCCTGCGTGCTCGGCTGCCCTTACGAGGGGGCGATCAAGGCCGAGCAGGTCGCCCCGGTGGCCCGCGCCCTGCACGACATGGGCTGCTACGAGGTGTCGCTCGGCGACACCATCGGCACCGGTACCGCCGGCGATACCCGCCGCCTGTTCGAGGTGGTCGCGGCCCAGGTGCCCCGCGGGCAACTGGCCGGGCATTTCCACGATACCTACGGCCAGGCCCTGGCCAACGTCTACGCCGGCCTGCTCGAAGGCATCGCAGTGTTCGACAGCTCGGTGGCCGGCCTGGGCGGCTGCCCCTACGCCAAGGGCGCCACCGGTAACGTTGCGACCGAGGATGTGGTGTACCTGATGCACGGCTTGGGTATCGACACCGGCATCGACCTCGACCGCCTGATCGCCGCGGGATTGCGGATCAGCGAAGTGCTCGGCCGGGCCACGGGATCGCGGGTGGCGCGGGCGCGTGGGGCGCGCTGAGTCACACGAATGTCACGCATCTGTGGGTGGAGTGTTACCGCCCACGGGGCGCCCAGGGAAAAATCGGGTAACAGGGAAACAATTCGACAGAATTTCACCCTGATGGATTCTCGGCATTTTCAGCAAGCTGTTGATTTTAAAGGATTTTAAAAAGTTGGCACGCCATCTGCTTTGTCTATGGCATAACAAGAACAAAAAACGCGACAACCAATAAGAACAATAGAGAACGGCTCTGACATAACAAGAACAACACGGCAGAGGCGTAGCAAGCAGATTTTTTTGGAGTCGACGTGCTTTTCAGGGGCTCTCCCCGCAACCTGACACAGAACAATAAAACTACCTGCAAGGTAGCGGCAGTCACGGTTGGATCACGTTGGATGAACGCAGGTCAGCGCTCAAAAAAATACGTTTGCTCTTGGCCCCGGTTAGGGGCCCTGCGGTACCGAGACAACGGCTGACAAAAACAACAACAGGCCCGTCTCCAATAATAATAAAAGAGCAGGCAACAACGCTTTGAGGGGAGCTTCGGCTCCCCTCAGTGCTTCCTGCCCTCCTCGTCCTCGTGTTTGCTCTCCTCTTTCCCACCCTCCACCTTGTCCACCAGCACCGGCATGCTGCACAGCACCAGCAGCGCCAGCACCGTGCTGATCAATGCCGTGACCTCTCGTCCCAGGCCTGCGGCTGTACCGATGGCGGCCGTCATCCAGAGCCCTGCGGCGGTGGTCAGACCTTTTACATGGCTGGTGTCCCGACCATGCCCCTTGAGAATGGTGCCAGCCCCCAGGAAGCCGATACCGGCGACAATGCCCTGGATGATCCGGCTCAACGCCTGTTGGTCCGCGCCGGCCATGCCGGGGGCGAGCACGAACAGCGCCGCGCCCATGCATACCAGCATGTGCGTGCGCACCCCGGCCGCCTTGCCCTTGCTTTCACGCTCGAAACCCAGCACCGCACCCAGCAACGCTGCCATAAGCAGGCGCAGCAGCACCTGTGTCACTTCGCGTTCATCGGCAACATCGGCGAACTCGGCTTGCACAGTGGTCCAGATTGCCTCCCAGGTCTGCATGGTCACACCTCCCATTTTTGCTACTGGCGAAGCCCCCTGTTGGAACCGGCGAAGCAGACAACGCGGTCTGGCACCGGCCATGCCGGTGTTCGCCGGCAAGGCCGGCTCCTACAAGGAGCGTTCATGTTGCTGTAGACCCCTGCGTATTGCCGGAGTGCAGCGCAATCCATCCGGTGACCGGCGCAGGTGCGGTAGATAGCCGCAGGTACCTGCTGGTAAACCCTCAAGGTTGCGTAGTTCGAGGGGTTGACGCTGGATGCCAGGCATCTGATATGGTTTTTATCTACCTACCTGAGTCTGTGCTGCAAACAGATCGGGCGCCATAGTGCCCAGGCCTGATCGAGGCCTGATGAGCGATGAACCATGAGCGATAGAATCCCCTTCCGAGTCATCGAGATTGCCCCTGCCGCCGCCAACAAGAGCAAAAGCCAAGCGGACGGCAGCATTCACACCCGTAGCTTCACCGGCTTCTACCGCACCCTGCGGGTCGCCTTCGCGGGTCTGTTGTTCGCCCTGTTCTTCGGCACCGCGTGGTTGCAATGGAATGGTCGCCAGGCCGTGCTCTGGGACTTGGCCGATAGCAAGTTCCATATCTTCGGCGCCACGTTCTGGCCCCAGGACTTCATCCTGCTCTCGGCGCTGCTGATCATCTGTGCATTCGGCCTGTTCGCCATCACCGTATTCGCCGGCCGGGTGTGGTGCGGCTATAGCTGCCCACAGAGCACCTGGACCTGGCTGTTCATGTGGTGCGAGAAAGTCGCCGAGGGCGACCGCAACCAACGCATCAAGCTGGCCGCGGCGCCCTGGGGCCTGAACAAGCTGGCCCGGCGAACCCTCAAGCATGGGTTGTGGCTGGCGATCGGCGTGGCGACCGGGCTGACCTTCGTTGGCTACTTCACCCCGATCCGCCCGCTGGCACAGGAACTGTTCACCCTTGAGCTGAGTGGCGTGGCACTGTTCTGGGTGCTGTTCTTCACCGGCGCCACCTACATCAACGCCGGCTGGATGCGCGAAGCGGTGTGCATGCACATGTGCCCCTATGCCCGCTTCCAGAGCGTGATGTTCGACAAGGACACCCTGGCGGTGGCCTACGACCCCAGCCGCGGCGAATCCCGCGGCCCACGCAAGAAAGGCAGCGACCCGCGCAGCCAGGGGCTGGGCGATTGCATCGACTGCACCTTGTGCGTGCAGGTCTGCCCCACCGGCATCGACATCCGCGACGGCCTGCAGATGGCCTGCATCGGCTGCGCCGCCTGCATCGATGCCTGCGACGGGGTGATGGACAAGATGGGCTATGCCCGTGGCCTGGTCGGCTACAAGTCCGAACACAACCTGCAGGGTGGCAAGACCCACTGGCTGCGCCCTCGCCTGCTGGGCTACGCGACCGCACTGGTGGTGATGATCGGCGCGCTGGTGGTGGCCCTGCAAATGCGTCCGATGGTGTCGATGGATGTGATCAAGGACCGTGGCCTGTTCCGCGAGAACGCCCTGGGCCAGATCGAGAACATCTACCTGCTCAAGATCATCAACAAGACCCCGGAAACCCAGCATTATCGCCTGCGCCTGGTGGATGCCGACGGCTTCGAGTTGCACGGGCGCACCGAATTCACTATCGCGCCTGGCGAAATGAGCGAACTGCCAGTGTCGGTGGCGATGCTGGCCGATCGCCCGGCCAGCAGCTCCCAGGAGCTGGCCTTCGAGATCCAGGACAGCGACCAGCCCGGCGTGCGCAGCGTTGCCACGAGCCGCTTCGTGGCGCCGATGAACCGCTGATCCCTTACACTGCCCCTCACCTTGCCTGCAGGTTGCGACAGATCATTACAATGAAACGCTACGAACGATTCGCCGACGACATTGCCGAACTGATCCGCTCCGGGGTGCTCGGCCCCGGCCAGCGCGTGCCCTCGGTACGTTATGCCAGCCAGACCCACGGCGTCAGCCCGTCCACGGTGTTCCAGGCCTACTACCTGCTGGAGCGCCGCGGCCTGATCCGCGCCCGGCCGCGCTCAGGCTACTTCGTCAATGCCCACGCCCCACGCCCGTTCAGCGAACCCCAGGCACAGGCGCCGGCCAGCGAATCCACCGATGTCGATGTCAGCGGCCTGGTGTTCTCCATCCTCGACTCGATCAAGGATCCGCACACCGTGCCGTTCGGCTCGGCGTTCCCCAGCCCCGCGCTGTTTCCCCTGCAACGCCTGGCACGCTCGCTGGCCAGCGCCAGCCGGGCCATGGACCCGCGCATGGTGGTCACCGACCTGTCGCCGGGCAACCCGCAACTGCGCCGGCAGATCGCCCTGCGCTACATGGTCGGCGGGCTGATGCTGCCGATGGAAGAGCTGCTGATCACCAACGGTGCGCTGGAGGCGCTGAACCTGTGCCTGCAGGCGGTGACCCAGCCCGGCGACCTGGTGGCGATCGAAGCACCGGCCTTCTATGCCTGCCTGCAGGTGCTCGAACGCCTCAAGCTCAAGGCCGTGGAGATCCCCGTGCACCCGCGCGAAGGCATGGACCTTGGCGTGCTCGCCCAAACCCTGGAAAAACATCCGGTCAAGGCCGTGTGGTGCATGACCAATTTCCAGAACCCGGTCGGCGCCAGCATGCCGGAGGCGAAGAAGCAGCAACTGGTCGAGCTGCTGCGCCGCCATCAGGTGCCGCTGATCGAAGACGATGTCTACGCCGAGCTGTACTACTCGCAGCAGGCACCGAAGCCGGCCAAGGCCTTCGATACCGAAGGGCTGGTGATGCACTGCGGCTCGTTCGCCAAGAGCCTGGCCCCGGGCTACCGCATCGGCTGGGTCGCCGCCGGCCGCTTCGCGCAGAAGATCGAACGGCTCAAGCTGATGACCTCGCTCTGTGCCTCGATGCCGGCCCAGGCCGCCATCGCCGACTACCTGCAACATGGCGGCTATGACCGTCACCTGCGCAAGCTGCGTTATGCGCTGGAAGGCCAGCAGGCCAACATGCTCGCCGCCATCGCCCGCCACTTCCCGGCGCAGACCCGCGTCAGCCAACCTTCCGGCGGTTACTTCCTGTGGCTTGAACTGCCCGAGCAGATGGATGCACTGAAGCTGTTCCACATGGCCCTGGCCCAGGGCATCAGCATCGCGCCGGGGCCGATCTTCTCGCCGACCCGGCGCTTCGGCAATTGCATCCGCCTGAACTACGGCAGCCCCTGGGGCGATGGCCCCGAACAGGCCATGGAAACCCTCGGGCGGATCGTGCGTTCGTTCTAGCCGCCGACGTGCGGTCAGGCTACAGTGGGGCCTCGCCCTCCTGCGGACACTCGCATGCCCGAACGTGAACTCCATGAGCTGCGCCAGCGCAATGCCGAGCTTGAGGCTCAGCTGGCGCAGCTGCAAGGTATCGACAACAGCCTGTACCGGTTCTTGTTCGACACCATGGACGAAGGTTTCTGTGTCATCGAGTTCTTCGACGGCCCCCACGGTCCACTCAGTGACTACATCCATATCGTCGCCAACGCCGCCTACGCCCGCCACGCCGGTATTCCCAACGTGGTCGGGCAAAAATTGCGGGAAATGGTGCCCGACGAGGCCGACGACTGGGTAGCTCGGTACGGTGAGGTGCTACGCACCGGCCAACCGTTGCAGTTCGAACAGGAACTGGTAGCCACCGGGCGGGTACTGTCGGTCACCACCTTCCGTATCGAGCCCGCCGAAAAAAACCAGGTCGCCGTGCTGTTCAAGGATGTCACCGAGCGACGCCGCGCCGAAACTGCCCTGCAACAACTCAACGACCACCTCGAGCAACGGGTCGTCGCAGCGTTGGCTGAGCGCAGCCTGTTCGCCGAATTGGTTGAGCGAAGCGTGGCGCGTGTGCAGGTGCTGGACACTTCACTGTGCTTTCTGGCAGTCAATGCGCGAGCGGTAAAGGACTTCGAGTTCCTGTTCGGTCGCAGTGTCAAGGCAGGTGACAGCCTGGTCGAACGCCTGGCCGGTTTTCCCGAGGAGTGCGACCGCTCGGTGGCGCTCTGGCGGCGGGCACTGGGCGGAGAAAGCTTCATCGAAGTGGTCCAGTACGGGAAGGGACAACGACAGCGGCATTTCGAACTGCGTTTCAACCCACTGCGTGATGCCAACGGCGCGATTGTCGGCGCTTACCTGTTCGTCTACGACATCAGCCGTCAGGTCAGCGAGCAGCAGCGCCTGCTGGAGGCCGAGGATGCATTGCGCCAGGCGCAGAAGATGGAAGCCGTCGGCCAGCTCACCGGCGGCATCGCCCATGATTTCAATAACCTGCTCGGAGGTATCCTGGGCGCCCAGGAGCTGATTCGCCAACGCCTGGAGCAGGCACGCCTGGACGACATCCCAACCTTGCTCGACACCGCGGGCGATTCGGCGCGACGGGCCGCGGCCCTGGTGCATCGGTTGCTGGCCTTCTCACGCCGCCAGACCCTGCTGCCACAGGCCACCTCGGTTGGCGCACTGATCCTCGACATGGAGGAACTGATCCGCCGCAGCGTGGGCCCGACCATCACCGTGAGTGTCAGTTGCAGCCTGGAGCTGTGGGTGACCTTCATCGACCCACCGCAACTGGAAAGTGCCCTGCTCAACCTGTGCATCAATGCCCGTGACGCCTTGCCCGGTGGAGGCCGCATCGACATCCGCTGCGCGAACCAATCGTTCGACCTGGCACACGCCGCGACGCTGGATCTCACGGCAGGCGACTACCTGCAACTGAGCGTCGAGGACAATGGCCGCGGGATGCCACCTGAAGTGGTCGAGCGGGCCATCGACCCCTTCTTCACCACCAAGCCGCTTGGCCAGGGCACAGGGCTGGGGTTGTCGATGGCCTTCGGCTTCGTACGCCAGTCCGGTGGACAGCTGCAGATCCAATCAACACCAGGCGCAGGCACGCGCATCGATCTTTACCTGCCCCGTCACCATGAAGCACTGAAGGCGCCGGAGGTTCATCCAACGAGCGAACGGCTGGCGCAACCCGGCCGGGCGCGGATCCTGCTGGTCGAGGACCAGGCCGCGCTACGCCTGGTCATTGGCGAGGTGCTCGATGAGCTCGGGCATGAGGGGGAAGGCGTTGAACACGGCCCGGCCGCACTGGCGCTATTGGCGCACGGCTTCGTGCCGGACCTGCTGATCAGCGATATCGGCCTGCCGGGCGGCCTCAACGGGCGCCAGGTCGCCGAGGCCTGCAGAGCCCGGCATCCCGACCTGCCGGTGCTGTTCATCACCGGCTATGACGAGAGCGCCGCGCTCAGCGACGGCCAGTTACCGGCGCGCACCGCTGTGCTGCGCAAACCGTTCGAGCTGCCGGCCATCGCCGACCTGGTCGCGCAGTTGCTGACAGCCGGGTAGCCGGCGTCAGCGCCCGCCACTCAGGTCGATGAAGGTGCCCGTCGAGTAGGACGCCCGGTCCGACAGCAGCCAGAGGATCGCCTCGGCCACTTCCTCGGGGCGCCCACCGCGCCCCATGGGCAGGCCTGGCTCGAGCTTGGTGACGCGCTCGGGGTCACCGCTCAAGGCGTGGAAGCCGGTATGGATATAGCCTGGCCGTACGCCATTGACGCGCACGCCCTCGCTCGCCACTTCCTTGGCCAGGCCAATGGTGAAGGTATCCAGCGCGCCCTTGGAGGCGGCGTAGTCGACATACTCATTGGGCGAGCCAAGCCGCGCGGCCATGGAGGAGACATTGACGATCGCCCCGCCCTGCCCGCCATGGCGCCGCGCCATGCGCAGCAAGGCGTGCTTGGCGCAGAGCATCGGGCCGACCACGTTGGTCTTCATGACCTTGAGCAGACGGAACTCCGACATCTCCTCCACCCGGCCCTGCTGGCCAATGGTGCCGGCATTGTTGACCAGCGCGGTAACCGGCCCCAGTTCGTGGTCCACGCGCTGGAACAAGCGCACCACCTCATCCTCGACGCTGGCGTCGGCACGCACGGCGATGGCCGTGGCGCCCAGCTCGCGAACCTGGGCCAGCACCGTCTCGGCGGCCTCGTCGTTGGCGTGGTAGTTGATGCAGATGCGATAACCCTGTTGCGCCGCCAGCAACGCGGTGGCGGCGCCGATGCCCCGGCTGGCGCCGGTGATGACGATGACCTTGTCCATGGATCTGCCAATTTGCCCGGAAAAGACCTACAAGATTAGGGGAAACCCACCGCCTTGATCAATGCCACGCCATCCCCTGTAGGAGCCAGCCTTGCTGGCGAACCGCTGGACACACGGTGGTGAGGCGGTTCGCCAGCAAAGCTGGCTCCTACAGCTTTTTTTATGTCAGTGCCCTGCCGAAGCGGGCCCCGCCTTGGCGGTGAACGGTGGCTTGGCCAGCCACACCAACAAGATCAACCCGGCGAACACCCAGGTCAGCAAGGTGAAGTAATCCACCGTGGACATCATGTAGGCCTGGCTGTTGAGGATCTGCTCCAGCTTCGCATAGCTCTGCTGGCCGGCCCCACCCAACTGCTCCAGGGAATGCCGGGTGGCCGGGTCGAAGGTGCTGATGTGCTCGCTCAGGTAGGCATGGTGCTGGTCGGCGCGACGAATCCAGATCCAGGTGGTGAGCGACGCGGCGAAACTGCCGCCCAGGGTACGCAGGAAGGTGGCCAGCCCCGAACCATCGGCGATTTGATGCGGCGGCAGGTCGGACAGCAGGATACTCAGGGTCGGCATGAAGAACAGCGCCACACCGATGCCCATGAACAGCTGCACCAGGGCGATATGGGTGAAGTCCACCTCGCTGGTGAAGCCGGCGCGCATGTAGCAGCTGGCACCAATGGCCAGGAACGCGATGCCGGCCAGCACGCGCAGGTCGAAGCGGTGCGCATACTTGCCGACGAAGGGCGACATCAGCACCGGCAACAGGCCGATCGGCGCCACCGCCAGCCCCGCCCAGGTGGCCGTGTAGCCCATCTGCGTCTGCAGCCACTGGGGCAGGATCAGGTTGATCCCGAAGAACCCGGCATAGCCGCCCACCAAGACCAGCGTGCCAATACGGAAATTGCGGTGCACGAACAAGCGCAGGTTGACCACCGGGTGGCGGTCGGTCAGCTCCCAGATGATGAAGATCGCCAGGAACACCGCCGAGATCAACGTGCCGACGATGATGAACGACGACTCGAACCAGTCCAGGTCATTGCCCTTGTCCAGCACCACCTGCAGCGCCCCCACCCCCACGATCAAGGTCAGCAGACCGATGTAGTCCATCGGCTGGCGGCTGGTGACCACCGGCCGCGCACGCATCTGCTGGCGCACCACGGCAGCAGCGAACAGGCCGATGGGGATATTGATGAAGAAGATCCACGGCCAGCTGTAGCTGTCGGTGATCCAGCCACCCAGTATCGGCCCGGCGATCGGCGCCACCACGGTGACCATCGCCAGCAACGCCAGGGCCATGCCCCTTTTCGCAGGTGGGTACACGGCGATCAGCAGGGTTTGCGTCATCGGGTACAACGGGCCGGCCACCACCCCCTGCAGCACCCGGAAGCCGACCAGCTCGGGCATCGACTGGGCAACGCCGCAGAGGAACGAGGCCAGCACGAACAGCAGTGTGGCCCAGATGAACAGCTTCACCTCGCCGAAGCGCCGGCTCAGCCAGCCGGTCAGCGGCAAGGCGATGGCGTTGCTCACCGCGAACGAGGTAATCACCCAGGTGCCCTGTTCGTAGCTGACCCCCAGGTTGCCGGAAATGGTCGGCAAGGCGACGTTGGCGATGGTGGTGTCGAGCACTTGCATGAACGTCGCCAGCGACAGGCCGATGGTGGTCAGCAGCAGGCTTGGTGGGGTGAACTGCGCGGGGGCCGCCTGGCTCATCGCTGGGCCGTCTTGCCGGTGGCGCTGTTTTCGTGGATCAGCCGGGCGATCAGGTTGTCGGCTTCGACCAGCTGGCGGTCATAGACCTGGGTGGTGTAGCTGGCCTGCTGTGGCGGTTGCTGGGCGAGGGCCGGGCCGCTCTGGTCGTGCAGATCGACTTCGACGACGGTGGACAGGCCGATGCGCAGCGGGTGGTCCTTCAACTGTTCGGGGTTCAGGTGGATACGCACCGGCACGCGCTGGACGATCTTGATCCAGTTGCCGGTGGCGTTCTGCGCCGGCAGCAGGGCAAAGGCGCTGCCGGTACCGGCCCCCAGGCTGTCGACGGTGCCGTTGTACTTCACTTCGCCACCGTACAGGTCGGCGCTGATCTCCACCGGCTGGCCGATGCGCATGTCGCGCAGCTGGGTTTCCTTGAAGTTGGCGTCGATCCACACCTCGTCCAGGGGAATCACTGCCATGGTCGCGGTGCCCGGTTGCAGGCGCTGGCCCAACTGCACGGTACGCTTGGCGACGTAGCCGGTGACCGGCGCCACCAGGGTGGTGCGAGCGTGGTCGAGGTAGGCCTGGCGCAGCTCGGCGGCGGCGGCCATGACCTCCGGGTGCGAGGACACCACGGTATCGTCGACCAGCGCGGTGCTGGTGTTGAGCTGCTGGCGTGCCCCATTGACGGCAGCCTGGGCCACGGCCAGGTCGTCGCGGGAATGGGCGATTTCTTCCTGGGCGATGGCACCGCTGTCGGCCAGCACCTTGCGTCGGTTGTAGTTCTGCTGGGCCTTTTGCAGTTCGGCCTGACGGGTTTCCAGCTGGGCCTTGAGCGAATCGACATTGCTGTACAGCCCTCGCACCTGGCGCACGGTACGCGCCAGCTTGGCCTCGGCGGCCTGCAGGGTAACCTCACTGTCGGCCGGGTCGAACTGCAGCAGCACCTGGCCCGCGTGAACCAGGTCGCCATCATCGGCACCGATGCTGGTGACGGTGCCGGTGATCAGCGGGGTGATTTCCACCACGTTGCCATTCACGTAGGCGTCGTCGGTGCTTTCGTGCCAACGCCCGACCAGGCTGTACCAGGCCCAGGTGCCGGCACCGGCGAGGATCAGCAACAGTAACAGGGCAAGCAGCCAGGTCTTGCGCTTGCGCGTGTTGTCGGCCGCGACGGCGGGGTTGGAGGTGTCGACGGGAGTGGCCATGACGGTACCTTGGAGAATGCGTGACAGGGATCAACGATCGCCGAAGCGGCGGATCGTCAGGGGGTCGCCGGCGCTGATCAGTACCTTGGCCAGCAAGCCTTCGAGGGTCTTGAGCTCGTCAGGCTGCAGCACCCCGACCAGCTCGTTCATCGCCGCCGCGCCCACCTGTGGCAGACGGTCGGCCAGGCGCTGGCCGTCGGCGGTCAGCGCCAGGCGCACCTGGCGACGGTCGTCCGCGCAGCGATGGCGCAGGATCAGCCCCTTCTGCTCGAGGCGGTCGAGCATGCGGGTCATCGAGCCGCTGTCCAGGCCCAGGTAGCGGCACAGTTCCGCGGGGGTGTCGACCTGGTACTGGGTGACGATGATCAGCACCTTGAACTGGGCGGCGGTGACGCCGTCGGCTTCGAGGTGCCAGTCGAGGATGCGGTCCTTCAGCATGGCGGCGCGACCGAGCAACATGCCGATGGTGCAAGTCTGGAAATTTTCCGGGGTGAAATGGGACATCAGAGTCTGCTCGGTGAATTGTATGGAAATATTACTGCCTAGGCAGTGAATGTCAAAGCCTTGATTAGCTGGCTAACAAAAATTTCATGAAGGGGAAAAACCAACGGTTTGACGCGGCCTCTGTAGGAGCGGCTTTAGCCGCGATCACCCGCGAAGCGGGTGGCCAGGCACCGCGTTGCCTGCATCGCGGCTGAAGCCGCTCCTGCACGCAACCCCAACGCCTCGACCTGGCACAGATACGACCCATCCTCATATGCGACGATTTTTCCTACAATTGATAGTCATTCGCCATTAACACGTTCTCGACAGGCCCGCCCGCAGGTAGAATGCCGCAAAACCGGGAGCCGCAATGAACCAGGACCGCCTCATTCCCAGCGAAGACGATGCCATCACCGATGCCGCCGCGCACTGGTGCATGCGCCTGCACGCCGACGATTGCACGGCGGCCGAGCGCCAGGCGTTCAGCCAGTGGCTGGCCGCCGACCCACGGTATGCCGAGGAATACCAGGCGATGCTGGAGATCTGGCAGACCGCCGACCTGCTGCCGCGGACGGCCACGGTCGTCGAGCTCAAGCCCTCGACATCACGGCAGGCTCCAGCGCGCCATTGGCGCCCTTTCGCCTGCGCGGCGGCGATTGCCCTGCTCGCCCTGCCCCTGGCCGGCTGGGTCGGCTGGGAGCAAGGCTGGCTGCCCAACAGCTACCAGCACTTCGCAAGCACCGACCAACTGCAACAGGTGCGCCTGAGCGACGGCAGCAGCGTCGAGCTGAACCTGCACAGCGAGCTGCGCTACCTGAACTACAAGGACGAGCGTCGCGTCACCCTGGTCAAGGGCGAGGCGTTCTTCAAGGTCGCACACGACAGCAGCCACCCGTTCATCGTCCATGCCGGCAACGGCCAGACCCGGGTGACCGGTACTCAGTTCAACGTGTGGAAGTATGAGGATCAGGTCAAGGTGACCCTGGTGGAGGGTTCGGTGCTGGTCAGCAGTGCCGGCAATTCCGGTGGCTACCGCCTTGGCCCGGGCATGCAGGCCAGCTACGACAAGGGAGATTTCGAGCCCCAGCTGGCCCAGAGCGACGACGACGGCAACAACCTGGCCTGGCGCAACGGCAAGCTGGTGCTGGACAACCTGAGCCTTGCCCAGGCGCTGCCGCTGATCAACCGCTACCTCGACAAGCCGCTGCTGCTGGCCGACGACAGCACCGCTGGCATTCGCATCAGCGGTATCTACAGCACCGCGCAGGTCGCACGCCTGGTCGACACCCTGCCCAAGGTGCTGCCGATCTACCTCACCCGCAGCAAGGACGGCAGCACCGTCCTCAACCGCATCGTCCCGGTCCCCAGCCGCGGCTGAGGCCACCGCTCAGAGGGACATCGCCGCCAGCCAGCCGAAGGCCAGCAAAGGCAGGTTGTAATGGATAAAGGTCGGCACCACGGTATCCCAGATATGGTGGTGCTGGCCGTCCACGTTCAAGCCGGAGGTCGGCCCGAGGGTAGAGTCCGAGGCCGGCGAACCGGCATCCCCCAAGGCACCCGCCGTACCGACGATGCACACCGTGGCGACCGGGTCGAAGCCCAACTGCACGCACAGCGGCACGAAGATCGCCGCCAGGATCGGCACCGTCGAGAACGACGAGCCGATGCCCATGGTTACCAGCAACCCCACCAGCAGCATCAGCAGCGCGCCCACTCCCTTGCTGTGGTCGATCCACTGAGCGGAGGCCTCCACCAGGGTCTTCACTTCGCCGGTGGCCTTCATCACCTCGGCGAAGCCAGAGGCGGCGATCATGATGAAGCCGATCATGGCCATCATCTTCATGCCTTCGGTGAACAGGTCGTCGGTCTCTCTCCAACGCACGATGCCCGACAGCGAAAAGATCAGGAAACCAACCATGGCACCGATGATCATCGAGTCCAGCCACAGCTGGATGATGAACGCCGAGGCAATGGCCACCCCCGCCACCAGCAGGGTCAGCGGGTTGTACTGCACACTGACCTGCTCCACCTGCTCGATGCGCGCCAGGTCGTAGTCGCGTTTCTTGCGGTAGCTGAAGAACACCGCCAGCAGCAGGCCGGCCAGCATGCCTGCGGCCGGAATGGCCATGGCATGGGTCACGTTCACGCCACTGACATCCACGCCGGCACGGCTGACGTTGGCCAGCAGGATCTCATTGAGGAAGATGTTGCCAAAACCCACCGGCAAGAACATGTACGGGGTGATCAGGCCGAAGGTCATCACGCAGGCGATCAGCCGGCGGTCGATGCGCAGGCGCGTGAGCACATACAGCAGCGGTGGCACCAGCAAGGGGATGAAGGCGATATGGATCGGCAGGATGTTCTGCGACGACACCGCCACCACCAGCATCAACCCGATCAACAGCCACTTCACCTTGCCGCCTTCGGCATGGCCCTGCCGGTCGATCATGGCCAGGGCACGGTCGGCCAGGGCATGGGCCAGGCCGGACTTGGCAATGGCCACGGCGAACGCGCCGAGCAAGGCATACGAAAGCGCCACCGTGGCGCCGCCGCCCAGGCCACCGTTGAAGGCCTTGAGCGTACCTTCGATACCTAACCCACCGACCAGGCCCCCGGCCAGGGCGCCGATGATCAGCGCGATGACCACATGCACGCGGGACAGGCTCAGTACCAGCATCAACCCGACCGCGGCAATCACTGCATTCATGTGTGCAAACCTCGTTACGACAGACAAAAAGCGAGCGTTCCGGCGACAGACCGCACACAGGCGCTGGCCGGACCATGGGATGTTGTTATGAAGGGCGCACACTCTGAAGCACAGGCCAGCAGATGTCAAAAGCGTCTGCCCCGCGGCCCTTCGCTTGCTATAGACGAACGTCGAAGCATTAAATTGAACGTTTGAATAAAGAAAAAACGGCGACCGCCGACACAGTCGGCAGCATCAAACCTATTAGAACGGAATTGCCCCAATGCCTTCGCTGCGACAACTCTCGATTCAATGGAAGATCACACTGCTGGCAGGCCTATGCCTGGCGGCCATCGTCACCCTGCTGGTCGGCCTTTCGCTGTACCGCATGGATCACAGCTCGGACCTGGTCAAGGCCAGCAGCATGAAGATGCTCACCGAGGCGGCCCAGTCGCGCATCGAGTCCCAAGGCGAGGTCCAGGCCCTGAACATCCGTCGCCAGTTCATGGACGCCTACCAGTACGGCGCCGGCTTCGCCCGCCAGGTACTGTTCCTGCGCGAGCAGGCGGAAAAGCGCTTCCTCGACGCCTACGACCTGCGCCAGGACATGACCGCGCAGGTGCGCGCGGCCCTGCAGGCCAACCCCGACCTGCTGGGTCTGTCGCTGGTGTTCGAGCCTGGCGCGCTGGACGGCAAGGATAAGCTGTTCGCCGGCCAGAGCGAGCTGGGCAGCAACGAAACCGGGCGTTTCGCCCTGTACTGGTCGCAACCCCGCGCCGGCCAGTTGACCTCGATGGCCTTGCCCGAGCATGACATGGCCAACACCGAGATCGGCCCCAGCGGCCAGCCGGCCAACACCTGGTGGGTGTGCCCGCGCAGCAGCGGCCAGGTATGCGTGGTGGAGCCGTACTTCTATGACATCGACGGCCAGCGTGTGCTGATGACCAGCATCGTCTTCCCGCTCAAGGCCAACGGTAAAGTGATCGCCACGCTGTCCATCGACATCAACCTCAACAGCCTGCAGGCCCTCAGCCAGACGGCCAGCCGCAGCCTGTACGAAGGCCGCACCACGGTCGGCATCCTCAGCCCGGTCGGTTTGCTGGCCGGCTACAGCGCCGACGCCACCAAGCTGGCCCAGCGCTTCGACCAGGTCGACCGCGCCCAGGGCGCCGAGATGGTGCGCAAGCTCGGTGAAGGCAAACTGCAGATCCTCCACGACCAGCAACGCCTGAAAGTGCTGGCCGCGTTCGAGCCGATCCCCGGCGGCAAACCCTGGGGCGTGCTGCTCGACGTCCCGGAAAGCGCCCTCACCGGCCCGGCCGAAACCCTCAAGGTGGAACTCGACGCCCTCAACACCAGCGGCACCCTGCTGGAGCTGGGCCTGGGCCTGGCCGCCGCCATCGCCGGCCTGCTGCTGGTGTGGCTGATGGCCCGTGGCGTGACCCGGCCTATCCTCGGCGTGGCAACCATGCTCAAGGACATCGCCAGCGGCGAAGGCGACCTGACCCGCCGCCTGGAATACGCCAAGCAGGACGAACTGGGCGAGCTGGCAGGCTGGTTCAACCGTTTCCTCGACAAGCTGCAACCGACCATCGCCGAGGTAAAACGCTCGGTACAGGCCGCCCGTGGCACCGCCGACCAGTCGGCGGCCATTGCCGCCCAGACCAGCGCCGGCATGGAGCAGCAGTACCGCCAGGTCGACCAGGTGGCCACCGCCTCCCATGAAATGAGCGCCACCGCCCAGGACGTCGCCCGCAGCGCGGCCCAGGCCGCCCAGGCCGCGCGCGAGGCCGACCAGGCCACCCGCGAAGGCCTGGCGGTGATCGACCGCACCACCACCAGCATCGACACCCTGGCCGCCGACATGAACAGCGCCATGGCCCAGGTCGAAGGGTTGGCGCAGAACAGCGAGAAGATCGGTTCGGTGCTGGAGGTGATCCGCTCGATCGCCGAACAGACCAACCTGCTGGCGCTCAATGCCGCCATCGAGGCCGCCCGTGCCGGTGAAGCTGGCCGTGGCTTCGCGGTGGTCGCCGACGAGGTGCGCAACCTGGCCCGCCGCACCCAGGAATCGGTGGAGGAAACCCGCCAGGTGATCGAAGCCCTGCAGGCCGGCACTCAAGTGGTGGTGGGCGCCATGGACAGCAGCCATCGCCAGGCCCAGGGCGGCGTGGAACAGGTCGGCCAGGCCGTCACCGCGCTGCAACGCATCGGCCAGGCCGTGACGGTGATCACCGACATGAACCTGCAGATCGCCAGCGCCGCGGAAGAGCAAAGCGCGGTGGCCGAGGAGATTAACAGCAACGTCGCCACCATCCGCGATGTCACCGAATCGCTGTCGGGCCAGGCCAACGAATCGGCGCGGGTCAGCCAGTCGCTCAACAGCCTGGCCAACCAGCAGCAAGGCTTGATGGACCAGTTCCGCGTCTGACCTCCCCTTGATAGGCTGGCTCCCCCGTAGGAGCCAGCCTTGCTGGCGAACACCGGCAAAGCCGGTGCCATGCAGCCCCTTCAGTAGTCGAACCGTTCTACCGCCCGCCGCCGCTCATTGTCATCCCGCCGGTCATACCCCGCCGTGGTCTGGATATTGGCGTGGTGCGCCAGCTTCTGGGCGATCGACAGGTCGTGCTCCTCGATCACCCGGGTGATGAACGCCCGGCGAAAATCGTGGGGCATGATCTTCGCCCCCACCTGCGCCCCACGCTGGCGTGCGATGTAGTAGATGGCATGCTTGGTGATGCGCGCCCGGGTGATGTGGCTGCCCCGGCGAATACGGTTGAACAGGAACGCATCGTCACGCTCCCCCGCCGGCAAGTGCTGGCGGCGCAGGTCGAGCCAGGCCTGCAACTTGTCGAACGCCCAGGCCGGAGCGTACTTGATCAGTTCACGATTGCCCTTGCCCAGCACCTGCACGCTGCGCTCGTCGAAGTCGACCTGGGCCAGGTTCACGTCCACCGATTCCGACTTGCGCATGCCGGTGCCATACAGCAGCGCGAGGATCGCCGCATCGCGCACGCCCTGTGGTCGCGGATCGGCGGCGCAAACGTCCATCAGCTCACGGATCAGGCTGCGCCGCAGGTTGCGTCCTGCGGGCAGTCGACTGCCACTGGCCGGCTTGATTTCACGGATCTTCAGCAGATGCTCGTGCTCGATCAGGCCCTGGCGCCAGGCTTCGTTCATGACCCCACGCACCGCATTGACGTACAGCGACGAGGTATTCGGTGCATAGCCGTCCGCGCGCAGGGCCGCCACCAGGGCGATCACGTGGCCGGGCTCGAGAAGGTGCCAAGGCACATCGACGATATCGCAATCGACGAATCCCAGGCGATCGGCGGCGTCCTGGAGGATGTAGCGCATGGTCAGCTGGCTGGACGGCGCCAGGCGGGCGAGGTACTGCAACAGCGGGTTGCGCAGGAGGTCGGTCACAACGGGAATCCTGTAGCGGAGCTTCGGCGCGAGAGAGCAACGTGAAGCGCAATACAAGTCATATCGACAATGATGCAAGTCAAAATGACAGCACAGACACCAGGTCATTATGACCTGAACAAGTGCCATCACCTTGATATACAACGGTTTCGGCGATGGCACGGAT
This sequence comes from Pseudomonas entomophila, assembly GCF_029478665.1. Lineage (GTDB taxonomy): Bacteria > Pseudomonadota > Gammaproteobacteria > Pseudomonadales > Pseudomonadaceae > Aquipseudomonas > Aquipseudomonas entomophila_F. The sequence continues at coordinate 40,048 of NZ_JARPQB010000032.1, forward strand.
CGTGATGGTACCCCATACACTCCCGCTGATCGAACCAAGGTTCTCCTCATGCTCATCCAGCCCATCCCAGCACGTCCGCGCCAGGCCCTCTGGGCCCTGGGCTTTCGTCCGTTCTTCCTTGGCGGCAGCCTGTTCGCCTTCCTTGCCTTGCTGCTGTGGGGCGGCACCCTGACGGGTACCCTGCAGCTTTCGCCCTCGGGGGGCATGCTGGCCTGGCACCGCCATGAAATGCTCTATGGCTTTGCCGCTGCCGTCGTGGCTGGTTTTCTGCTGACGGCCGTGCAGAACTGGAGCGGCATTCCCGGTATGGGCGGTCGCCCCTTGATGGGTTTGTTCCTGCTCTGGCTGCTGGCACGGGCGAGCTGGTTCCTGCCGCTGCCGGCAGGGTTGATGGTCGTGCTCCAGGGCGCTTTCCTGCCCCTGGTTGCCGTGGCCCTGGCACGGCCAATCATCCAGCGGCGCCTGCGTAACAATTATCCGATCGTGGTGCTGGTCCTGCTGCTGGCGTCCTGCCAGTGGTTGACGCTGATCGGTTGGTTGAATCACAACGAAGCCTGGCAATGGCGTGGCGTGCTTGCCGGGCTCTGGCTGGTGGCCGCGATGATGAGTGTGATCGGCGGCCGGGTGATCCCCTTCTTCACCCGTCGCGGGCTGGGCAACATGACCCCGGCACCCGCACGCCCCTGGCTGGACCGTACCTGCCTGGTGGCGAGCGTGGCCCTGCCCGTCAGCTACCTGGCGGGGTTCAACGACACACCACAGCCGTTGATGGCCTTGCTGTTCGGCACCCTGGCCGTGCTGCACGGGATACGCCTGCTACTGTGGCACGACCGTGGCCTCTGGCGCGTGCCACTGTTGTGGTCGCTGCACTTGGCCTATGCCTGGCTGGTGCCCGCCTGCCTGGGGCTGGCGGTGTGGCATGCCGGGGTGGAAATCAACCCGAGCCTGGCGGCCCATGCGCTCACGGTCGGGGGCATGACCGGGCTGATCGTGGCCATGATGGCGCGGGTCAGTCTCGGACACACCGGGCGCCCCCTGCAGGTGCCACGCAGTGTCGGTTGGGCCTTCGCGCTGATCCAACTGGCGGCGCTGGCACGGGTGGCACTGGTGCCGCTCACGCCGCTGGGGCTGGGTGTGTCGGTGCTTTTGGGCTGTGCTGCGTTGCTGTTGTTCCTGTGGCATTACCTGCCGATCCTGATGCGCCCAAGGGTGGATGGGATGCCGGGATAGCAGAGCGCCTGCGATGGTTGCGACCTGTAGGAGCGGCTTCAGCCGCGATCACCCGCGAAGCGGGTGCCAGACACCGAGTTGTCTGTATCGCGGCTAAAGCCGCTCCTACAGAAATCCCATCAAATCAATAGGGAGCAGGTTGGCATTGCTGCTCGCCCGGTAACGTCGTGTGGTCTACAGTTGCAGCGCACCCCTCCACCTCCGAGACAGCATGGCCTTCCACCACCTCACCCGCACCCATCCCCGCCTCAGCATCGCCATCCTGGCCGGCCTTCTCGGCGCCTGGCTGATCCCCACCGACGACACCGTGCAGCGCATCCTCGCTGGCTGGAACCTTGGTGTGTGGCTCTACTTGCTGATGGTCCTGTGGCTCAGCCTGCGGGCGACCGCACAGAAGGTCCGCCAAGTGGCCAGCATCGAAGACGAGAACGCTGGCCTGGTGCTGGTCACCGTCATCGTGGCGGCCATCGCCAGCCTCGCCGCAGTGACCTTGCAACTGGTGTCCAGCCGTGGCCTGGAGGGCGGCGCGCTGGCCCTGCACTACCTGTATACCGGCCTGACCGTGGCCGGGTCATGGCTGCTGATCGGTTGCATCTTCAGCCTGCACTACGCACGGCTGTTCTACACCGGCGATCGCCACGAGCCGCCGCTGCGCTTCCCCGATAACGAGCGCAACCCGGACTACTGGGATTTTCACTACTTCTCGTTCACCATCAGTGTCGCGGTGCAGACCTCGGACATAGGCGTCGGGGGGCGCGCCATGCGCAAGGCGGTACTGGCCCACTCACTGGTAGGCTTCGTGTTCAACACGGCGATCCTCGGCTTCACCATCAACATCGCCGCCGGCCTGCTCGGCTAGCACTCGCCGGGCGCAGGCGACGATGCGCCGGCAGGCCTCCTCCAGCACCTCGGCATCCAGCACCAGCCCCAGCCGCACATGCCCGGCCGCGCTTGGGCCGAAGGCATCTCCGGGCAACAACGTCACCCCCTCCTCCAGCAGCAGACGCTGGGCGAAGATCTGCGCGCTGAGCCCACTGCCACGGATATCGAGCATCACGAACATGCCGCCCGCCGGGCGATGCACGCGCACCCCCGGGCAGCCTTCCAGCGCCGCGCAGACTCGGTCGCGCCGCTGGCGGTAGGCCTCGCGCATTCGCCGTACTTCCGGCAAATCGCGCTCCAGCGCCAGGCAGGTGGCCTGCATGACGAATTCCGGCAGGCCGAACAGCATGGCCATGGCCAGGTTGCCCAGATGCGCCGCCAGCGCCTTGGGCCCGATCACCCAGCCCACTCGCCAGCCGCTCATGGCATGGGACTTGGACAGGCTGTCGATCACCACGCAGCGCTCGGCCATGCCCGGCAGGCTGAGCGGGCTTGGCGCCGGGCTGTCATAACTCAGGTTGCGATACACCTCGTCACAGACCAGCCACAGGTCATGTTCACGGCACAGCTGTGCAAGGCTCGCCATGTCGGCCGCATCGATGGTCGCGCCGGTGGGGTTGTGCGGGCTGTTGAGCAGCACGCCACGGGTGCGCGGGGTGATGGCCCGGGCCACTGCGCCAGGGTCAAGCCGAAAGCCCTCTTCCGAGCTTACCGCCACCGGCACCGGCTGCGCGCCACAAGCACCGAACACACCGTGGTAGGTGACATACATCGGCTCAGCGACGATCACCTCGTCGCCGGCTTCGAACAGGCACTGGAAAGTCGCGTACAAGGCGCACTGGGCGCCAGCAGTGACAACCACCTGGTCCGGGTCGAGGGGCAGTTGGCGGTCGTGTACGATGGCCTGACGCAAGGCCAGGCTGCCGCGCACATCGCTGTAGTGGGTGTCACCGTGCCGCAAGCTGGCGACCGCCGCCTCGACCACCGCCGGCGGCGTGTCGAAGTCCGGGTCGCCCATCGACAGCAGGAACACCTCGCGCCCCTGTCGGCGCAGGGCCAGGGCCTGGTAGTGGATATCCCAGGCAGCGGCCGCCTCGCCGGCGATGCGTTGGGTGAGCGTGGAAAATCGCATGGCTACCTCCCTGTCTGCCCGAGCCGCACCGCTGGTCCGAAATCGCTGCCAGTAAACATAGCAGAGCCGCACGCCTCGCCAGCGCCCGGGCCACAGGACAAACGTTTGCCCTGCTCGACGCCCGCCGACCGGTCGCGATGACAGCAGTGTGACCACCATCATGCATTAGCACATTTGCCATATTTTCCAGGGAACACTGCCATGGCAGGTGCTATGGTTAATTCCCGACGGCCAGGCACGGCCATTTCAATCACCGCGTTCAGGTACGAACAAGGAGGCTGGCATGAACAAGATGACGTTCCCCAACGCCTGCCAGGTGATGCGTTGGCATTTTCACCCACTAGGGTTCGAAGCCAGCATGGACGCACCCCGCAGCATGGTTGCCCGGCTCTTCGACCGGGCCACGGGCGTGACGCTGCTGGCCATCGCCGGCATCCCCTGCACGGCGATCATGGCCGCCGCCGACGTCGAGCGCATCATCGAAGCCGTGGAAGCCGAGCTGGAAACCTTCGATCTGGTCGGCAGCTCGCTGCACGACGCTGTCTGATCTCAAACACCCACTTGCGAACGACCGGAATGGCCGTGGTGTCGCGCTGGCCAAAAACCTGGCAACGTCTTTACTTGCTGTTACACCCCTTCACCCTGGTGTGAGCCTATGAAGATCGTGGTCACCAGCATTCTCGTCGACGACCAGGCCAAGGCCCAGGCGTTCTATCACCACGTACTGGGTTTCCAACCCAAGCACGATATCCCGATGGGCAAGCACCGCTGGCTCACCTTCACCTCCCCCAACGACCCCAACGGCGTCGAACTGTTGCTCGAACCGGATGTCCACCCGGCGGCAAAAGCCTACAAGACCGCCCTCAAGCAGGACGGCATTCCCGCCACGTCATTCGGCGTTCGCGATATCCAGGCCGAGTACATCCGCCTGTGCGCCGCAGGTGTGCACTTCACTCAGCCACCGACGGTGGCCGGGCCGGTAACGGTAGCTGTGTTCGACGACACCTGCGGCAACCTGATCCAGATCGCCCAGCGGCACTGAGAAAATGGCTGGCGGCGCGCGTGCGCGCCCTCTACATTGCTGACTTCACCCAGCGCAGTCACAACAAGGAAAACCCATGCGCTACGAGTTCAGCGAAGTTCTCAACGACCTGGTCGACTACTTTCTTCTCGGTGATATCCAACTGCTCGAACACTTCAAGGATGAACATGACCTTCCCGACGACCTGGCCCGGGCCTTCACCCAAGGCGAGAGTGGCGACCAGGCGGTGCGCGAAGGCGTGATCCTGCCCCTGGCCGGTATCGACAACCTGCCCTATCGCATCGTTTTCAGCCTCGACGGTGGCACCCCGGCCCTGCTCGAGCCCGGCAGCCGCCTCAAGCACCATCGCAAGGGCCATCTGCTGCGGGTCGAAAACCGCGCCTTGATGCTGTTCACCTGGCGCGTGCTGCAGCACTTCACCCGCAAGACCATGGGCGACCTGCTGGCGCGCTACCAGGAGCCGGGGCGGCCGATCATCGAGCTGGACAATGGCTGGTATGAGGTGGACGTACTGGCGGGTGCCGTGGTGCGGGATGGGTTGTACGAACCGGCGTTCGAGTTCGTGTTGACGAAAACCCTCGGTCCTCGCTCCGGGGCCGGGGCCGGGGCCGACACTGGCTACCGCTATGGCCTGCGCGGGTACTTCGACTGAGTACAGGGGTAGGAGCGGCTTTGGCCGCGATGCAGACGACGCGGTGCCTGGCACCCGTTTTGCGGGTGATCGCGGCTGAAGCCGCTCCTACAGGGGGCCTGCCAAATCAAGGGATATCAGGTGTGATGAATATCCCTGTCCTTGGTCTCCGGCAGGAAGAAGATCCCCAGCACCGCCGTCATCACCGCGATCACGATCGGGTACCACAGGCCGTAGTAGATATCCCCGGTCGCCGCCACCATGGCGAACGCCACGGTGGGCAGGAAGCCGCCGAACCAGCCGTTGCCGATGTGGTACGGCAACGACATCGAGGTGTAGCGGATACGCGCCGGGAACAACTCCACCAGCCACGCGGCGATCGGGCCGTAGACCATGGTCACGTAGATCACCAGGATGGTCAGCAGCAACAGCACCATCGGGTAGTGGATCTTCGCCGGGTCGGCTTTTTCCGGGTAGCCGGCTTCCTTCAGCGCAGCCCCGAGGCTGGCGGTGAAGGCATCGCTCTGTGCCTTGAAGTCCGCCGCCGCCAGGCTGCGACCATCGAAGCTCGGCAACACCCGCTCACCAATGCGCACCTGGGCGACGCTGCCGGGCTCGGCTGCCCGGTTTTCGTAGGGGATGGCGCGCTTGGCCAGCAGGCTCTTGGCGATGTCACAGGAACTGGTGAAACGGGCCTTGCCCACCGGGTCGAACTGGAACGCGCATTGCCCGGGGTCGGCCACCACCACCACCGGGTTCTGCTCCTGGGCGACGAACACGTCCGGGTTGCCGTACTCGGTGAGCCCCTTGAAGATCGGGAAATAGGTCAGCGCCGCGATGATGCAGCCGGCCATGATGATCGGCTTGCGCCCGATGCGGTCCGACAGGCTGCCGAAGAAGATGAAGAACGGCGTACCGATCAACAAAGAGCCGGCAATCAGCAGGTTGGCGGTCTGCGGGTCGATCTTGAGCATCTGCAGCAGGAAGAACAACGCGTAGAACTGCCCGGTGTACCACACCACCGCCTGGCCGGCGGTGCCGCCGAGCAGCGACATGATCACCACCTTGAGATTGTCCCAGCGGGCGAACGACTCGGTGAGCGGCGCTTTCGACGCCTTGCCCTCGGCTTTCATCTTCATGAACACCGGCGACTCGTTGAGTTGCATGCGGATGTACACCGAGATGGCCAGCAGCAGGATCGACAGCAGGAACGGGATACGCCAGCCCCAGTCTTCAAAGGCCTCGGTACCCATCGCCGTGCGGCAGGCCAGGATCACCAGCAACGACAGGAACAGCCCAAGTGTGGCGGTGGTCTGGATCCACGCGGTGAAGAATCCGCGCCGGCCCTTCGGCGCATGTTCGGCCACATAAGTGGCCGCGCCGCCGTACTCGCCGCCCAGTGCCAGCCCTTGCAACAAGCGCAAGGTGATGAGGATGACCGGCGCGGCCACGCCAATCGCCGCATAGCTCGGCAGGATACCCACCACCGCGGTGGACAGGCCCATGATGACGATGGTGATGAGGAAGGTGTACTTGCGCCCGATCATGTCCCCCAGGCGGCCGAACACGATGGCGCCGAACGGCCGTACCGCGAAGCCTGCGGCAAAGGCCAGCAAGGCAAAGATGAACGCGGTGGTTTCATTGACGCCGGCAAAGAAGTGCTTGGCGATGATCGCCGCCAGCGAGCCGTACAGGTAGAAGTCGTACCATTCGAACACGGTACCCAGTGAAGAGGCGAAGATGACCTTGCGCTCCTCCCGGGTGATACCACGTTGGGGCGCGCTACTGCCCGTGGATGCGCTGTCGAGGACCGCCATGGGTCGCCTCCGTCAGGTTGTCGCGGGCCGGAGTGTCCCAAACAGAATGAAGCGCACGCACCCAGGCCCCAGGGCTTTACCGGTTGCGCGAAGCACGGCGAGGCAGGCCTCGGATCGCGGCAAGGTCACCTGAAGCATAATCGGCTTTGTCGGGATAGCCAGCGCGTCCCGCTTTCAGGCCAGGAAACGGACGACCTCGTCCAGCACGCGCGGCATCTGCTCGCGGTGCGGCACATGCCCGCAACCCTCGAGGATCGTCTGTCGACGTGGGCCTGCGGCCAACCGAACGAAGCGTTCGGGATGGGCAAGGCTGCCGAACTCATCATTGTCACCATGCAGACTGAGCAACGGGCAGCGCACCTGCGCCAGCACGCCGTCGAGGTTCCAATCGGCAAAGTCCGCCGACAGCCAGTTGTCGATCCAGGCGCGCAGCACCCATTCGGCCTTGTCGCCGTGGTAGCGCTGCAACCGTTGTAGTTGCGCAGGCTCTGTAAACTGCCGTGCGGCGGCGCGAATGCCTTCGAGCGTGCGTGGCTCGGCGAACGCCTGGGCGGATTCAGTGATCAGGCCCCGGCAGTCATCTGCATGGGCCGCGGCACACGCGATGGCCATGCCACCACCGACGCTATGGCCAAAGACCACGAACTGTTCGATGCCCAACTGGTGGCGCACCGCGGCGAACCCCTGGTGGGCCTCCGCCTCGACGAAGCCCAGGCGCAGTTGCCCCAGGTTGGCGTCAGACTGGCCGAAGCCCAGGCGGTCGTATGCGATAACCCTGTGGCCGGTGGCCTGGGCAAGACAGGCGGGGAAGTCACGCCAAAGCGCCACGCAACCGAGCGAATCGTGCAACAGGATGATGGGTGCGCCCCGCTCCATCGCCGGTAGCCAGCTGCGGGCATACAGCCGCCCATCAGGCAGGTCGATCCAATGTTGCTGTACCGTGGTGTCGGTCATGCTGGCTCCCGCGCCGGGCAATGGGCGAGTCGCCATCCTAAACCGCCAACAGCGTAAAGCCCATCGTGCATTGCCACGGGGTGCGCCCCGGGTGGTGCCCCTTCAGTGCGATCCGGATTGCATATGTACCACGCCTGCCAGCACCCACTGCTGTTGAATGGCCGCCTACCTCTATCGGAGCACTGCCATGTACAGCATCGATCCCCCCTATCACCAGCAGCAGATCCTGGACAGCTTGCCGGGCTGGACGAAACACCTTCATCACACACACGCCAGCAGGCTACTGCGGCGCGCTCATGCCGAGCATGTCAACGCAGAAGGCCAATTCCCGGAATGGTTCACGCAGGCCACCCCCGAGCAGCAAATCGACCTGCGCAATGCCATCCATCGCCGGACCACCAGCCACAAGGCATTGGCCAAGGCGCTCAAAGGCCTGCGCGGTATCACCGAGTTTTGCCAACCCCTGCTGCAGGCGGAACTCGGCTTGACGGTCCCCGTGACAGACGCACAATTCCGCTTCCAACCCTTCACTTCACATCAGGAAGGCGACTTTCCCGACCCCGATGCCTCGCACTCCACCCCTCGCCCGCTGACGTTCATCGAGCAGCCGACCGGCAGCGCGACCCTCACCAGCCTGCTGGAGGCCGCCCTGCACAACTTCGAGGGCATGCCCGAGGTCGGCTCGTTCAGTACCTTGCAGGCCAGCATCACGGACAGCACCGAGCTGCCCGGCCTGAGCACCAGCCAGTTCGTGAGCCGCTGCCGCACGCTGGACCTGGGCCAACGCTACCAGGCCCACCTGCAAAGCTTGTATGGCGGTGACCGCAAGGCCCAGGTGCAGCCAGCATGGGTCCAGGCCCGGCGCGACGAACTGGCAGTGAAGTGCGTGATCGCGCATTTGCGGGGCAAACTCAGCGACGCCGGTTACCAGGCGCTTCGCCAGTTCTGTGTCACGGATACCGTGCCTCGTTACGGCACCCACCCCATCGTGGCGCGGACCCTGACCCTGCTCGACTTCCAGGTGCACGATCTGCTCCTGTTGACACCCACAGGCGTAACGACGCCACCCTATATCGCCTATCTGCCTTTCGATGACGAACATCCGGTGCAAGAGTTCGCCAGCTTGCTGGCCCTGGGCAGGTATATGCGCCTTCGCCTGCTGGAGCCCGCCTTTCGTGAACGCTTCCTTGAGCATGTCGCGCTGAAGGATCGCCCGGAGATGGCCAGGAAGCTGACGGCCAGGCTGTTCGAAAAACCCCATTCCCATATGTTCCCCCTCGAACTGCCTTCACCCGCTTTTGGCGAAACTGAACCCGGCGTGCATCCCTGGCAAGGGCAGGTGGTCGACGAGGCGCACGAGCAAGATGACGCGCCGCGGCCCGTCCGCTTCCCGGCGCTGGCGGTGCATGAAGTGTCAATCGCCTTCCCCGTCTGGCCCAAACTCTTCAATGCCCATGTTCAGCGCCTGCAGGCTGATGCCCGTGGGATCGCGGTTCCGACGGCGGACATGGACGCCAAGGCAAGGGCCGAGCGCCTGGCGCACTGGGCCGAACGCGGCCTGACGCTACTCAACGTCGCCGCCGTGTTCGTCCCGGGCCTCGACGCGGTCATGCTGGCCGTGAATGCCGCTCAGGTGATGGCGAGCATCTTCCATGGTTTCGAAGCCTGGTCCGAAGGAAACAACGCCGAAGCGGTGGCGCAGGTTGAGTCGCTGCTGGTCAATCTCGGCAGCGTCATCGTCATCGCAGGTGCCGCCAAGTTGGCGAAAGCCTCCGGTTTCGTCGACTGGATGAACAGCATCTGGGTCGACGGCGAGCAACGCCTGTGGCATCCGCAGCTCGAACAATACCGCAGCCCGGTCGCGCTGCCTGAGGGCCTGCTGCCAGACGCCGAAGGCATCCTTGCCCATGACGGGCGACACTTCATCGAGCTGGGCGACGACGTCCACGAAGTTGCCCGGGATGCCGAGGGCCACTGGCGCATCGTGCACCCGAACGATCCGCAGGCTTATCAGCCACGAATCGAGGGTAACGGTAAAGGGGCCTGGCGAATGAAGCACGAACGCCCACAAGACTGGAGCCGCGTCACATTGATGCGCCGCCTCGGCCCACTCAGCAAGGGGTTGAAGGACGAAGACCTGCTCGCCGCACTCGACAGCACGGCGCTGGACCGTGGCGTGCTCGAGCAATTGCATGCCGATGGCCGGCGCCCTCCGGCGCTGCTCGAAGACGCCCTGCGACGACTTGAAGCCGACACAACCGCTGACGACATCATCGCTCGTACCCGTGCGGGCAGCCCGCTGGCTGCCTACAAGCAGTTCGCCGCCACCGCGCTGGGCGAACTGTCCGGCTGGCCCGAAGATGTCGTGCTGGAAGTGTTCGACGGCACCGAGCCAATGGGAAGCGCGACGCGCTATGGACGCAACTGGTTGGGTGACACGGTGATCCCGCTGACTCGGACCGATCTGGACAATGGCGATCTGGCACGCATCGTCCTCGAGCATCTGGACGAGGACGCGGTCAACGCACTGCTGCCCGAGGGTACCGATACCGCGCACCGCCAACAGGCGCTGCAGACACTGATGGCCGACCAGCTCGCGTCGAAGCGTCAGTCGCTGTTCGACAGTTTCTACAACAGCACATCCGAAGCCGCATGGCCTTCTACCGCCCCCCTCGGCCGACAGTTCCCGAGCTTGCCCAGGCAAGCGCTGGAGGAGCTGGCTGGCCAGGCCAATACCCGCGAACGGGAAACCCTGCTCGCCGACCGCGTGCCCTTGCGCATCGCTGAGGAAGCCCGCCTGATGCAAGCCCACGCACGCCTGGACCGAGCCATCCTCGGCCTGTACCGAAGCAGCCTGGCAAACGCCGACACCCAGAGCATCCGTGCAGGCCTCCTCGCCAAACATCCACAGTGGACGACCGAGCAGTGCTACCACGCCGCATTGGCCGATCGCCCACGCGCCGCCCGCCTGATCGGCCAGCAACCGCTGCCCAAGGGTTTTCGCTCACCGTTACGCCTGGGCGATGGGCGTGTTGGCTACCCCTTGAGCCCCGGCATTTTCGCCTCCAGGGCCGAACGCGAACTGCACGCGCTGTACCCGGGCCTGGCCGACCGTGAGCTGCGCCAGTTGCTCACCACCCTGCGTGCCAGGGGCAATGCGACCGAACAGATCCAGGCGCTACGCACACAGCTGGATGGACTGCGCCAACAGCTGAAGGACTGGGCAAGCACGGGGGCCAACGACTGGGGCGAGGAAGTCGGGCAGTTCTACAACCGAGCGTCCGATGTGCTGATACGCGCTTGGCAGCGAATGGACGGAGAAACGCTCACCCTGTCCAACCTGGCACTCGATGCAATGCCGTCACTTTCGGCGCGTTTCGACCACATCACCGAACTGGTGCTGGAGAATCTCAATGTGACCGAGCTGCCCAACGACTTTCTGCAAGCGTTCCCATCGTTACGGCGGGTCGAGGTGACAAGCAGCCCACAGATCAGAACCTCCTCCCTCCTGCGCGCCTTGCGTAACGCGCCACAACTGCGCGAACTACGGCTGAGCGGCACGCGCATGGAGCAACTGCCCGCCGTGGCCAACGAAGTGCTGCCACAACTGCAACACCTGCGCAGCCTCTCCCTGCCTCGCAACAGGCTTACGCTCACCCCACAAGATCTGCAGATGCTGGCCGGGCTGCGCCTGGAAACCCTGGACCTGCGTGCCAACCGCATCGTGCTGGACGCAGACACGGCAAGCCAGTTCCGCAATATGGGTGAGCTTCGCGAATTGCGCCTGAGCAACAACCCACTGGTTACCAGCCCCGACCTGACCGGCCTCGACAACCTCGCCACCCTGCATCTGGACAGCTGCCAGCTCGAACGCTGGCCCGCTGGATTGAGCGGCTTGATGCAGCGTACACCGAGCATGCTGCGCGAGCTCGACCTGAGCATGAACCGTATCGACCAGGTGCCCGACATGCCGGCCTTGCTGGTATCCCCCTACGTGGAAGGACTGCTGGGAAGACGCTCCCAGTACCGCTTTCGATTCAACCACAACCCACTGGACGAGAACGCCCGCCGCGGCCTTGAGGTGGCTGGCGTATCAGTCGAACCGCTGTCCGAAGCCACAGGCCAGGCGCTTGCGCCCGCCCCTGCGACAGCGCCGCGCATCAACTGGCTGGAGCATGCGACCGAACCCCAGCAAACGACGTGGAAAGCATTGTTCGATGAAGACGGGCATGCCAGCCTGCGCCAGGTCGTCGAACAGGTCGGCATGTCCGCCAGTGCCCGACGCCAACCCAAGGCGTTCGCCCGCCAGGTCTGGGCGCTGCTGGAGCGGGCCGCAGCCAGCACCCGCCTGCGCAAACGGCTGGAGCAGGTCGCCAGTGCGTTTCCGGTGTCCTGTGGCGACGCCGGCGCCGATGCGTTCGACACCCTGCAGATCGAGATCATGGCCTACGACGAGGCCGGCGGCGCACAGGTGGCCACCGCACCGCTGTTCCAGTTTTTCCGTCGCCTGTTCCGCCGCGACCAGGTCAACGAACTGGCCCAGACACTGTTCAACGCCCGCCTGGCCAGACGCAACGCCCTGCACACTCTGGACGCCTGGCACGCCTTGCCGGTGGGCGAGCGTGGCGTGAGACCGACAGTGCCCCCCCTGCATCGTTTCGACACCGTGTCGGACGACGTGCTGCTCAATGGCTTGGGCCAGGGGCTTGACCTGATCGAAATGCGCATGGCCCTGCGCACAGGCTTGTCGCGCACGCTCGAATTTCCCGCGCTTCAGCACGACATGCTGTACCGGGACACCGCCGACATCTCGGCCTTGACCGAGGAAGCCATCGGCGATGAAGTCGAGACACGGGACGAGGACGCCCAGGCTCGTCGTCAGTGGGTCTCGCGGCAACCGACCTGGCGGCGCCTGCTGCGCTCGGAATATCGAGCCCGGTTCGATGCCCTCAGGAAGCGCTGGGATGTCGGCGTGGACTATCTGGAAGGAAATGAACTGGAAGGGCCGCTGGAGCCCCCCGTGGCCGATGCGCTGTCACAAGCACTGCATCGCAGCCCGCTGGGCGAGGATGGCCAGCCATTGCGCCTGGAGATCGCCAGCGACCAGTACGTCGCGGGCATGAACCGCATGGCGCTGGGCCTGGAGGAGGATGAGGACGCCCTCTACCTGAAACTGACCACACGCCGCGATCCCAACAACTGACCTACAGGCCACGCAGGTCTTCGAAGAAGGCCTGCCGCCCCTGCACCTGGCTCGACGCGCGAGGCTGCCCTGCTGCCTCGCCACCAGGCTTTTCCACATGCCAGTAGCAGTGCCTGACCGCCCGCGTGACCGCCACGTAGGCCAGCCGCTGCACTTCTTCCTTCTGCGCCGTATCGAACGCCTGCGCATCCCCTGGCTTGCCCAGGCCAGCCAGTCGGTACACCTGGTTCTTGTAGGGCGAGCTGGTCAGGTACTGGCAGTCCCCCAGCATGAACACGGCATCGGCTTGCAGCCCCTTGGCACTGTGGTAAGTGAGCTGACGAAGGCGGCGCTGCGCTGGCGGCAAGCTAGAATCAACCTTAAGTACATGCATTAATTCTTTTTCTATCAATAACTTATCGCTACTTTTTCGAAACAACATCATCACTGTTTCACCGCGTTCGTAATGTTCGATCAAGGTCTGCGCCAACGCCGCCTCGTCCCGTTCGAAGACCTTCACCGGCGACAACGGCAACGTGGCCGCCAGCCCGCTCGCTCGGGCCTTCTTGCCGGCAATCGCCGCTGCGCCCTTCACCAGGTGTTCCGCGGCATCGATGATGTGCTGCTGGCTGCGGTAGTTTTCCACCAGCATCACCCGGGTGTTCGACGGCGACGGGAATGCCTTGGTGAACTCCATGAAGTACTTCGGCGAGCTGCCGCGCCAGCCATAGATCGACTGCCAATCGTCCCCTACGCACATCAATGACGCATGCTGGGCCGCACGCCCAGTGTGCATGCCGGGGCCACGACGACGAATCTCCGCCAGGCTGGCGCGCAGCCAGCTGACGATCTGCGGCGAAACATCCTGGAACTCATCGATCATCAGGTGCGCCAGCGGGCGCAGCAGCGGGTCAGGCAACAGCGCCAGGTTCTCCGGATTGTTTTCGCCGAACAAGGCGAACATGCGGTTGTAGGTCATCACCGGTGGCGACTGGGCCATCAGGTGCGCCTCCAGGGCTTTCCAGTAGAGCGCCAGGGCTTCGAAGAATGCCGCGTCGCTGTCACCGCCGGGGAAACTCATGGCGGCCACGGCGGCATTGACGTCCAGCCCAAGGTTCTCGATGAAGCTGGCGGCGGTGACGAAAGCGTCGAGCAATGGCGATGCCGCCAGCTCCCCCTTGACCTTGTACTCGAAGCCTGGCCCGGCCATGGCATCGCCAGCGAGCGACGCCGCCAAGCGTTTTGCCGAAGCGTAGTTATCCAGCCATATCAGAGGTTTGTCGCAGAAAGCTTGAAGCAGCGTGCGCTTCACCGCCCACTCCGCCCGCACCGTCAGCTTGGCGCCGGGACGCTGGTACTGGGCGCTCTCGGACGGATCGAAGCCCAGGACCACCCAGGCATCCAACCCTTCCAGGCGACCTTGCACATGGAAACGGCTACCGCGAATCTGCAGCGTGTCGCGGCAGGGCTCGATACCCTTGATCGGCCAGGCGCCGGCGGCGAACCACAGGTCCTCGATCACATCGCACAGTTCCTCGTCGCGCTGGGCCGCCAGTTGCGTGACCTGCGCGCGCTTCTGCACATCCGGGTGCTCCGGGTCCAGCGGCTTGAGCAACAGGGCTTCCTGACGCAGCACGCCGATCAACTCGGCGAAACGAGGGCTTTCGGCCAGCAACGCGCTGTAGCAGAGGTTGAGCTGCTGGCGCTGGGCATCGTTCAGGCGCAGGTCGAAGGGATTGCTCTCGGCATTGGCTTCACCACCGACGGGCATCTCGCTGCCCAGGGTCTCGAACGCGCGCACCTGGGCGAACCCAGGCAAGCTGCGCACCAGCGGCAGGATGCGCGAGTGGAAGGTACGCACCAGCTCACGGCCCTGGACGGGCGACAGCTCGATCTGCCACAGCGCGAACACCTGCAGCAGGCGCTGGATGAAATCCTTGCGCGACTCGCGGGTGAAGGTCACCACGGTCATGGCGTCCAGCTCGAAACCCAGGTAATGGCGCAACAGCAGGATACGCAACACCAGCGAAGTCGACTTGCCGGCCCCGGCCCCCGCCACCACGCAGGTGGACGGCGTGTCACTGAAGATCAGCTTCCACTGCGCTGCGCTGGGCTGGGCAGCGGCTGGCAAGCGGTGGGCCACGTCGGCCTTGAAACGCTTCTTCAGCTCGGCCGTCAACGGCAGGCGCCAGTCGTCGAACAGGTTGTCGTCCCGGCCCGGCACTGCCGAACCGTCAGGCCGGCTATCACGGATCACCAGCACCTGACGCCCGGCTTCGTAACCCTCCACGCGTCCACGCTCGTAGCCGTCACGCAGGCCATCGGCGTGGCCGTTGCGCAAGCCGTCGGCATGGCCGAGGAACCATGAGTCGCGGTGCTGTGCCCGCAGGCGGCTCAGGCCACGCCCCAGCAAGCGTGCGGCGAGGCGGCGCAGCCAGGGCAACTGGGCGGGGGGGGTCAGGTCGGCCGGAGCCTGGGGATGCTCGTGAGACACGGTCACTCCATTGAAAATCGAAACAGCAGGCATGTTCGCCTCATCCGCTGCAAAGCGCCAGCGAATGCTTATGGATCAGTGAATTAGGCGATGAATCGCATGCGGTACAGCATCTTTAACATCTATTTAATTGATCATATCCAGCCGATATTTACGCTTTTTTTCGATCTTTAAGCCGCGCATCATGGCCCCATTCCACCGAATCAGAGGAGCATCATCATGCTGCAACTGCGACCGTTCGAAAGCCTGGGCCATGCCAACCACGGCTGGCTCGATGCCCACCACCACTTCTCGTTCGCCGAGTACCACGACCCGGCACGGGTGCACTGGGGCAACCTGCGGGTGTGGAACGACGACCTGATCGCTGCCGGCAGTGGTTTCCCACCGCACCCGCACCGCGACATGGAGATCATCACTTATGTCCGTGAAGGCGCCATCACCCACCAGGACAGCCTCGGTAACAAAGGCCGTACCGAAGCGGGCGACGTGCAGGTGATGAGTGCCGGCAGCGGCATCGTCCACAGCGAGTACAACCTGGAGAAGGTCGATACCCGTATCTTCCAGATCTGGATCATCCCGGAGAAGGTCGGCGACGCGCCGTCCTGGGGTACCCGGCCATTCCCCAAAGGTGAGCGTGGCGAAGGTTTCGTGACCCTGGCCAGCGGCCGCGAAGGTGACGAGGACAGCCTGCGCATTCGCACCGATGCCCGCCTGGTGGCCGCCACCTTGCGTGCCGGAGAAAGTGCCCAGTACCGCTTCGACGCCGGGCGCCGTGGCTATCTGGTGCCGGCCAAGGGGTTGATCGAGGTGAATGGGTTGCAGGCCAAGGCCCGCGATGGCGTGGCGATCGAGCAGGAAAGCGTGTTGACGGTGACCGCGCTCGAGGACAGCGAGATCGTGCTGGTGGACGTGGCCTGACAGGACGCCCCCTGTAGGAGCGGCTTCAGCCGCGATCCGGGCCCTGCGGTGCCTGCATCGCGGCTGAAGCCGCTCCTACAGATCCGTCGTTCTACCGCAGGTCCCGTCGCCTGAACGTCTCCGATGGCAATTCGCCAAACTGCTGCCGGTAGCTTTCCGAGAACCGCCCCAGGTGCAGGAAGCCGTAGTCCAGCGCCAGTTCGGTCACGCTGCGCACGCCGCAACGGGCATCGCCCAGGCATGCCCTCACCTGCTCCAGCTTGCGCTGACGAATGTACTGCTTGGGTGTGGTCCCCAAGTGTCGATCGAACAACCCGTACAACGACCGCACGCTCAGGTTCGCCTGCTCGGCCAGGGTTTCGGCGCTCAGCTCGAATTTCAGGTTGTCGTCGATGTACCCCAGGATCCGTTCCAGGCCCGCCCCGCCCAACGACTCTCGGCGCACATTGGTGCTCATCAGCGTCAACAGCTTGCTGGCGACGATCTGGCTGTAATGCCCCTGCACCCGAGGCAGCGAATCGCTGACCTCGGCTTCGTTGCAGACCATCCCCAGCAGGCCGAGGAAGCCGTCCAGCTCTTCCAGTCGGTAATGGTTGCGCAGAAAGCGCACGCCACCGCTGGGCCGCTGCCAGCGCTGCTCGTCGCAGATCGAGTCGAGCAGACGCACCGGCACCTTGAGAATGAACTTCTCGCAGTCTTCGGAATAGGTCAGGTCCACCGGGTCGTCCGGGTTGATCAGCAGCAACTCGCCCGGTACCAGGTAGTGCTCGCGCTGGCGACCGCGCCAGAGGCAATTGCCGTTGAGCAGCACCTGCAGGTGGTAGATGGTTTCCAGCGCTGGCGAAGTGACGCGCACGCTGCCGCCATAGCTGATACGGCACAGGTCCAGCTCGGCGAACTTGCGGTGGCTCAGGCTGGCTTGGGGGTGGGTGG
>NZ_JARPQB010000033.1 GCF_029478665.1 Pseudomonas entomophila
GCCGCTTGTGTCTTGATGGGGGATTAGAATCTGGAGTGAGAGCGGTGAATGGCAAGCTGAATGCCGCAGGTGCCTTGAGCACGAGTAGGAGCACAAGCTGCCATTCACCGTTCCACTTTGGCGAGAGCCCGAACAGTTGGATGCGGCTCTGATCTCGAATCACAAGCGTGGGCCAAGCCAAAGTCCTCTCACTGTGTTGAGTCTAGGAGGTTTTGGTGATGGCTTCCTTCTTGGGTATCGATGTTTCCAGTCTCTCCCTGGATGTCGCGGTGCGGCCCCAGGGCATCAAGATTCATGTGAGCAATGATCCGGCAGGCTTTGAGGCGCTACTGAAGAGCCTTCGCAAGCTCAGTATCAAGCGCGTCCTGTTAGAGGCAACGGGTGGCTACGAGCGAGAGGTCATGCGTTTTCTACAGGACTCTGGCTACAAGGTCATACGCGTCAATCCCAAGCGAGCCAGGTCATTCGCTGATTCCTTGGGCATCAAGGCCAAGACCGACGCCATCGACGCCGAGGTTCTGGCGCACTATGCCGAAGTCATTCCAGATCAACCCTCTCTGCGAATCAGCCCAGAACGAGTCCTTCTGCGAGAGCTGCTTCAGCAACGTGATCGGTTGGTTCAACAGCGAGATGACGACCTGAGGCGCCTGAAGCAGGTGCAATCGACTGCAGTTGCTAACTACCTGAATGCCAACCTGAAACACTTCAAAGCGCAGATCAAACTGGTTGAACGTGAGATCGAACAGCAAACCCCGATGCTAAACGACGAGCGGGTTGCCCAGCTGATTGAGGTGAAAGGCATTGGGATGGTGACAGCGGGCAAACTAATCGCGCTGCTGCCGGAGCTGGGTCGGGTTGAGTCCAAAGAAATTGCCTCCCTGGTCGGAGTGGCGCCCTTCAACCACGACAGCGGGAAATCCGTGGGTAAGCGTTCTATCTCTGGCGGGCGATTTGCGGTCAGGCGATCGCTGTACATGGCATGCCTTGTGGCGATGAAGTACAACCCAGCACTCAAGGCTCGTTATCAGTCACTGCGCGAGCGCGGAAAACTTCCCAAGGTCGCTATCGTGGCCTGCATGAGGACGTTCATCGTGCGGCTAAATGCCATGCTCAGAACGGGTACATCATGGCGCGACCTAGTGCTACCGCAGCCTGAAAGTACAACGTAAATCCAGAACGCAGCATGAGCCGCGTGGAAGCGGCCTTGCCCACGAAGTCGACACCGTGGTGGATGCACGGGCTTCGCCCGTGTTCGCGGGACAAGCCCGCTCCCACAGGGGTCACGCTAGATTCTAGAAATTGAGCAAGACAGTTGCTCCTACAAGAATTCGCGACCGCCTGTAGGAGCGGCCTTGTGCCGCGAAATGAGGGCGCAGCCCTCACCTACAAAAGCTACAGCCACACACAATCCCAATGTGAATACTCGCCAACGCGTTTGACCAGCCCTGCACGAATAGGATTGGCAATGATGTAACGGGCAGCTGCCTTGATGTCATCATCTTTACGCAAAGCCCGATCGTGAAAGCCTGGCTGCCAGATACGTTGACGGTCTGCTCCGGCACGAAAGAGCGCGCAACTGCTTCTGGATTTGAATGCACACATCAGACTGCTCAAGCTGTCTTTCCTGAGTTCGACTAGCCAGTGCAGGTGATCTGGCATAAGTACCCAAGCCAAGGACTGGCAAGCGCCTTCCTGCTCACTCAAACAAAATTGTTGGATGACTGTCCTGGCGAAGAGCAGGTCAGTGAAGAGCGGTATGCGATTTCGGGTAATGGTTGTAAGCAGGTATGGACGACCTGTCTCTGAATAGCGCCCTCTGCGCAGACGATGGTTGCCTTGATGTTCCATGCTTCACTCCTTTGAACATTGCATTCAAAGTTAGCCGCATGGGCCGAACTACTTTAGGAGAAAGCATTTCAGATTGTGCTTTCGGTGGCGCCCTTTCGCGGCACAAGGCCGCTCCTACAGGTAGTCGCGACCTGCTGTAGGAGCGGCCTTGTGCCGCGAAAGGGCCGCAAAGCGGCCCCAGTGATTACGAAGACAGGTAGGAAGACCGGGTCAAGCCAAGACGCAGCGCATCGAGGAACTGCGTGCGTTCCCGCGCGCTGATGCGTGCGCTGGCCACCTTGTCGCGGTAGTGGGTCATCAACTCCTCCGGCGACAGGTGCACATAGCGCAGCATGTCCTCGATGGTGTCGTGAGTCTCGATACCGGCGTGGTACACGCTGCCATCGGCATTCTGGTAGATGTTCACCGAGTCGGTGTCACCGAACAGGTTGTGCATGTCGCCCAGGATCTCCTGGTACGCGCCCACCAGGAACACACCCAGCAGGTAGTCCTCGCCCACCTTGACCGCATGCACCGGCATGCTGGTCTCGATGCTCTGCTCGTCGACGTACTGGTTGATCTTGCCGTCGGAGTCGCAGGTCAGGTCCTGCAGCACCGCGCGACGCAGCGGCTCTTCGTCCAGGCGGTGCAGCGGGATGATCGGCAGTACCTGGCCGATAGCCCAGGTGTCCGGCAGGCTCTGGAACACCGAGAAGTTGCAGATGTACTTGTCGGCCAGCTTGTCGTTCAGCTCGTCCAGCACCTGGCGGTGCGAACGCTGGCGGGCCTTGAGCGAGTTGTGCAGGCGACGGCACACGGCGAAGTAGCACTGTTCGGCCAGTGCCTTCTCGGCCAGGGTCAGCTTGCCATCAGCGTACTGCGCGGCCACGTCACCCATGTAGTGGGTGGCGCGCCAGTAAGTTTCGGTGACCATCTCGATGTCGGTCGGACCCAGCAGGTCGGCCAGCCACTGCACGGTCTCGGGCAGGCTCTCCTTGTTCTCGATCACCGGCATTTCGTCGTTGTGGCTCTCGACGTCGGTCACCTGGATCACCAGCATGGCGTGGTGCGCGGTCAGCGAGCGGCCGCTCTCGGAGAAGATGTGCGGGTGCGGCAGGCCCTGCGCGTCGCAGAACTCCTTGAGCATCCCGACCACCACGCCGGCGTAGTCGTCCATGTCGTAGTTGATGGAGCTGGCGTTGCGCGAGTGGGTACCGTCGTAGTCAACGCCCAGGCCACCGCCGACGTCGATATGATCGACTGGCAGGCCCAGGGCACGCAGCTCGCCGTAGTAGCGAATGGCCTCCTTGAAGCCGTGCTGGTAGTCGGCCAGGTTGGCGATCTGCGAGCCCATGTGGAAGTGCAGCAGGCGGATGCCCTGGTCGAGCCCGGCGTCACGGAAGCGCTGCACCACCGAGATCAGCTGGGCGGCGGACAGGCCGAACTTGGACTTCTCGCCCCCGGTGTCTGCCCACTTGCTCGACGCCAGCGACGACAGGCGCACGCGCAGGCCGACCTGCGGCTTGACCTTCAGCTCCGCGGCTTCCTCGATCACCAGGGCGACCTCGGACTCCTTCTCGATCACGATGAACACATTGTGGCCGAGCTTCTGGCCCATCAGCGCCAGGCGGATGAACTCACGGTCCTTGTAGCCGTTGCAGACGATGGTGCCGCCTTTCGGAGCCAGCGCCAGCACCGCCAGCAACTCGGGCTTGGAGCCGGCTTCCAGGCCGATGGAAACGTTCTGGGTGGCGATGATGTTCTCGACCACCGCTTCCTGCTGGTTGACCTTGATCGGGTACAGCGCGGTGTACTGGCTCTGGTATTCCAGGCGCGCGATGTTGGCGTCGAAGGCGCCGGTCAGCTGGCGCACGCGGTCCTGCAGGATGTCCGGGAAACGGACCAGCAGCGGCAGCGACAAACCACTCTGGCGCAACTCCTGGACCTGCTCGAACAGGTCGATCGGGGCGCTGTCCGGGCCGTTGGGGCGCACTTCGACGCGCCCGGCTTCATTGATGGCGAAATAACCAGCGCCCCAATGGCGGATGCCATAAACACTGCGGCTGTCGGCCACGGTCCACTGGCTGCCATCGTCTTTGCGTGTGCGTCGTACGGACATTCAAGTCCCCTATAGATAAGTCCAAGACACTGCCCCGTCAGGTGGCGGGCGCAGTGTAGAAGCTGAAAATGACGAATCGTCCGTGCCCCCGGATAGACCCTGGCCACGGCATCGAGTTTAGAAAGCGCTGGGCGAAAAGTCGCGCGACGGCCTCAGCCGCCGGATTTCTTCGCCTTGAAGCCCTGTTTGATCAGCTCGCCGAGCAACAGTTCGACGTGGTCGCCCTGAATCTCGATGACCCCGTCCTTGAGCGCGCCGCCGGTGCCGCAGCGACGCTTGAGCGTGCTGGCGAGCTCCTTGAGCTGGTCGAGGGGCAGGGGCACGCCGGTGATGGTGGTCACGGTCTTGCCGCCACGCCCCTTGCTTTCACGGCGCACACGGGCGATGCCATCCCCTTCGGGGATGACCGATTGGCTGCAGATGCAGGCGTCCACCGGTTTGCCACAGTCGGGGCAGTGCCGACCGGCATCGGTGGAATATACGAGACCGCCTAGGGCGGCGAAGGAAGAAGCTTTCTTGGCCACTTTTGTTCCTCTGTGCTGAGGACAAAAACTGGTCGACGGGAGCCGACCGCGAAGCCCCACTCTGGCAGGGGCGGCGCTACTGTCGCAAGGTCCTGCGACAGCCCGAAAAGGGCGCGCAGTGTAACGATAAATCCGGCGGTTGCTAAGTACAGGATTGCGCCATTTTACGAATGTTTTGCGACCTCGCTGGCCTGTTCGCCGGCAAGCCGGCTCCCACGGACGGTGCAGGAGCCGACTTGCCGACGAACAGGCCCAACGCAATCATCCCTGACTCGCCGTGTACCGCTGCAAGGCCACCAGCGAATCCGGACAGTACGGCTTCTTTACACACTCGTCCTCGACCGCCTGCAAGCTGACGAACCGCGCCTCGCTCACCTCTTCCGGCTGCAACCGCAGCGGCCCGTCCCAGACCGCCGAATACACCGCGCACCACAAGCGATTGCCCGGCTGCTCGAAGTAGAACGTCTCGTGAAAACGCAACTCGACGCCGCTCACGCCCAGCTCCTCGGCCAGCTCCCGGGCCGCCGACTGGTCATAGCTTTCCTGGCAGGCGACCATGCCACCCGCCGCCACATCCCAGTAGCCCGGGTACAGCGCCTTGCTCAGGGTGCGACGATGCACGCACAACTCACCACGGCTGTTGAACAGCAGAATGAAGGTGCAGCGCCCGATCAGGCCGCGCTCGCGCAGTTCGGCCCTGGGCAGGGCGCCGAGCAATTGGTCATGCTCGTCGACCCAGGCCACCAGTTCGGCGTCGGAGGCCGCGCGGTGCGCGACCTCGGCAGGGTTGATAGGCATCTCAGCCCTGGGACAGCAGTTGGCGCAGGTCGATGACCGCGGCGTTGGCTCGGGAAATGTAGTTGGCCATCACCAGCGAGTGGTTGGCCCACATGCCAAAGCCGCTGCCGTTGAGCACCATCGGGCTCCACAGCGCTTCCTGCGAGGCTTCCAGTTCGCGGATGATCTGCCGCACGCTGACCGTGGCGTTCTTCTTCGCCAGCACGTCGGCGAAATCCACCTCGATGGCGCGCAACAGGTGCGACAGGGCCCAGGCCTGGCCACGGGCCTCGTAGAACACGTTGTCGATCTGCAGCCAAGGCGTCTCGACCACTTCCTCGTCGACCTGCGGTGCCTGGCCAGGTGCCACGGACTCGGTCTTCAGGGTGTTGTTGAGCTTGACCCGGCCAACGCTGGCCGACAGGCGTTGCGACAGCGAGCCCAGGCGGGTGGCCACGTCACCCAGCCAGTTGTTCAGGTTGTCGGCACGGGTGTAGAAGATCGCGCCCTGGTCGCCCTTTGCCAGGCGAGTCTGGTAACGGCTCAGCGACTTGATGCCCTCTTCGAACTCCGACTCGCTCGACGGCAGGATCCAGCTCTTGTTGTCGAAGTTGAAGCGCGGCTCGGCCTTGGCCAGGTCGGCGTCTTCGGTCGACTGCGACTGGGAACGGGCAAAATCCTTGCGCAGGGCGCGGGACAAGTCGCGGACCTGGACCAGCACGCCGTACTCCCAGCTCGGCATGTTGTCCATCCACAGCCCCGGCGGGAAGCGGTCGTTGGAGATATAGCCACCCGGCTTGTCGAGCAGGGTGCCGGCGACGGTCTTGAGGGTTTCGACAGTGGTATAGCCGACCACCATCTGCTGGCCGTTGCGCTCGGCAGCGGCCTGGGCATTCTGTTGCACCGGGAACAGCGCCGGCTCCTGGCTCCAATACCAGCCCAGGCCGACGCACACCAGCAGGTACAAGCCGATCAGGGTCCCCAGGGCCCGGCTCCAGAGGCCGCCCAGGTAGCTACGGGTGGCGGCGCGACGGGTATCGACCCGCTCGCGGGGCTCGGCCTTGGCCTCGCGGTTTTTCCAATCCAGCATGGCATTGTCCTTAATCAGTCTCGACAGTTCAGGGCTTGGACCACAGGCCGCAGCCAGGGTGCCACGACAAGCCCGCGTCGCAGCACTATAAAGCAGACGCCGCCATTCGTATAAGCGACCAGTGGGTCAGCAACTGAATATTCGTCCCGTAAACACTTTGTTGACCTCGGGCACTCGCTTGTCGGAAAGCAGTGCTAGCATAGAGCCATCATCGAACCTGAACCCTCCCCTTATAAGTAGTCAGGACATGACCCAGTCAGCCGAGCCCAGCCACGAGCGCCTCAAGCAGCATTTCGCCCAACGGGTCATCCACCAGGCCCGGCAGATCCTCGAGATCTGGCAACGCCTGCAACGTGGCGAATGGTCCAACGGCGACCTGGGCGAGCTGTGCGAGGCCAACCTGCGCCTGCAGCGCTACGCCGAGCGCTTCGAACAACCCGAGCACGGCACCCTGTCGGCGGCCATCGGCCAGACCTTGCGCGCCATCGAGGCCAACAGCGCACGGCTGAACTCCGAGCTGATCGGCGAACTCAACCGCCTGATGCAGCGCCTGTCGCGCACCGGCCTGCGCAAGGGCGACCAGCTCGACAACGTGCCCCTGCCGCCCCTGCGCAAGCCGGTGTACATCGTCCTGCAGGACCATGACCGCGCCGAGCGCCTGGCCCAGCAGCTGGAATTCTTCGGCCTGACCGTGCAGGCCCTGTACAGCGCCGAGGCGTTCCAGGCGTCGATGAGCGAGCGCCTGCCGTCGGCGATCATCATGGACGTGGATTTCACCGGCCCCGGCATCGGCCTGCAATTGGCCGCCCAGTCCCAGCAGGGGCTGGAGCAACGCATTCCGCTGCTGTTCTTCAGCCTGCACGAAACCGACACCCCGACCCGCCTGGCCGCCGTGCGCGCCGGCGGCCAGGAGTTCCTGACCGGCACCCTGGAGGCCTCCAGCCTGCTGGAAAAGGTCGAGCTGCTGACCAGCGCCACCCAGTACGACCCGTTCCGCGTGCTGGTGATCGACGACTCCCGTGCCCAGGCCATGCATACCGAGCGCCTGCTCAACAGCGCCGGCATCATCACCCGCACACTCACCGAGCCGATCCGTACCATGAGCGAGCTGGCCGACTTCCAGCCCGACCTGATCATCCTCGACATGTACATGCCCGAGTGCAGCGGCACGGAACTGGCCAAGGTGATCCGCCACAACGACCGCTATGTCAGCGTGCCGATCATCTACCTGTCGGCCGAGGACGACCTGGACAAGCAGCTCGATGCCATGAGCGAAGGGGGTGACGACTTCCTCACCAAGCCGATCCGCTCGCGCCACCTGATCACCACGGTGCGCAACCGCGCCGCCCGCGCCCGCCACCTCAAGGCGCGGATGGTGCGCGACAGCCTGACCGGGCTGTACAACCACACGCATATCCTGCAGTTGCTCGAGGACTGCAGCTTCCGCGCCCGCCGCGAGGAACAGCCGTTGAGCTTCGCCATGCTCGACATCGACCATTTCAAGAAGATCAACGACCGCCATGGCCACCCCATGGGCGACCGGGTGATCAAGAGCCTGGCGCTGTTCCTCAAGCAGCGCCTGCGCAAGACCGACTACATCGGCCGCTACGGTGGCGAGGAGTTCGCCATCGTCATGCCCAACACCGCGCTCGAGGCCGCGCACAAGGTGCTGGACGAGATCCGCCGACGTTTCGCCGAGATCCACTACCCCGCGCAACCTCATGACCTGCAGTGCACGTTCAGTGCCGGGGTGGTGCAGTTGGCCGACCGTCTCGATGCGCTGACCATGGCCAGCGCGGCGGACGAAGCGCTGTACCGGGCCAAGCATGCCGGCCGCAACTGCGTCGTGAGAGTCGACCCCTGACCTGATCTGTAGGAGCCAGCCTTGCTGGCGAACCGACACACCCGGACCATCGGCGCTGGCATCTTCGCCAGCAAGGCTGGCTCCTACGGATACCGGCACTGTGCCACTTTTTTAGGGCGCCAACCCGCCACCGTCATCACCCCGTCACAAAACAGCAATAACTTCAGGCGCCTCCCCCCGCAGGAAGTTCGCGGCTATGCGCCTGAAGTGGCTGACCAATTTCAACACCCTGTTGCTGGTGACCGTGTGTATCGCCCTGGGCGCCACCCTGTGGTGGTCGCAGCGCGCCCTGGAGCGCCCTTATCAGATGATGGAGCGCTACCTGGGCCTGTCGCAGCAGTTCCAGAACGATGCCGCGCGCAACACCCAAGCCTACCTGGCCAGCGGCGACGCGTTGCGCCATGCCTCGGCCATGGAAGCCAGCAAACAGTTGCAGGCGGCCCTGGCGGACTGGCCGGAAAACCTGTCGGCCAAGCTGCGGCCAAGCCTGGACAGCCTGCAAGCCTTCACCGCCAATGAACTGCTCGCCGCCGGCAAACTGGCCGGCGACCCCCAGGCCCTGTTGCTGCAAGCCGAGCGGGAGCAGGGAGCGAATCTCGAACAACTGGCCGGCTACGCCCGCGACAGCGGCAGCCCTGACGCCGGTCGCTACCTGGCGCCCCTGTTCGAGGCTTCGCTGCACCTCGGCCGCCTGTCCCTGGCCCGCGACAAGCTGGTCAGCAGTGGCCGCGCCGAGCTGGCCGACGAGGTGGAGCGCGAGCTGCAACTGATCGCCGCCCAAGCCCAGGTCATCGACGGCCTGCCACTGCTCGGTGTCACCCGCGCCGCCGAATCCAATGCCGACGACTTCGCCGCGATGATGGGCCTGCAGGCCCAGGCCAGCGCCCAGCAGGAGGACATCGCCGTGGGCCTGAAGCGCGAGCTGCACAGTTTGCTCGGCCGCTACCCCGCCGAACTGCAGCGCACCCGCGAACAGATCGAGCGCCGCGCCGCCCTGGCCGCCAGCACCGGCGAGCGCCTGGAGGCGGTGCAGCAGGCCATCGCCGGCCTCGAGCCCGAGGTGCGCGGCCTGCACGCCACGATCGCTGGCGAGGTACGCCTGATCCAGGGCCTGATGATCGGCCTGATCCTGCTCATCGCCCTGCTCATCGACACCCTGCAACGTCGCCTGGCCCGCACCCTCACCGGCCTGGCCCCGGCCCTGTCGCGCTGGGCCGAGGGCGATTTCGCCCAGGCCATCGCGCTGGGCAGGAGCAACCGCGAACTGCACGACATCCAGGCATCGCTCAACCGCCTGCGCCAGTACCTGGTGGAACTGGTCGGCACCATCCGCCACAACGCCGAGCAGGTCGCCGGCAGCAGCCACGCCCTGGCGGGCATGAGCAGCGCCCTGCACGACGGCGCCGAGCGCCAGGCCGGCGACACCGCGCAGATCCGCGATGCCCTGGGCGAACTGGAGGCGACCATCCAGCAGGTGGCCGGCGATGCCAGTTCGGCCGCTGACGCCAGCCGCGATGCCGGGCGCGCCGTGGAGCAGGGCCAGGCGGTGATTGGCCAGAGCCTGTCCGGCCTGCGTTCGCTGGTCGACGAAGTGCAGGGCAACGCCCGCATGATCGAGCAACTGGCCGAGGAGTCGGCGACCATCGGTGGCGTGCTCACGGTGATCCGCGCGATCGCCGAGCAGACCAACCTGCTGGCCCTCAACGCGGCCATCGAGGCGGCCCGGGCCGGCGAGATGGGCCGTGGTTTCGCCGTGGTGGCGGATGAAGTGCGCTCGCTGGCCCAGCGCACCACGGGCGCCACCGGGGAAATCCAGGCGCTGATCGATCGCCTGCAACAGGCCGCTCGCGAGTCGGTGCTCGGCATGCGCGCGCAGTTGGAGCATGCCGAGGCCACTGCCAGCCAGGCGCAATCGGCCGATGGCGCGCTGGACGAGATCGTCAGCGCAATTCGCACCATTTCCGACACCGCGGTGCGCATCGCCGATGTGACCGCGCAGCAGACCGGGGCGGTGAGCGAGATTCGCGATCACAGCGAAAGGATTCATGAATTGGGTGAGGACAACCTGCAGCGCATTGGTGAAGGGCGTGAGCAGGGGGAGCAGTTGCTCAAGCTGGGAAGTGAGCTGAACACGGCAGTGCGGGCGTTCCGCCTTTGAGAAAAATGCCAGCAATACCGGCCCTTTCGCCGGCAAAGCCGGCTCCTACAGGTATGGCGTCGATCCTGAAGCTGGCAGGGCACATGTAGGAGCCGGCTTTGCCGGCGAAAGGGCCTGCACAGGCACCGACAAGCCAGCGGCCATGTGTCGCCCCCGCAGGCAACGTGGCCCCAACTGCAGCCAACTCCGCTATCATGCCCGCCACGTTCCACCTCGCGAGTCCGCCATGCGCCGCCTGTTTTTCCTGCTGTTCCTGCTGCTGGCCAGCCCCGCCTTCGCCACGGGCCTGCTCGACAACCGCCCCAGCGCCACCCTCGGCGCCGCCTCCAACAACGCCGATTTCCTGCCAGTGCACGAGGCCTTCAAGCTCAGCCTGGTCCAGGCCGACGCGCAAAGCATCAAGCTGCGCTTCGTCGCCACCGACGGCTACTACCTCTACCGCCACCGCTTCCAGTTCCGCAGCGAACCTGCGGACATCAAGCTCGGCACCCCGGACATCCCCAAGGGTGAAGCCAAGCACGACGAGTTCTTCGGCGACGTCGAGGTGTACCACGGCGTGCTCGACATCGAGGTGCCGCGCAACGACCCGCGCGCCTTCACCCTGCTGGTGGGCTACCAGGGCTGCGCCGACAAGGGCCTGTGCTACCCACCGGAAACCGAACGGCTGGCCATCGATGGCGAAGGCGCCCCGCTGCCAGTGGCCGGTGAGCAGGGCTGGACCTGGAAATCCCTGCTGCTGTTCTTCCTCGCCGGGGTCGGCCTGACCTTCACCCCGTGCGTGCTGCCCATGCTGCCGATCCTCTCCGGCGTGGTGTTGCGCGGCCAGGTCGGTGGCCTGCGCGGGCTGTCGCTGTCGCTGGCCTACGTGTTGCCGATGGCGGCCAGCTTCGCCGTGCTGGGTGCGTTGATGGGCCTGTTCGGCGCCGGCCTGAACCTGCAGGCGCGCCTGCAATCGGCCTGGGTGCTGGTGCCGTTCGCGGCGTTCTTCGCGCTGTTCGCCCTGGCCATGTTCGGGCTGTTCGACCTCAAGCTGCCGCATGCCCTGAGCAGCCGCCTGGACACCCTCGCCCATCGCACCAAGGGCGGCTCGCTGCTGGGCGCGGCGGTGCTCGGTGTGCTCTCCAGCTTGCTGGTATCCCCCTGCGTCTCGGCGCCCCTGGCCGGCGCGCTGCTGTACATCAGTGCCAGCGGCGATGCCTTGGGCGGCGCCCTGAAACTGTTCGCCCTGGGGCTGGGCATGGGCGCCCCCCTGCTGCTGGTGGCCACCGGTGGCGCCGCCTGGCTGCCCAAGAGCGGCCCATGGATGAACACGGTAAAGAACGCCATCGGCGTATTGCTGCTGGGCTTGGCCATCGGCCTGCTCAGCCGCGTGCTGCCTGGCCCGGTCACACTGCTGCTGGTCGGCTTGCTCGCCGGCGGCGTGGCGCTGTTCCTCGGCGCCCTGGAATTCGTGGTCAAGACCCCACGCCAGCGCCTGGCGCAACTGCTCGGCCTGGCCCTGCTGGTGTACGCCCTGGCCTGCGGGTACGGCGCCCTGAGCGGCCAGGGCGACCCGCTGCGCCCGCTGCCCCCACCGGTCGTCGCCAGCACCGCGACGGCGGTGCAAACCAATACCTGGCAAACCATCACCACCCCGTCCGCCCTCGACGCCGCCCTGGCCGAAGCCAAGGCCGCAGGCCAACCGGTGCTGCTGGACTGGTACGCCGACTGGTGCATCAGTTGCAAGGTGATCGAGCACGAAGTGCTCAACGCCGAGCAGGTACGGGCGCAACTGGGCGCCTTCCGCCTGCTGCGCTTCGACATCACCGAGAGCAACGCCGAACAGCGCGCCCTGCTCGACCGCTACCGCCTGTTCGGCCCGCCCGCGTTGATGTTCTTTGCGGCGAACGGCAGCGAACTGACCACTGATCGGGTGATTGGCGAGATAAACGCCGGCGATTTCGCCCAGGTTCTGGCGCGCGTGCGTGGCCAACTCGGTCTATAACTCCCTGCGGCCGGTGAAAAATCTCGCAACAAGTGACCAGAGTTAATCATCTGGTCACATACTTTGCGCGAACCTCGGACATCGTGCCGGCTATTGCCGGGAACTGGACACCCAGCGCCGGTTCCGGCATAGTCGCCGCGCTATGTCGAATTGCCCTACAAAACCAAGGAATCGCAGATGGCAACCCTACTGGTGCTGCACGGCCCCAACCTGAACCTGCTCGGGACCCGCGAACCGGGTCACTACGGTGCCGCCACTCTGGCGCAGATCAATCAGGACCTGGAGCAGCGCGCCCGCGCCGCCGGCCATCATCTGCAATACCTGCAGAGCAATGCCGAGTACGAATTGATCGACCGTATCCACGCCGCGCGCAACGAAGGCGTGGACTTCATCCTGATCAATCCGGCCGCTTTCACCCACACCAGCGTCGCATTACGTGACGCATTGCTTGCGGTGAGCATCCCATTCATCGAAGTGCACCTCTCCAACGTGCACAAGCGTGAACCGTTCCGTCACCACTCCTACTTCTCCGATGTCGCGGTGGGAGTGATCTGCGGCCTCGGCGCCACCGGTTACCGGTTGGCCCTGGAGTCGGCGCTGGAACACCTGGCTGCCAACGCACAGCCCTGATGACACAAGGTCTTGGCCCACGGGCCGAGGCTCAGAAGAAACGTTTTCGACACGTTTTCAAATTACGTCCCCGACCGAACCTTGGGAGTTGATGATTAATGGATATCCGTAAAGTCAAGAAGCTGATCGAACTGCTGGAAGAGTCTGGCATCGACGAACTGGAGATCAAGGAAGGCGAAGAGTCCGTTCGCATCAGCCGTCACAGCAAGACCCCGGCCGGCGCCCAGTACTTCGCCGCCCCGGCTCCGATGGCCGCCCCGGTCGCCGCCGCTGCACCGGTTGCCGCTGCCGCCCCGGCCGCTGAAGCCGCTGCCGCCGCGCCAGCCCTGAAAGGCACCGTGGTGCGCTCGCCAATGGTCGGCACCTTCTACCGCAAGCCTTCGCCAACTTCGCCGAACTACGCTGAAGTCGGCCAGGCCGTGAAGAAGGGCGACACCCTGTGCATCGTCGAAGCCATGAAGATGATGAACCACATCGAAGCCGAGATCGGCGGTGTGATCGACGCCATCCTGGTGGAAGACGGCCAGCCGGTTGAGTTCGACCAGCCGCTGTTCACCATCGTTTGATTCGCGGAGAACCAACGATGTCTGGGAAGCTTGAAAAAGTCCTGATCGCCAACCGCGGGGAAATTGCCCTGCGGATCCTGCGTGCCTGCAAAGAGCTGGGCATCAAGACCGTCGCCGTGCACTCCACGGCCGACCGTGAACTGATGCACCTGGGCCTGGCGGACGAGTCGGTCTGCATCGGCCCGGCATCGTCCAAGGAATCGTACCTGCACATCCCGGCGATCATCGCCGCCGCCGAAGTGACAGGCGCCACCGCCATCCACCCGGGCTACGGCTTCCTCGCGGAAAACGCCGACTTCGCCGAGCAGGTGGAAAAATCCGGCTTCGCCTTCATCGGCCCGAAAGCCGACACCATTCGCCTGATGGGCGACAAGGTTTCGGCCAAGGACGCCATGATCAAGTCGGGCGTGCCGACCGTACCAGGCTCCGACGGCCCGCTGCCGGAAGACGAAGAGGTTGCCCTGGCGATCGCTCGCGACGTCGGCTATCCGGTGATCATCAAGGCCGCCGGTGGCGGTGGTGGTCGCGGCATGCGCGTGGTGCACAAGGAAGAAGACCTGATCGAATCGGCCAAGCTGACCCGTACCGAAGCCGGTGCCGCGTTCGGCAACCCGATGGTGTATCTGGAAAAGTTCCTGACCAACCCACGCCACGTGGAAGTGCAGGTACTGTCCGACGGCCAAGGCAACGCCGTGCACCTGGGCGACCGTGACTGCTCGCTGCAGCGCCGTCACCAGAAAGTACTGGAAGAAGCCCCGGCCCCGGGCATCGACGAGAAGGCCCGCCAGGAAGTCTTCAAGCGTTGCGTCGATGCGTGCGTCGAGATCGGCTACCGCGGCGCCGGTACCTTCGAGTTCCTGTACGAGAACGGCCGCTTCTACTTCATCGAGATGAACACCCGCGTCCAGGTCGAGCACCCGGTCTCGGAAATGGTCACCGGCATCGACATCGTCAAGGAGATGCTCAGCATCGCCGCTGGCAACAAGCTGTCGTTCCGCCAGGAAGACGTGGTCATCCGTGGCCACTCGCTGGAGTGCCGGATCAACGCCGAAGACCCGAAGAAGTTCATCCCGAGCCCAGGCAAGGTGAAGCACTTCCACGCCCCGGGCGGCAACGGCGTGCGCGTCGACTCGCACCTGTACAGCGGCTACTCGGTTCCGCCGAACTACGATTCGTTGATCGGCAAGCTGATCACCTACGGCAAGGACCGCGACGAAGCCATGGCGCGCATGCGCAATGCCCTGGACGAGATCGTCGTCGACGGCATCAAGACCAACATCCCGCTGCACCGCGACCTGGTGCGCGATGAAGGTTTCTGCAAAGGCGGCGTCAACATCCACTACCTCGAGCACAAACTGGCCAACCAGGAGTGATCGCGTTAGCGTGATGAAAAACCCCGGCCCCGTGCCGGGGTTTTTTATTGCTTGCCAAAAGGCCCGCACGGACCTGTAGGAGCGGCCTTGTGCCGCGAAAGGGCTGCACAGCAGCCCCAGCAATCCATGCCCCACACTGAAACCCTAGGACTGCTTCGCAGTCCTTTCGCGGCACAAGGCCGCTCCTACAAGTGCCGCGCGCTGTTCGCCGCCTCCTGCCCTGCTCTACAAACCCCCAACTCTCGCGTAAACTGGCGGCCTTTTCGCGCAGCCTCGGGCTGCCCCTGTCGATTTACCAAAGGTGCCCGCCATGCCCTGGCTGCAAGTACGCCTGGCCATCAGCCCGGAACAAGCCGAAACCTACGAAGACGCCCTGCTCGAAGTAGGCGCCGTCTCGGTGACGTTCATGGACGCCGAAGACCAGCCGATCTTCGAACCCGACCTCAACACCACCCCGCTGTGGTCGCACACGCACCTGCTGGCCCTGTTCGAGGCCGACGCCGAGCCTGACGCGGTGTTCGCCCACCTGCAATTGCTGACCGGTGCCGAATTGCCCGAGCACCAGGCCGAAGTGATCGAGGACCAGGACTGGGAGCGCAGCTGGATGGACAATTTCCAGCCCATGCGCTTCGGCCAGCGCCTGTGGATCGTCCCGAGCTGGCACGAGGCGCCGGAGAAGGACGCGGTCAACTTGCTGCTCGACCCGGGCCTGGCCTTTGGCACCGGCACCCACCCGACCACCGCGCTGTGCCTGGAATGGCTCGACGGACAACAGCTGCAAGGCACCCAAGTGCTGGACTTCGGCTGCGGCTCGGGCATCCTCGCCATCGCCGCGCTGTTGCTCGGCGCCCGAGAAGCGGTCGGCACCGACATCGATGTGCAGGCCCTGGAAGCTTCCCGCGACAACGCCCAGCGTAATGGCATCGCCGACAATCTGTTCGCCCTGTACCTGCCCGAGCAGATGCCAGCCATGCAAGCCGACGTGCTGGTCGCCAACATCCTGGCCGGCCCGCTGGTATCGCTGGCACCGCAACTGTCCGGCCTGGTTCGCCCCGGCGGCCTGCTGGCATTGTCGGGCATCCTCGCCGAACAAGGTGAGGAGGTGGCCGCCGCCTATGCCGCCGACTTCGAGCTGGACCCGATCGTCGTTCGCGATGGCTGGGTACGCATCAGTGGCCGCCGCCGCTAAGCGCGCCTAGACTCAACTCCTGCACAGCTCCCCGGACCGCCGCATGACCGACAGTTTCGTCACCCAGTGCCCGCATTGCCAGACCAGCTTTCGCGTCACCCATCACCAGTTGAGCGTGGCCCGCGGCGTGGTGCGCTGCGGCAACTGCCTGCAGGTGTTCAATGCGGCGAAGCAGCTGCTGGAGCAGAACCGCGCCGCCAGCGACCGGGGCGCCGCCGCGCCTGCCGAGCCTGCCGAGCCTGCGCCCACGGCCCCAGTGATGCCCGTGGCACCGCCGGTCGCCGAACCACCCGCAGCGGACGAAGACGACTGGGCGGTGACCGCCGAGGAGCTGGACGCCCTCGATCTGGACTCGGAGCTCGCGCGCCTGGAACGTCGCAGCCCGGCCGAGCGCCAGGCGGCCATCACCGGTAGCACGCTGCACGCCCGGCGTGACGATCAAGGCACCGAGGAACCTGCAGACGAGCTGTTCGGCACCGCCACCGACGATGACCTGGCCCCGGCAGCGGAGCGCGAAACGGCCCCGGTGCTGGTGGAACAGGCGCCGCTTGAACGGGACCCGGTCATCGACGAACGCACCGAACCCACCCTGGGCACGACCGATCTCGACCTCGACGATGAGCCACCGGTACGCCACCAGGCGCTGGACGATGACTTCGACACGCCGGGCACGCCTCTCGCCACTCACGATGAACCGCTACCTGAAAAAGGCTTGTCCGCAGTGGACGACGAGGTGCGTGGCGAACGCCTGTCAGCCCATGACGAAGACGATCTGGACGATCACCCCATCGAGCGCCTGGAACCCAGCCTGCAGGGCAAGCCTGAGCGCCCGAACAAGGAACCCTTGGTCGACGTGGTCGACGATCCGCTGCAACTGGCCTGGGAAAAGCCCGCACCGAATTGGGGCAAGCGCCTGCTGTGGGGTTTCCTGACCCTGCTGGCCGCCGGCCTGCTGGCGTTCCAGTACGTCTGGTTCCATTTCGACGAGATGGCCCGCCAGGACCAGTACCGCCCCTGGTTCCAGCAGCTGTGCCCGATGGTCGGCTGCCAGGTACCGACCCGTGTCGACATCTCGCGCATCAAGAGCAGCAACCTGGTGGTGCGCAGCCACCCGGACTTCAAGGGCGCGCTGATCGTCGACGCGATCATCTACAACCGTGCGCCCTTCGCCCAGCCCTTCCCCCTGCTGGAGCTGCGCTTCGCCGACCTCAACGGCCAGCTGATTGCCAGCCGGCGCTTCAAGCCCAGCGAGTACCTGTCGGGCGAACTGGCGGGCCGTGGCGAGATGCCCAGCCAGACCCCGATCCACATCGCCCTGGACATCCTCGACCCGGGGCCGAAGGCGGTGAACTACAGCCTGAGCTTCCGTTCGCCGGAGTAGCCGACGGACGGCAAGGCCCCAGGTAACAACGCGCTCTGTAGGAGCGGCTTCAGCCGCGATGCGGGTATCACGCTTCCGGGCACCCGCTTCGCGGGTGATCGCGGCTGAAGCCGCTCCTACAGAGGTCGAGTCAGGCCAGTGGGGCCCCGGATGCGCATGAGCGGCTGAAAACCCAGGCTCACGCCCTCGTGTCATAACGCCGCAACTGTTCAGATTTTATCCAGATTCATCTTTATCCGGTCATCGAGAGCGGGTATCATGCCATCCCTTTTTCGAACTCCAATGATTCGGCCCCACAACAGGGAACACCTATGTCGGCGGTACGCATCGGCCCTTACACACTGCAGAACAACCTGATCCTCGCGCCCATGGCCGGGGTCACGGACCAGCCTTTCCGCACACTTTGCAAACGCCTCGGGGCGGGCATGGTGGTATCGGAGATGGTCACCAGCGACATGAGCCTGTGGAACAGCCGCAAGTCGAGCCTGCGCCGCATCCATGAAGGCGACGCGGAGCCGCGTTCGGTGCAGATCGCCGGTGGCGATGCACAGATGATGGCGGCGGCGGCCCGGGCGAATGTCGAAGCCGGCGCACAGATCATCGACATCAACATGGGCTGCCCGGCAAAAAAAGTCTGCAACAAAGCCGCAGGCTCTGCTTTATTGAGAGATGAAGCCTTGGTCAGCGAGATCCTCCACGCCGTGGTCGGCGCAGTGGAGGTGCCGGTGACGCTGAAGATCCGCACCGGCTGGGACCGGGCGAGCAAGAACGGCCTGAACGTGGCGAAGATCGCCGAACAGGCCGGTATCCAGGCGCTGGCGGTGCATGGCCGCACACGCGCCGACCTGTACACCGGTGACGCCGAGTACGACACCATCGCCGCGATCAAGCAGGCGGTGTCGATCCCGGTGTTCGCCAACGGCGACATCACCTCGCCACACAAGGCCCGGGCGGTGCTGGACGCCACCGGCGCCGACGGCCTGCTGATCGGCCGCGCCGCCCAGGGGCGGCCGTGGATCTTCCGCGAGGTCGAGCATTACCTGCGCACGGGCGAGCACCTGCCCGCACCGGCGCTGGATGAAGTGGAACGCATTCTGCTGGAACACCTGGCCGCGTTGCATGCCTTCTATGGCGATGTGATGGGCGTGCGTATCGCCCGCAAGCACGTTGGCTGGTACCTGGCGACCCGACCCGGCGGCAAGGAGTTCCGCAGCCGGTTCAACGCCTTGGAAGACACACAAGCGCAGTGCGCCAACGTTCAGGCCTTTTTCTCTGAACGTCGACAGAGCCTTGGGACAGAGGACGAACAAGGGGTGGCCGCATGACGATGATGACCGAGACATTAGTGAGTGGAACAACGCCCGTGAGCGACAACGCCAACCTCAAGCAGCACCTGAACACGCCGAGCGAGGAGGGCCAGACGCTCCGCGACAGCGTCGAGAAGGCGCTGCACAACTACTTCGCCCACCTGGAAGGCGCCACCGTCACGGACGTGTACAACCTGGTGCTCTCGGAAGTCGAGGCGCCCTTGCTCGAATGCGTGATGAACTACGTCAAGGGCAACCAGACCAAGGCCAGCGAGATGCTCGGGCTCAACCGAGGCACGCTGCGCAAGAAGCTCAAGCAGTACGATCTGTTGTAAGGCCAGAACCCCAACCAGAAAAGGCGCTCATGCAAAGAGGCGCCTTTTTTGCTGACTCCACCGCGTTATGGAATCTGAAATGACCGACCAGACTACCCGCCTGCCGATCCGCCGCGCCCTGATCAGCGTCTCCGACAAGACCGGTATCCTCGAATTCGCCCGTGAGCTGCAGCAGCTCGGTGTCGAGATCCTGTCCACCGGCGGCACCTACAAGCTGCTCAAGGATAACGGCGTGAACGCGGTGGAAGTGGCCGACTACACCGGCTTCGCCGAAATGATGGACGGCCGGGTCAAGACCCTGCATCCGAAGATCCACGGCGGCATCCTCGGCCGTCGCGGCACCGACGACGCCATCATGAACGAGCACGGCATCAAGCCGATCGACCTGGTCGCGGTCAACCTGTATCCGTTCGAAGCCACCATCAGCAAGCCGGGCTGCGACCTGCCCACCGCCATCGAGAACATCGACATCGGCGGCCCGACCATGGTCCGTTCGGCGGCGAAGAACCACAAGGACGTCGCCATCGTGGTCAACGCCAGCGACTACGCCGGTGTCGTCGACAGCCTCAAGGCTGGCGGCCTGACTTACGCCCAGCGCTTCGACCTGATGCTCAAGGCCTTCGAGCACACCGCCGCCTACGACGGCATGATCGCCAACTACATGGGCACCATCGACCAGGCTAAAGCGACCCTGTCGACCGAAGACCGCAGCGAGTTCCCGCGCACCTTCAACAGCCAGTTCGTCAAGGCCCAGGAAATGCGCTACGGCGAGAACCCGCACCAGAGCGCGGCGTTCTACGTCGAGGCGAAGAAAGGCGAAGCCAGCATTTCCACCGCCATCCAGCTGCAGGGCAAAGAGCTGTCGTTCAACAACGTGGCCGACACCGACGCCGCGCTGGAGTGCGTGAAGAGCTTCGTCAAGCCAGCCTGCGTCATCGTCAAGCACGCCAACCCGTGCGGCGTCGCGGTCGTCCCGGAAGACGAAGGCGGCATCCGCAAGGCCTACGACCTGGCCTACGCCACCGACACCGAATCGGCCTTCGGCGGCATCATCGCCTTCAACCGCGAGCTGGATGGCGAAACCGCGAAAGCCATCGTCGAACGCCAGTTCGTCGAAGTGATCATCGCCCCGAAAATCTCCCAGGCCGCCCGCGAAGTCGTGGCCGCCAAGCAGAACGTGCGTCTGCTGGAGTGCGGCGAATGGCCAACCGAGCGCGCCGCCGGTTGGGACTTCAAGCGCGTCAACGGTGGCCTGCTGGTGCAGAGCCGCGACATCGGCATGATCAGCGCCGACGACCTGAAGATCGTCACCCAGCGCGCCCCGACCGAGCAGGAAATCCACGACTTGGTGTTCGCCTGGAAAGTCGCCAAGTTCGTCAAGTCCAACGCCATCGTCTACGCCAAGAACCGCCAGACCATCGGCGTCGGCGCCGGCCAGATGAGCCGTGTCAACTCCGCGCGCATCGCCGCTATCAAGGCCGAGCACGCCGGCCTGCAGGTGCAGGGCGCGGTCATGGCCTCGGACGCGTTCTTCCCGTTCCGCGACGGCATCGACAATGCGGCTAAAGTGGGTATCAGCGCCGTGATCCAGCCGGGTGGTTCGATGCGTGACGCCGAGGTGATTGCTGCCGCTGATGAAGCCGGCATCGCCATGGTGTTCACCGGCATGCGCCACTTCCGCCACTAATCAGATACCAGGCCGATCCCGGGCCCTGTAGGAGCGGATTCATCCGCGATGCGATGCTGGACTCACCGCCGCAATCGCGAATGAATCCGCTCCTACAAGGGCCGGGGATCGCCGCCAGACAGAGGTTTTGACATGAAAGTTTTGATCATCGGCAGCGGCGGCCGCGAGCACGCCCTGGCCTGGAAAGTCGCCCAGGACCCACGCGTCGAGAAAGTCTTCGTCGCCCCGGGCAACGCCGGCACCGCCATTGAAGCCAAGTGCGAGAACGTCGCCATCGACGTCACCGCCCTGGAACAACTGGCCGACTTCGCCGAAAAGAACGTCGACCTGACCATCGTCGGCCCTGAGGCACCGCTGGTCATCGGCGTGGTCGACCTGTTCCGCAGCCGTGGCCTGGACTGCTTCGGCCCGACCAAGGGCGCGGCCCAGCTGGAAGGCTCGAAAGCCTTCACCAAGGATTTCCTGGCTCGCCACAAGATTCCCACCGCCGACTACCAGAACTTCACCGAGATCGAGCCGGCCCTGGCCTACCTGCGTGAGAAAGGCGCCCCCATCGTGATCAAGGCCGACGGCCTGGCCGCCGGCAAGGGCGTGATCGTCGCCATGACCCTGCAGGAAGCCGAAGACGCCGTACGCGACATGCTCGCCGGCAATGCCTTCGGTGAAGCCGGTTCGCGTGTGGTGATCGAAGAATTCCTCGACGGCGAGGAAGCCAGCTTCATCGTCATGGTCGACGGCCACAATGTGCTGCCCATGGCCACCAGCCAGGACCACAAGCGCGTAGGCGACAAGGACACCGGCCCGAACACCGGTGGCATGGGCGCCTACTCCCCCGCCCCGGTGGTCACCGCCGACGTGCACCAGCGCGTGATGGACCAGGTGATCTGGCCGACCGTGCGTGGCATGGCCGAGGAAGGCAACGTCTACACCGGCTTCCTCTACGCGGGCCTGATGATCGACAAGGCGGGCAACCCCAAGGTCATCGAGTTCAACTGCCGCTTCGGCGACCCGGAGACGCAACCGGTCATGCTGCGCCTTGAGTCGAGCCTGGTACTGCTGGTGGAAGCCGCGTTCGCCAAGGCCCTGGACAAGGTCGAAGCACAGTGGGATCCACGCCCGAGCCTGGGCGTGGTGCTGGCTGCCGGTGGCTACCCGGGCGACTACAACAAGGGCGACGTGATCAGCGGCCTGGACGCTGCCGCCAAGCTCGAAGGCAAGGTGTTCCATGCCGGTACCTCGCTCAAGGATGGCCAGGTCGTGACCCACGGCGGCCGCGTACTGTGCGCCACCGCGATGGGCGACACCGTGGCCCAGGCGCAGCAGCAGGCCTACCGCCTGGCCGAGCAGGTCAAGTGGAACGGCAGCTTCCACCGTACTGACATCGGCTATCGGGCCATCGCCCGCGAGCGCGGTGAACACCAGCAGTAATACTGCACCGAATGGCCGCCGCGCCCGGTGCGTGCGGCCTTCGGCTCGTCGACAAGGCCCTTCGGGGCCTTGCCTTCGCCTTGGCGCGCCGCGCATAGTTGTTACCCGGCACATTAGCTAAGAAGGGATTTCGTCGTGCGTCGGCTTCGGATTGCCATTGCCCTGATCGTCAGCCTGCTGACCCTGCTCTGCCTGCTCCCGGCCAACGCCGACCAGGCCGGGGGTTGGTCCGCGCTGCTCGACGAGCAGGCCAACCTGCAGCTTTCCGACGTACGCTCCGAGCGTTACCGCAACCAGTTCAGCCCACTGGCCCTCGAAGAACTGGATGCCGCCCTCCCCGACCAGGCGCTGTGGCTGCATTACCGCCTGGAACCGAACGACCAGGAGCAACTGGTCCGTATCTTCGCTCCCGACCTGTCCCGCCTGGACCTCTACGCCCTCGAAGACGGCAAGCTGCTACGCCAGTTGCACCACGGCAGGCAAGGAGATGGCATCAGCCCAACCCAGCGTGGCCGGGACCATGTGCTGCCGTTGCCGCACAGTAGCCAACCGCTGGATATCTACCTGCGGCTGGTCTCCGAGCACCAGTTGCGCCCGGCCATCAGTGTCGAGTCCACCGCCCACGCCGCCGCCGACCAGCGCCAGTCGCTGCTGTTCGGCCTGCTGTTCGGCGGGCTGATAATGCTGATCCTGCATAACCTGATCCGCTTCGCCTACACCCGCTCCAGCACCACGCTGGTGCTGGCGCTGTACCACGCCCTGATGCTGCTCAGCGCCCTTATCCTGCTTAACCTCAGCGGCCCCTGGTGGCACCTGTGGTACAGCGCCCAGACCCCGGCCGCCTACCTCACCCTGGTGCTGGCGGGCCTGGCCGGCCTGTATTTCACCGTGCATTTCTTCTCACCCTGCGGCTCGGCGCGGCTCACCCGTCTGTTGCATCTGGAAATGCTGGTGGCAGGTGTCAGCGGCCTGGTGTTGCTGTTCGTCGATACGTTGCCGCTGAATCTGATGACCTATGCCCTGCTCGCCATCGGCAGCCTGAGCATGTTGCTGGTCAGCTGCTATCACTGGCATCGGGGCTACACGCCTGCGCGCCTGTTCGCCGTGGCCATGCTGGTCTACAACCTCGGTGGCCTGGTGCTGCTGCCGGCGCTGCTGGGCCTGACCCGCACCCCGACGCCCTGGCTGCTGTGCATCCTCATGGCCTTGACCGTGGCCAGCGGCCTGCTGCTCAACCTGGCCGTCAGCGAACGCCTGCGGCGCATCAGCGAGGAACGCTTCCGCGCCAGCCGCGCCCTGGCTGCCAGCGACGCCGAGATCAACGCCAAGGCCGAGTTCCTGGCCAAGATCAGCCACGAAATCCGCACCCCCATGAACGGCGTGCTGGGCATGACCGAGCTGCTGCTGGACACCCCCCTGTCGGTCAAGCAGCGCGACTATGTGCAGACCATCCACAGCGCCGGCAACGAATTGCTCACCCTGATCAACGAGATTCTCGATATCTCCAAGCTCGAGTCGCGGCAGATCGAACTCGACGATGTGCAGTTCGACCTCAACGCCCTGATCGAGGACTGCCTGAACATCTTCCGGGCCAAAGCCGAGCAGCAGAACATCGAACTGATCAGTTTCACCCAGCCACAGGTGCCACGGGTGGTCAGTGGCGACCCGACGCGCCTGCGCCAGGCGCTGTCGAGCCTGCTCGACAACGCACTGAAAAACACCGACCAGGGCGAGATCCTGCTGGTGGTCGCCCTCGACCAGCGTGGCGACGCCCCGCGCCTGCGCATCGCCGTGCAGGACAGCGGCGAGCCCATGCCACCGGCCGAGCGCGACGCCCTGCTGCAAGCCGAACTGCACAGCCGCCACTTCCTCTCCAGCAACAAGCTCGGCGGCCACCTCGGGCTGGTGATCGCCAAGCAACTGATCGGGCTGATGCAGGGCGAATTCGGCATCAAGACCAGCACCAGCATGGGCAACACCCTGTGGCTGACGCTGCCACTCGACCCGCTGCGCCTGGAGCAACCGCCCACCGACCTCGACGGCCCGCTGCGCGACGCGCGGGTGCTGGTGGTCGACGACAACGACACCTGCCGCAAGGTGCTGGTGCAGCAATGCAGTGCCTGGGGCATGAACGTCAGCGCGGTGCCATCGGGCAAGGAGGCGCTGGCACTGCTGCGCACCAAGGCGCACCTGCGCGACTACTTCGATGCCGTGCTGCTGGACCAGAACATGCCCGGCATGACCGGCATGCAACTGGCGGCCAAGATCAAGGAAGACCCGAGCCTGAACCATGACATCCTGGTGGTCATGCTCACTGGCATCAGCAACGCACCCAGTAAAGTCATCGCGCGTAATGCCGGGGTCAAGCGCATTCTCGCCAAGCCGGTGGCCGGCTACACGCTCAAGACCACCCTCGCCGAAGAACTGGCCCTGCGTGGCCGCGAGCAAGCGCCCCCAGCATTACCGGGCAGCATCCCGCAGCCATTGGACCTGCCCAACGACTTCCGCATCCTGGTGGCCGAGGACAACAGTATCTCGACCAAAGTCATCCGCGGCATGCTCGGCAAGCTCAACCTCGAGCCGGACACCGCCAGCAATGGCGAGGAAGCCCTGCAGGCGATGAAGGCCAGGCACTACGACCTGGTCCTGATGGACTGCGAGATGCCGGTGCTCGATGGCTTCTCCGCCACGCAACAGCTGCGCGCCTGGGAATCCGCCAATGGCCGCCCACGCACCCCGGTGGTGGCATTGACCGCGCATATCCTCAGCGAGCACAAGGAGCGCGCGCGCCTGGCGGGCATGGACGGACACATGGCCAAGCCGGTGGAGCTGTCGCAGTTGCGCGAGCTGATCCAGTTCTGGGCGGGGCAGCGGCAGGTGGTCTCCGACGACACCACGCACATCCTGTAGCAGCGGCTTCAGCCGCGATCACCCGCAAAAGCGGGTGCCACGCACCGAGGCGGCTGCTTCGCGGCTGAAGCCGCTCCTACAGGTTCCGTGCTATACAGGTGCCACCCATTCCCGCCGCGGACTCAGCGCCATGCTCCATGAGTTGTTCAGCGTCTACCTGAAGATGCTCGTGCTCTACAGCCCATTCTTCGTGCTGTCGTGTTTCATCGGGCTCACCCGTGGCCACTCCAGCAAGGAGCGCAAGCAACTGGCCTGGCGCGTGGCCATCGCCACATTGGTCGCCAGCGTGCTGCTCTATCTGTTCGGGCGGGTGATCTTCGGCGTGTTCGGCATCACCGCCGACGCATTCCGCATCGGTGCCGGCTCGGTACTGTTCATCTCGGCGCTGGGCATGGCCCAGGGCAAGTCGGCGGTGCAGACCGACAACGTGCAGCAGGACGTGACCATCGTGCCACTGACCATCCCCTTGACCGTCGGCCCCGGCACCATCGGCGCGCTGCTGGTGATGGGCGTGGGCCAACCGCATTGGGACGACAAACTGCTGGCCATCGTCAGCATCGCGCTGGCCAGCTTCACCGTGGGCCTGGTGCTGTACCTCTCGCACCGCATCGAGCGGTTGCTCGGCGACCAGGGCCTGCAGATCGTCAGCCGGCTGATGGGGCTGTTCGTCTGCGCCCTGGCGGCACAGATCATCTTCACCGGGATCAAGGGCTACCTGGTACCCTGACCTTGCTTGCCGGGATTACCGCCTGCCAGCACGGCGTAGACGGCAAACAGGCTGAATCAGAATTCGTATTCCAGTACGTTGTCGAAGCGGCGATCACCCAGGCGCTTTTCCACATGCTCACGCACACTGGCGTAATGTTGGGTGTTGAACGCCAACAACGCGGTGCCCGAGTAGTGATATGCCGCATGGTTTTTCCACTCGAACGCCAGGGTATCCAGGTCCCGGACCATGCCTTTGGTACTGACAGCGGTCTGCACCAGCATCACCTGCCCATCCTCCATCTCCAGGCAAGTCGTCAGGCCAACGGTGCCCCTTTCCTTATCCTTGAAGTTTCGCTTGAAAAGCTCCTGGGCCTCGGTGATCTTGCCCAGCCCCTCAAGGGCCGCCTCGGCGACCTTGCCCATGGCCTCGGCGATTGGCCCACCGAACGCGGCCTGGGATGCGCTGTTCAGAAGGCCGGTTTTCCTTTCGGGTCAGGGCTTCACTGGGTACCAGCGTGGGGTATAGACCCACTCGCCACCGTCGCCACGGGGGAAGGTGCAAGTGGTCGAGGAGCCGACCAACACCATGGTGCGCATGTCGACCATCCCCGGCAGCAACTCGCCCAGGGTGACAACCCGCAGCGTCTGCCCCGGCCGCCCGATATCACGGCCCAGGACCACCGGCGTGCTGGCATCGCGATGTCGGCGTACAACCGCCAGCGCCTGGCCCAGTTGGTGAGGCCTTGCCTTGGAAATCGGGTTGTAGAAGGCCAGGACCAAATCCGCCTCGGCGGCCAGGTCCAGCCGCTTCTCGATGATCGACCAGGGCTTGAGGTTGTCCGACAGCGACATCACGCAGAAGTCATGCCCCAGCGGCGCGCCCGCTTGCGCGGCGGTGGCCAGCGAGGCCGAGACACCAGGCAGGATCTCCAGATCG
The DNA here is from genome assembly GCF_029478665.1 of Pseudomonas entomophila. Taxonomy (GTDB): domain Bacteria; phylum Pseudomonadota; class Gammaproteobacteria; order Pseudomonadales; family Pseudomonadaceae; genus Aquipseudomonas; species Aquipseudomonas entomophila_F. The sequence continues at coordinate 26,795 of NZ_JARPQB010000033.1, forward strand.
ACACGCTGCCAGGCGGGGTCAGTGGACTCATGCAGCGCTTCGAGCACCGCGGCGGCCATGGCGAACACGCCTGGGTCACCCGACGATACCACCACCACCGAACGCCCCTGGGCCGCCAGTTCGAAGGCATGGCGGGCACGCTGCATCTCTTCGCGGTTGTCGGTGCAATGCAACACCTGATCCGCGCGGAACGGGCCCGCCATGCGCACGTAGGTTTCGTAGCCAAGTACGTCCTCGGCGCGCGCCAGCTCCGCCTTGACCGCCGGCACCATCAGTTCGGCGGCGCCCGGTCCCAGGCCGATCACGGCCAGACGGCCACGGCGCCGGCCAACGCGGTCGATGTCGACAGGTGCTGCGCAAACGGCGTGGGCCAGCCCCATGGACGAACCTACACGCGCTTGTGGTAGTGCATCAGCCAGCATCCGTTCCAGGCTCTCGGCGGCTGGGGCGAAGCGCAAGCCAACATTCAGTGCCTGGGCAGCCTCGTGCAGGGTTGCTTGCGCCATCTCGGTTTCGCTCGCCAACAGGCAGGCCAACGCGGGTTCGGCGATGTTCGCCCGCAGCAGTTCCTCCCGCACCTGTTGCACCAGGTCTGCGCTACCGGCTGTGACCGCCACCACCACGCAACGCGCATGGATCACCAGTTCGTCACGGCTGGCCGGACGCAGTGCGCTGCCCACGTGGATACTGCGTTGCGCGTCGTCACTGGCGGGCAACTGCGCGTGCGCGAGCCACGGCGCGTCACCTTCGACACGCACCGCTTCGCCCGCCAGCAGGTCGGAGACGAAGCGCTTGCCCTGCTCCAGGTCCGCCAGCGCGTAACCCTCGGGCGGGTTGAGCAGGCAGGTGCCGAAGCGCAACTCGCCACTGGTGGTGATCGCCGCGCTTACACCCAACGTTTCACCGATTTCCCGGGCCATGACGTTGACTCCGCCCAGACCACCGAGCAGCGGCACCACGGCGCTGCCGTCCTCGGCCACGGCCAGAACCGGCGGTTCGACACCTTTTTCGCTCAACAGCGGCGCCAAGGTGCGAATGACGATGCCCGCCGCGCACAGGGCGATGATCGGCGTGTCTTGTTGGTACAGCTCGCGCAGGGTGTCACCGAAGACTGCGTAGTAACGGTCGGCCTCCTCCACACGCCCTTGCAGGCCATGGATCACGGCCTGTGGATAACGTTGCTGGAGACGCTGCGCGGTGGCCAGGCTGCCCGGGCCGAGAATGACGATTGCCGGTGCCTTGATCATCCCTGCCATTTCTCACCCGGCACGATGATCAGCGAGAAGTACGGCGAGGACTGCGGATCGACTTCATCCAGCGCGACGATCCTCTGGTTGGCCATGGTCGCCCGCTCCACGTACAGCGCACGCCCATCCAGCCCCAGCTCCGCCAGCACCTGGCGCACCTTGGGGAAGTTGCGCCCCAGCTTCATGATCACGGCGGCGTCGGCATCGGCCAGGCGGCGCTTGAGCGCCTCGTGGGGTAGCACGCCGGAGAGCACGGTGAGGGTCTGGTTGCGATACACCAGCGGCGCACCGAGCACCGAGGCGCCACCGAGCATCGAACAGACACCTGGGATCACCTGCGCTTCGTAGCGCGAAGCCAGGCGGTCATGCAGATACATGTAGGAGCCGTAGAAGAAGGGATCGCCTTCGCAGATCACCGCCACATCGCGGCCGGCATCCAGGTGCGCGGCCACTTGCAAGCCGGCTTCGTCGTAGAAGTCACTGATCACCTGTTCGTAGGAGAGCGGCGCCGGCAGCACTTCGGTGGTCACCGGGTACACCAGCGGCAGCAGGGTCTGTTCGGCTTGCAGGTGCGCCTCGATGATGCCGAAGGCATTCCCACGCTTGCCCTTGGCCACGAAGTACGCCACCACAGGCGCCTCGCGCAGCAGGCGCAGGGCCTTGAGCGTGATCAGCTCCGGGTCGCCAGGGCCCACGCCCAGGCCCAGCAGTCGTCCGCGTGCGTGCATCATTCCACCTCCGTGGCCAGGGCGTTGACCGCGGCGGCGGCCATCGCGCTGCCGCCCAGGCGGCCCTGCATGATCACGAACGGCACGCCACGGCTGTCGGCGGCGAGCATCGCCTTGGATTCGGCGGCACCGACGAAACCGACCGGGAAGCCGAGGATCAGTGCCGGCTTCGGCGCGCCGGCGTCGAGCATTTCCAGCAGGTAGAACAGCGCGGTCGGCGCATTGCCGATCACCACCACGCTGCCTTCCAGGTGTGGGCGCCACAGTTCCAGGGCCACCGCCGAACGGGTGTTGCCCTCGGCCTTGGCCAGGTCCGGCACGCTCGGGTCGCGCAGGGTGCAGATCACCGGGTTGTTCGCTGGCAGCCGGGCACGGGTAATGCCCTCGGCGACCATGTGCGCGTCGCAGAGGATCGGCGCACCCTTGGCCAGGGCTTCACGGCCAGCGCTGCCGGCGCCATCGGAGAACTGCAGGCCATCGATGGCCTCGACCATGCCGCAGGCATGGATCACGCGCACGGCGAGCTTTTCAAGATCGGCGGGGATTCGCTCGAGCCGGGCTTCTTCACGGATGATCCGGAAGGAATTGCGATAGATCTCCTGACCATCGCGGATGTAGTCAATCATCAAGGTGCTCCGTCGGCAGGTCGAGCATGGCGCCTGCTTCTTCTGGGGTGAGGTCGGCGGCGCGCAGCTTGCCGAAGCCCGGCAGGCGCGCGTCGCGCAAGTAAAGGTCATAGCGGCCCGGGGCTCGGGCCAGCAGGGTGGCCGGGGCGGCGTGGGCCATGGCGCAGGAACGTGGGCAGCCGGACAGGTGCACGCTACCCGGGGCGCCGTGGTGCAACAGGTTGGCCAGGGTGACGGCGTCAGCCTTGGTGTCGGCCTGGGCCTTGGCGCAACCGCTGGAGCCGGTGCAGGCGACAACGCGTGCCAGCGGATGCTCGTTGTGACAAAGCATGCCGGATGCTGCCAGTTGTGCGCGTGCGTTTTCCAGCTCGGTCGGCTCAAGGGAGGTCAGCACCAGGCTCTGCCAAGGGCTCAGCCGCAGGCTGCCATCGCCCCATTGCCGGGCAATGCGCGCGACACCACGCAGCATGGCGGGGGTCAGGCGCCCGAGGGGGGGCGCGACGCCCAGGGCCACGCCCTGGTGCTGGGGCAACACGCCCAGCCATGGGCTTGTCGCCGCCGGGCGCCGCCAGGCCATCGACGTGGTGTCAATCTGGACCGCCAGCCCTTCGAGGAAGTGCTCCACCGGGCACACCTGCAGCAATTGACGCATGCGCGACTGCTCGGGCGTCGCCAGGTCGAGGAAACGCTCCAGCACCGCACGCACCAGCGCCAGCCCCTGCTCCACCGGCACCACGCCCAGAGCCTGGCCATTCGACAGGCTGCTCGCAAGGCCGAACCGCAACCAGATGCGCCCTTCGTGCTGCATCGCCGACAGCCACAGGTCATGGGCGTGTTCGAGCATCGCCAGCGCTTCGCCGCCATCGAGCTGCACGGCGAACTTGGCCGACAGTTTGTGGAACCTGAGAGTGCTTTCCAGCAGGTCGAGGATCCGCCCGGCCAAGGGCCGGGTGTCGAACAGCATGGCCGGATCGAGCCCGGCCAATGGGCTGAGCATGAGATTGCGGACATCATCACCCGCCGCGTCACGCGGGCCGAGCCCTGCGGCCAGCAGATGCTCGACCAGGCCCCGGTGGTCGTCACCGATGCCACGGATCTGCAGATTGGCCCGGTTGGTCGCCTCGATCACCCCACCCGCGAAGCGCTCGGCGGCGTCAGCCACGGCATCGGCCTGGTCGGCCAGCAGCAGGCCGCCAGGCAGCTTGACCCGGCAGATGCCTCCGTCGCGTGCGGCGACGATGCGCCACAACCCCGGGCAGGCCGAGGGGCGCGGTGAAACTTCGGGGGACGGGGGCTGCGTCAAGGGGGTATCCGGCAATCGTGAAAGTGCGCTTCAGTGTAGAAGGCGCGGTATTATGCCTGCTTTGTCCGGCGGCATGAAAAACCGGTGGTCGAACGTTCAATTTCGGGGCTGCTGCGCAGCCCTTTCGCGGCACAAGGCCGCTCCTGCAGGGTTTGCGCTGTACCTGTAGGAGCGGCCTTGCGCCGCGAAAGGGGCACGCAGTGCCCCCATGCGGTGTTGAAGAGGACACGATGGCCCCCTGGCTGACAGTAATAGGCATCGGCGAAGACGGCTTCAGCGGCCTGGGCAAACAGGCCCGGCGCGCCCTGCTATCGGCCAAGCGAATCATCGGTGCCCCACGCCAGCTGGCGCTGCTGCCCCGCTGCGTGACCGCCGAGCAACTGCACTGGCCCAGCCCTTTTTCCCTGGCCCCGGTCATGGCCCTGCGCGGCGAACCGGTGTGCGTGCTGGCCAGCGGCGACCCGATGTTCTACGGCGTCGGCGCCAGCCTCGCGCGCCAGTTGCCCGCCGAAGAACTGCAGGTGCTGTCGATGCCCTCCTCCTGTGCCCTTGCCGCGGCTCGCCTAGGCTGGCCATTGCAAGATGTGCAGGTGGTGTCGGTGGTGGCCCGCCCGCTGGCCGCGCTCAACGCCCACCTGCACAGCGGTGTGCGCCTGCTGGTGCTGAGCAACGATGAGAGCAGCCCGGTCGCCATCGCCGCGCAGCTGCGCGAGCGTGGCTTCGGCCCCAGCCGTCTCCAGGTGTTCGAACACCTCGGCGGCCCACAGGAGCGAACGCTGGGCGGCACCGCCGACGACTGGCCACACACCGACATCGCCACGCTCAACCTGGTCGCCATCGAATGCCAGGCCTTGCCCGATACCCCGCGCCTGCCTCGCGTGGCCGGCCTGCCTGACAGCGCCTTCCGTCACGACGGCCAGCTGACCAAGCGCGACGTGCGCGCCATCACCCTGGCCCGCTTGGCACCGCAACCCGGCGAGCTGTTGTGGGACGTGGGCGCGGGCTGCGGTTCCATCGGCATCGAGTGGATGCGCGCCCACCCCAGCTGCCGCACCCTTGCGATCGAGGCTGACGAAGGCCGCCAGGGCTACATTGAACACAACCGCGACACCCTTGGCGTGCCCGGTCTGCAACTGATCCGCGGCAAGGCCCCCGAAGCCTTGGTTGGGCTGGAACGTCCGGATGCGATCTTCATCGGCGGCGGCGTCACCCGCGAAGGCGTGCTCGACCTGTGCTGGGAGCGCCTGCTGCCGGGCGGGCGCCTGGTGGCCAACGCCGTCACGCTGCAAAGCGAGGTCGCCCTTGCACAGTTCCGCGAACGGCACGGCGGCGAACTGACCCGTATCCACATCGCCCACACGCAACCACTGGGCAGCTTCGACACCTGGCGCCAGGCCCTGCCGATCACCCTGCTCGACGTGGTGAAACCCCTCGATGCGTGAAGAGACCCGTGAACAGCCGGCGCCCCTGCGCAGCGGCCTGACCACCGGCAGTTGCGCCACCGCCACCAGCCTGGCGGCAGCGCGCCTGCTGCTGACCGGCCAGCAACACGACGCGGTGGAAATCACCCTGCCCAAGGGCAAGGTGGTGCAGATGCGCCTGGAGTTCTGCCACCTCAAGGGCGACACGGCCGAAGCCGGCACGTTGAAGGATGCCGGCGACGATCCCGATGTGACCCATGGCGCCCTGCTCTACAGTCAGGTGCGCCTGCTTGCCGAGCCCGGCATTCGCTTCGTCGCGGGCGCGGGCGTCGGCACCGTGACCCGCCCCGGGCTGGTACTGGCGGTCGGTGAACCGGCCATCAACCCGGTACCCCGCAAGATGATCAGCGACCACTTGCAGCAACTGGCCAGCGACTGCGGCTATGGCGGCGGTTTCGAAGTCACGGTCAACGTCCAGGGCGGCGAACAGCTGGCCCTCAAGACCATGAACCCGCGCCTGGGCATCCTCGGCGGGCTGTCGATCCTCGGCACCAGCGGCATCGTCCGGCCGTTCTCCTGCTCGGCCTACATCGCCTCGATCCACCAGGGCATCGATGTCGCCCACACCAACGGCTACACCCATATCGCCGCCTGCACCGGCAACGCCAGCGAAGACACCATGCGCCGGGTCTACAACTTGCCGGAGATCGCCCTGATCGAGATGGGCGACTTTGTCGGCGCCGTGCTCAAGCACCTGCGCAAGGTGCCCGTGCCGCGCCTCACGCTATGCGGTGGTTTCGGCAAGATCAGCAAGCTGGCGGCCGGGCACATGGACCTGCACAGCCGCCATTCCAGCATCGACCTGCCACAGCTCGCGGGCTGGGCGGCGGCGATTGGCGCGGACACGGCGCTGCAACAGGCGATCGTCGCCGCCAATACCAGCCAGCAGGCCCTCGCACTTGCCCATGCTGCCGGCATCGCCCTCGGTGACGAAGTGTGCCGCCACGCCCTGGTCTTCGCCCGTAGCGTGGTGCCGGCCCAGGTGCAGGTGGAAGTGTTCGCCATCGACCGCCAGGGCGGCATCGTCGGCAAGGCGGGCGTGGCATGAACGGTCGCATCCTGCTGCTCGGCGGCGTCACCGAGGCCCTGGCAATCGCGCGCCAGCTTGGTCCCCAGCATGTCTACAGCCTCGCCGGCATTGGCCGTGTGCCCCAAGACCTGACCTGCCAGGTGCGGGTCGGTGGTTATGGCGGTGCCGAAGGCCTGGCCAACTACCTGCGCGAAGCAGGCATCGACCTGCTGGTTGACGCCACTCACCCCTACGCCGCGCAGATCAGCCGCAACGCGGCTCTCGCCGCAAACAGCGCAGGCATTCCCTGCTGGGCCCTGCGCCGCCCGGCATGGCAGGCGCAGCCCGGTGATGACTGGCGCGAAGTCGAGGGCTGGGCCGGGCTGATCGAGGCGCTGGCCTCGTTCGAGCGCCCCTTGTTCACGCTGGGTCGCGAACCCCTGCAACATCTGGACGACATTCCACCACACCAGTTCTGGACCCTGCGCGCCCTCGAGGCGTGCCCCGGCAATGAGCGCTGCGAGGTGATCGGTGCTCGCGGGCCATTTTTCATCGACGATGAGCGCGCCTTGTTCGAACGTCGGCAGATCGACGTGCTGGTGAGCAAGAACAGCGGCAGCATGGCCACCGAGCCAAAGCTGGAGGTGGCGCGTGAGCGTGGGCTGCCGGTGCTGGTGCTTGCGCGGCCGACGCTGCCACATGTGGATCGGGAATTTGAGAGCGCGAAGCAGGTTCTGGAGGCGCTCGACCTGATCGACGCTTGAGCGCCACAGGTATATCCCATTGACATATACATCACGAGAATTAAACTCCGGACATACATTTGCGCTTTCAAGGAGGCACATCATGGAGCAAGGTGCAGTCTTCAAAAGCAACCGCAGCCAGGCTATCCGCATGCCAAAAGCCCTCGCCCTTCCAGAAGACGTCACCCGCGTGGACATTGTCGCGGTCGGGCGTTCGCGCATCATCTCGCCCGCTGGCGAAAGCTGGGACAGCTGGTTCGAGGGTGACGATGTGAGTGCGGACTTCATGGCAAGCAGGGAGCAGCCAGCCGACCAGGAGCGCGAAGGATTCTGATGCTCAGGTACATGCTCGACACCAACATCTGCATTTTCACCATCAAGAACAAACCACAGGCAGTGCGCGAGGCGTTCAATCGTCATCATGGCCAACTGGCCATCAGCACGGTAACCCTGATGGAGTTGATCTACGGCGCGGAGAAGTCCGCCACTCCAGAGCGTAATCTGGCCATTGTCGAGGGGTTTGCCGCACGCCTCGATGTACTTGATTACGACATCCAGGGCGCTGCTCATACCGCGCAACTGCGAGCAGAGCTGGCCAAGGCCGGTACCCCCATCGGCCCCTATGACCGAATGATCGCCGGCCACGCCCGTGCCCGTGGCCTCACCCTCGTGACCAACAACCTACGCGAATTCCAGCGTGTTCCCGGGCTGCGTGTGGAGGACTGGATCACACCGGCACGCTGATCACCGCGAGATGGCCCTATGCCTTGATCCTGCCTTACAATCACTTCCCCTCTTCTGGAAGGCTCCACCCATATGGAAATGCAATGGTGGATCTGGCTCGTCTTCGGCGTGGCCCTGATCCTGCTGGAACTGGTGCTCCCCACCTTCTTCATTCTCTGGTTCGGCATCGGCGCCGTGCTGGTGTCGCTCATTTCACTGCTTGCCCCCAGCCTGCAACTCGATATGCAGGGCCTGCTGTGGGTGGTGTTCTCGTCGCTCACTACCGTGCTCTGGTTCAAGGTGTTCCGGCGCAAGAAGCCGGACGTGCGCTGGACCGCCGACAGCGTGATCGGTGAGGTCGGCCTGCTGACCGCCAACGTGTCGCAGTTCCAGAAAGGCCGGGTGCGCTTTCAGAAACCCATCCTCGGCAACGAGGAGTGGACCTGCGTCTCGGACAACGAAATCCCCGCCGGTGAGCGCGTGCGCCTGGCCGCCATCGAAGGCAACACCGCCCGGGTCACCCGGGCCTGAATCCGCACTAAAAGGAAGTTCGCAAGCATGACCAGCCTCATCGTCGTCGCCACCCTCGCCGCATTCGTACTGATCACCGTGTTCAAGGGGGTGCGCATCGTGCCCCAGGGCGAGGAATGGATCGTCGAGCGCCTGGGCCGCTACCACAGCACCCTCAAGCCGGGTCTGAACATCGTCATCCCATACATGGACGTGGTCGCCTACCGCCTGCCCACCAAGGACATCATCCTCGACGTGCAGCAGCAGGAGATCATCACCAAGGACAACGCGGTGATCGTCGCCAACGCCCTGTGCTTCGCCAAGGTGGTCGACCCGCAGAAAGCCTCCTACGGCGTGCAGAACTTCTCGTTCGCCGTCACCAGCCTGACCATGACCTCGCTGCGCGCCATCGTCGGCGCCATGGACCTGGACGAAGCGCTGTCCAGCCGCGAGCAGATCAAGGCGCGCCTGCGCGAGGCGATGTCCGAGCAGACCGAAGACTGGGGCGTGACCGTGCGCTCGGTGGAAATCCAGGACATCAAGCCGTCGCCGAGCATGCAGACCGCCATGGAGCGCCAGGCTGCCGCCGAGCGTGAGCGTAAAGCCGACGTGACCCGCGCCGAAGGCAACAAGCAGGCGGCGATTCTCGAAGCGGAAGCGCGCCTGCAGGCGGCCAAGCTGGATGCCGAGGCCCAGGTCAATTTGGCCGAAGCCTCGGCCCGGGCGATCACCCTGGTCAAGGAAGCGGTGGGCAGCGAGACCGTGCCGGCCATGTACCTGCTGGGTGAGCGTTACATCGGCGCGATGGAGAACCTGGCGGCCAGCGACAATTCGAAAGTCGTGGTGCTGCCGGCCGATCTGCAGGAGACCGTGCGCGGGCTGATGGGGCGTGGCAAGGCCTGATAGCCCCGTTCCATCCCGTAGGAGCCAGCCTTGCTGGCGAACCAAACGACGCGGTGCATGGCACCGGCTATGCCGGTGTTCGCCGGCAAGGCCGGCTCCTACGACGATCGCGCCAGCTTTATCCTGGCGTGGTGTACTCTGCCCCAGGTGCGGCACTTCACCGCACCCCGGCATTTTTTCCTATACTCCGCCGTACAATAGCCACCACGATTCCTGACCGGATCTCTCCATGCCCCCACGTCGGCACATCGCCTGGATAGCCTGCCTTGCAGTGCTGTTCAACCTGCTGGCCATGCCGCTGTCCTCTGCCGCGCCGAAAGGCCCGGCCGAGCAGCTGCTGTGGGGGGCGTTCTGTTCCAGCATGGCGAACAAAGCCAAGGTCGATGTCCAGGCCCTGGCCAAGATCGACCTCGGCACGCAAAGCGACGACAGCGCCAGCATGATGAACTGCTGGTGCTGCCTGGGCGCCGCGCCCCTGCTGGCCCTGCCCGGCTACCCGCCGCAGCTGCACAACCCTCCCGTGCAGCCGGCAAGCCACTCGCCGCAACTCGCCGACTACCAACCCACGCCGCGCCAGCTATGGCCCGCGCTCAATCCCCGTGCCTCTCCCCTGGCCTGAGTTCACTACGCTGTCTGCCTGAACCTCAACAGATCGGAGACTCACCCATGCTCAAGCAAGCCCTCGTCCTGGCCGCCCTGCTGCTGCCCGGCGCCTATGCCAACGCCCACGAATACAGCAAAGGCGACCTGCACATCGCCCACCCCTGGTCGCTGGAGCTGCCGCCGAACGCGCCCAATGTCGCGGCGTACTTCGTCGTGCACAACAACGGCAAGAGCGATGACCGCCTGCTCTCGGCGGACACACCCATCAGCACCGACGCCCAACTGCATGAACATACGATGAGCGCCGCCGGCGCCATGAAGATGCAGCAGGTGCAAAGCGTGGTGGTGCCCGCCGGCAAGGACCTGACCTTCGCCCCCAGCGCCTACCATGTGATGATCATGCAGCCCAAGGACCGCAGCCTGCTGACCGATGGCAAGCGCTTCCCGCTGACCCTGCACTTCGAGAAGGCCGGTGACATCACCGTCGAGGTCGCCGTGCAGAAGCAGCCGCCCGCCGACCAGGCGCAGCACGAGCACACGCACTGATCAGCTAGCTGACTGGCGCTCGCCATGAGCCTGCCGCGCTACAGCTCCGCCCGTACTACCCGCCCTGATCGCAGGCGCGTCGGTGGCGGCTGGCTGAGCCTGTTCGCCATGTGGATGATCTTCATCGGCCCGCTGGTTTCCCAGTCGATGCCGATGGAGCACCACGCCGGCATGCCCATGGACATGTCGATGAGCATGCCCATGGCGCATGGCCACGACGAGCACCACGGCCACGGCAACGATGGCCAGTTGCATGTGATGTGGGAGAAGTGCGGCTACTGCAGCCTGCTGTTCAACTGCCCCGCCCTGCCCCAGACCCTCAGCCCGCTCAGCGCGGGCAGCGTCACCCCACCCAGCCACCTCACCGTCGCCACGCGCCAGGGCCATGCCCGGCAGGCTGTATTCCCCGGCGCCCGCAGCCGCGCGCCGCCCCGTTCTATCGTCGTTTGAACACAACACGATAAACGCCCGAAGCCAGGAGGCTTCGCGCTGACTCACGACTGATCGACTGGAATCACTATGTCCGGCTGCACCCCTGTTTTTACCCTTTCCCTGCGCGGCACCGTCGCCGTGCTCTGCGGCTCGCTGCTCGCGCCACTGGCCTTTGCCGCCGAAACCGGCCATGAAGGCCATGTACACGACCCGGCCGAGCTGAGCCCGACGGTGATCACCGCCATCGCCCCCAGCTCGCCGCTGACCGTGGTCACCAACCCCAAGGACCCGCGCCAACCCGTGCCGGCCAGCGACGGTGGCGACTACCTCAAGACCATCCCCGGCTTCTCGGTGATCCGCGCCGGCGGCACCAACGGCGACCCCGTGCTGCGCGGCATGTTCGGCTCGCGCCTGAACATCCTCACCAACGGCGGCATGATGCTCGGCGCCTGCCCTGGCCGCATGGACGCCCCGACCTCGTACATCTCGCCGGAAACCTACGACCGCCTCACCGTGATCAAGGGCCCGCAAAGCGTGATCTGGGGCCCGGGCGGCTCCGCTGGCACCATCCTGTTCGAGCGTGAGCCGGAGAAATTCGGCGAGCTGGGCAGCCGGGTCAACGGCAGCGTGCTGGCCGGCTCCAACGGCCGCTTCGACAAGGTGCTCGACGCTGCGGCCGGCAATCAGCTCGGCTATGTGCGCTTCATCGGCAACCAGTCGCACTCGGACGACTTCGAGGACGGCAACGGCGACACCGTGCCTTCGCGCTGGGACAAGTGGAACGGCGATGTCAGCCTCGGCTGGACCCCGGACGCCGACACCCTGCTCGAACTGACCGCCGGCAAGGGCGATGGCGAGGCGCGTTCGGCCGGGCGCGGCATGGACGGTTCGCAGTTCAAGCGCGAAAGCCTGGGGCTGCGTTTCGAGAAGTCCAACCTCGGCGAGGTGCTCGACAAGGTCGAGGCGCAGGTCTACTACAACTACGCCGACCACGTGATGGACAACTACACCCTGCGCTCGACCGTCGGGATGCCGATGGCCAGCAACGTCGACCGCCGCACCCTCGGCGCACGGATCAAGGCGACCTGGCGCTGGGCCGATGTACAACTGATCAGCGGCATCGATGCCCAAACCAACGAGCACCGCAAGCGCAACGGCATGGGCATCGACACGTACAAGGCCAAGCCCTGGGACAAGGACGCCGACTTCCATAACTATGGCGTGTTCGGCGAGTTGACCTGGTACGCCACCGGCGAAGACCGTTTGATCACCGGCGCGCGCCTGGACCGCGCCTCGGCCCGCGACTTCCGCAAGGGCGCTACCAGCGGCGACACCCGCGCCGACACCTTGCCCAGTGGCTTCGTGCGCTATGAGCACGACCTGGCAGCCGTGCCGGCCACCACCTACATCGGCCTGGGCCACACCCAGCGCTTCCCGGACTACTGGGAGCTGTTCTCGCCGACCCTGGCACCCACCGGTTCGGTGAATGCCTTCGACGGCATCAAGCCGGAAAAGACCACCCAACTCGACTTCGGCATCCAGTACCGCGACGAACGCCTGGAAGCCTGGGCGTCGGGCTACGTCGGGCAGATCCGCGACTACATCCTGTTCGACTACGTGCCAGGTATGGGCGGCATGGGCAGCCGACTCGTTTCCCAGGCGCAGAACGTCGACGCGCGCATCATGGGCGGCGAACTGGGCGCGGCCTACAAGCTGACCGAGAACTGGAAAGCCGATGCCACCCTGGCCTACGCCTGGGGCAAGAACAGCAGCGACGGCAAGGCCCTGCCACAGATGCCACCGTTGGAAAGCCGCCTGGGCCTGACCTACAGCCGCGACACCTGGAGCGTCGGCGCCCTGTGGCGCCTCGTAGCGGAGCAGAACCGCATCGCCAAGAACCAGGGCAACGTGGTCGGCAAGGACTACGACACCAGCTCAGGCTTTGGCGTGTTCTCGCTCAACGGCGCCTACAAGATCAACAACAACCTCAAGCTCAGCGCGGGTGTCGACAACCTGTTCGACAAGGCCTACGCCGAGCACCTGAACCTGGCCGGGAACGCCGGGTTCGGCTACCCGGCCAACGCCACGGAACCGGTGAACGAGCCAGGCAGGACCTTCTGGACCAAGGTCGACTTCAGCTTCTGACAACAACAAACGGGCGCGGGACCTGACCGCGCCCAACCAAGGTCTACGGGAGGCTCTCATGAGCAAACCAAACGTTTCCTTCTACAACCTTGCGTGGCGCTGGCATTTCTATGCCGGGCTGTTCGTGGCGCCGTTCATGATCCTGCTGGCGATCACCGGGATCATCTACCTGTTCAAGCCACAGCTCGACCCGCTGCTGTACCGCGAGCTGATGGTGGTCGAGGCCGGCCATCACCGGCAAAGCGCCGACACCCTGCTGGCCAACGTGCGCCAGGCTTATCCACAGGGCCATGTCGGCCAGTACCTGCCACCGCTGAATGCCGAACGCAGCGCGCAGTTCGTGGTGCATGACGGCGGCCGCGAGCTGAACGTGTTCATCGACCCGTACAGCGGCAAGGTGCTGGGCGAGCAGGACGGCAAGCAGAACCTGCAAGCCATCGCCCGCGCCCTGCATGGCGAACTGATGGTCGGCACGGTCGGTGACCGGCTGGTGGAACTGGCGGCCGGCTGGGGCATCGTTCTGGTCGTGTCCGGCCTCTATCTCTGGTGGCCACGCGGGCGCAACAGCGCCGGCGTGCTGTGGCCACGTTTCAGCGCACGCGGCCGGGTGCTGTGGCGCGACCTGCATGCCGTCACCGGCTTCTGGGGCTCGGCCCTGCTGCTGTTGATGCTGATCAGCGGCATGACCTGGACCGGGCTGTGGGGCAAGCAGTATGCCGACCTGTGGAACCGCTTTCCGGCGGCCATGTGGAATGACGTGCCGAAGTCCGATAAAGAAGCGCGTGACCTCAACAGTGCCCATCGCCAGACCGTGCCGTGGGCCCTGGAGAACACCCCGATGCCGGTGTCCGGCGCCCATGCCGAGCATGCCGGGCATCACAGGATGGACCACGCACCCGCGGCGCCGCAGGTCAGCCTGCAACAGGTCGAGGATGTCGCCACCCTGCGCCAGGTCGAGCCGGGCTACAGCATCACCCTGCCGACCCGTGCCGAGGGCGTGTTCACCATCGCGGTGTTCGCCGACGATCCGCGCAACGACGCCACCCTGCATGTGGACCAGTACACCGGAAAGGTGCTGGCCGATGTGCGCTGGCAAGACTACAGCCCGGTGGCCCGCGCCACGGAGCTGGGGGTGATGCTGCATGAGGGCAAGATGTTCGGGCCGTTGAACCAGATCGTCATCCTGCTGGTGTGCCTGATGATCCTGCTGGGCTCGGTGAGCGGGCTGGTGATGTGGTGGAAGCGCAAGCCGGATGGTGGGCTGGGGGTGCCGCCGCTGCGCCATGACCTGCCGCGCTGGAAGACGGCGGTGGGGGTGATGGTGGTACTGGGGGTCGCCTTCCCGCTGGTGGGGGCCTCGATGGTGGTGATGTGGGTGGTGGATAGCCTGGTGGTGAGACGCCGGGCCATGGTTCAGGCTTGAGATTGCCGGGGGCGCTTTGCGCCCCTTTCGCGGCACAAGGCCGCTCCTACAGGGGATCGCGGTCGCCTGTAGGAGCGGCCTTGTGCCGCGAAAGGGCTGCGCAGCAGCCCCACCCATCCATTGACCGCGATCATGTCCACGACCGCGCTGCACCGCCAAGATCGTGTCGATCTGCCACGCCCGTGATCGGAACACGACGTGATAGCCTACGCGGCTTTCGCTCACAAAAAGACTGACCCTCAATGGAATGCAGCCTATGACCCGGACCTCCCAGACACCCTCTGAAGAGCAACACCTGCAACGCAACCTGACCAACCGCCACATCCAGCTCATCGCCATTGGCGGCGCCATCGGCACCGGCCTGTTCATGGGCTCGGGCAAGACCATCAGCCTGGCCGGCCCGTCGATCATCTTCGTCTACATGATCATCGGCTTCATGCTGTTCTTCGTCATGCGCGCCATGGGCGAGCTGCTGCTGTCGAACCTCAACTACAAGTCGTTCATCGATTTCTCCGCCGACCTGCTCGGCCCCTGGGCCGGCTACTTCACCGGCTGGACCTACTGGTTCTGCTGGGTGGTCACCGGCATCGCCGACGTGGTGGCGATCGCCGCCTACACCCAGTTCTGGTTCCCCGACCTGCCGCAGTGGATACCGGCGCTGAGCTGCGTGGCCCTGCTGCTGTCGCTGAACCTGGTGACGGTGAAGATGTTCGGCGAGATGGAGTTCTGGTTCGCCCTGATCAAGATCATCGCCATCATGGGCCTGGTCGCCACCGGCCTGTACATGGTCATCACCGGCTTCCAGTCGCCAAGCGGGCACACCGCTAACCTGGCCAACCTGTGGAATGACGGCGGCATGTTCCCCAACGGTATGCTCGGCTTCTTCGCCGGCTTCCAGATCGCCGTGTTCGCCTTCGTCGGCATCGAACTGGTGGGCACCACCGCGGCCGAAGCGAAGAACCCCGAGCGCACCTTGCCGCGGGCGATCAACTCGATCCCGATCCGCATCATCGTGTTCTATGTACTGGCGCTGATCGCGATCATGGCCGTGACCCCATGGCGTGACGTGGTGCCGGGCAAGAGCCCGTTCGTCGAGCTGTTCGTGCTGGCCGGCCTGCCGGCGGCGGCAAGCATCATCAACTTCGTGGTGCTGACTTCTGCGGCCTCGTCGGCCAACAGTGGTGTTTTCTCCACCAGCCGCATGCTGTTCGGCCTGGCCCAGGAGGGCGATGCGCCCAAGGCGTTCGAGAAACTCTCGCGCCGCGCGGTGCCGGCCAACGGCCTGTACTTCTCCTGCACCTGCCTGCTGCTGGGCGCGGTGCTGATCTACCTGGTACCCAATGTGATCGAAGCCTTCACCCTGGTGACGACGGTGTCGGCGGTGCTGTTCATGTTCGTGTGGACGCTGATCCTGCTGTCGTACCTGAGCTACCGCAAGAACCGCGCGGCGCTGCATGAAGCGTCGAGCTACAAGATGCCCGGCGGGCGCTTCATGTGCTACGTGTGCCTGGTGTTCTTCGCTGGCATTCTGGTGCTGTTGAGCCTGGAGGCGGATACCCGCTCGGCGCTGGTGGTGACACCGATCTGGTTCTTGTTGCTGGCAGTGACCTACCAGTTTGTGCGCAGCAAGCGCCAGCCGCGGGTGGCCGTGTATAACCGTTGAGTAACCGGCGGGCCGCTACGCGGTCCGCCTCACCCAGCCAGCGCGAAGCATAGCTGGCCATGTGTGCCACCTGACAATTCTGCCAGTTGTGCGCTCCCCTGCACCGTTCTTGAATAGCGAGAAGTCATTCTCGCACCGGCTCTACGTCGCGTGCGCCCGCCACGCATCACGGAGCTAGTTGCCATGGCTACTCAACACACGGATAACAGTGCCAACACCTATGCAAAGTTGTTTCCCGAACAACTCGCCAATCTAGCGAACCCCGACGCGCCGGAATCGAACAGCGGCCCAATCGCCTATCTGCACGACCTATATAAAGAGGTGTTGGCGCAGGAGGGAAACAGCAGATCGACAGATCGCCTGACCCTGGCACAACGCCGCCCTGATATTGCGCAGTTGTTCCTGGACCCGGATAGCCTTGAGCAACCCATATCCGCGTTGACACTGGCCGTACGTAGCCTTGCTCGACAAGCACAAAGCCATGCCGGCGCCACGGCTTATTTGCCCGAAGTGCTCGCCAGCGCCGGTAAACATGCCGATCTGCCGTTCCACGCGGCTCAGGAGCAGATCAAGGCGACGCTAAAACAGCGAAAATTATCTTACTTCGACCTGCTGCAACAGGCTCAGTACAGTTACCCCAACTTCTGCAACCAGCACTTGCGAGATGATGATCTTCGCGAGGTCATGCTCAAGGCATGCGGCCTCAGCCCGGCGTTGAAAAGCCTCTTGCTGGATCACTCTGCAATCACTGAGGCCAGCTATAAGTGGCAATCGCTCTACGGTGTGCCGGACACGATCGAAGCCCCCCTCACCCACTTGCAGGATATCGACACCTACTGCCGCCAATCGGGTTTGACGACCCCAGAAGTTTTGCAACTCCTGGCCGTTTCCGGCATTGATGACAATGCCCAGACAGGCTTCACCTCCGTGCGATGCTCTCAACACTACAGCGCGGGGAAACCCGCCGACGGCCTGCAGTACGGCGCGATTTATCTCAATGCAGGGCGTACCACCGCGCTGACTGTAAAAGATGCCCGTACTGAGGCGGGTATCACTCTGCAGTTTGACCAACCCACACAATCCAGCCTGGTGCGCATGTACCAGATGGTTCGCCTGCAACGCGCACTGGAACTTCCCTTCGCCGAGGTCGACTGGCTGCTGGTATCGATCCTGCGCGCCCAGGGGCAGACCGGTGACTGGCGAATCACAGACGAGACCCTGCAAGCGCTGGGCGTGTACCTCTACCTCAACGAAGCCCATGCTGTCAGCGCCGAGCAGTTTGCGGCATTGATCTATCAGGTATGCCCTTACTCCACCAATGAAAACCCACCGCTGCTGGACCGTGTGCTGGATGGACCACGTGGTGAGCACGCTGCCGAGTTACAGGCACCGCTGCAGGTCAATGACGAGCCGTTCGACCCTGCGGATAATGACGCGGGCCAGCACCAGATCCTCGCCGGATTGAACGTTGCGCTTGGCTGCGATGAACACACAACCCTTGCTTACCTCGAGCAGGCAAGGCAGGCACTGAAGCTGCAACAACCGAATACGTCATTGCCAGTAATCTCCTCCCTGTACCGGCTCAGCCGGCTCCATCGCCTGCTGCAACGTGACTTTGCCCAGTACATAAGCATGCTTGCGCTGTTGGATCCGGCAGGCCAACGATTGCTACCACAGCTTGCTGGCACGCCGGCTGTGAGCAGTGACGTCGACACCGACATGCTTGATGTGCTGGTAGCGCTGAGTAACCTTGATCGCTGGCTACGCCAGGAGCAGGTAGCGCCTTTGGACCTGCTCGGCGCGCTGACCGAGGTCAAAGATGCCAAGCTCTCGTCCGACAGCTCGCTGGTCAGAGCAATCAATCAGCTGCTGCCGAAGAACGATGCCACAGCAGGGCCCACCGCACCTGCTGCGCCGATCGCTACGAAGAATACGGCCAGTGATGAGGCCACAACGGATACGTTCATCGCTCAGTTGCTGATGATGGCGTTCGCAGGCAGCGGCAAAGATGTCATATTCAGTCAAGCGCATGTCGGCACGTTGCTACGTTGGTGCAACACCACTGCCGGTGAGCTGTGGGCAGACATCGAGCGTGCCACCGACGAGCAGGGCTGCTTGCTACAGCCACAGCAGCTTGACGGCAGCCTGTGGCTGACGCTGAAGCGTCACGCGCAGGTCATCAACCTGCTGCGCCTGAGCCCAATGACGATCACGACCCTGTGCGACATGCCCGAACGCTTCGATCTGCAAGGCGATGTGAGTCTGGATGCAGAGGCCGGCTCGACCGACCAGAGCGGTGCCCAACAGGCACCCGCCAAGCCGCCGACCCTCGATCTGGATCTGTGCTATCAGCTCAGTCGCTATCGGCGCCTGATCGAAGTCAGTCGCGCCAATCGCCTCAGTGAGGCCGATACTGCCCGTTACCTGACAAACCATAGCCATAGCGAAGATTCCGCGGCAGTTGAGTCGGCCGTCGAAGCGCTGAGCGCACTGACAGGCTGGTCGAAAACCGAAACGGCTGAAGCCGTCCCCTACAACCGGACGCTTGTTGATTTCCAGAACCCCATTC
Organism: Pseudomonas entomophila; assembly: GCF_029478665.1. Taxonomy (GTDB): domain Bacteria; phylum Pseudomonadota; class Gammaproteobacteria; order Pseudomonadales; family Pseudomonadaceae; genus Aquipseudomonas; species Aquipseudomonas entomophila_F. The sequence continues at coordinate 45,449 of NZ_JARPQB010000033.1, forward strand.
CACGATTTGACACCTATCTTGCCGGGCTGACCGCGGAAGAAGCTGCGCTGATAAGGAAGGAGGGGCAAAAACGATTCGTTACTGACTTTGTGCTGCGTTATAAAGCTCCCGAGAAATATAACGACACGTTGCTTCAAAGTGCCGTAGAAAAGTTTGATAAGTTCCTCAAGGACAACCCCGGTCCCCTCAGGGTCACGAGCAAGCAATATGGGAACCTTGGCAACCCTGCCTACTGGACTCGAATGGCAGAAGAGTGGAAAGCCTACAATATCGCAAAGGGGAATACTTTTTACAAACATCGCCTCTTCAGCCCGATCTCATTCGAACAGCTACCCGAGGGTTGGGACAAGGAAGCGCGTTGGCACCCCTGTGTCCCCTCAACGGTCACTGATCTCGACTATGTTCTGCGCTTGCAGGCACTGTGTTATCAGACAGGTTTGAGCTGCAGCACCTTGACTGCCCTTGAGGGTCTGGAAGACGACAGTCCTTATCTGGCAGTCGAGGCCGTCAGTCATGCGCTGATGACGGGGCTTGACGCCGATTGCCGCGAAAACGTGGAGAAACGGCAGCATGAAGGCTGGCGCAACGCCCTGGCTGCGTACCTGATCGCTTATTGGGCACCCGCGAACACGAGCACTCAGTCAATTGCCACCTTCGACCAACTGTCGGACTACTGCCTTACCGACATCAAGGTCAGCAGCGAGGTCGTGACCACGCCTCTCAAACACGCCATTGGCAGCCTGCAACACTATCTGTTCCGATTGTTCGCCCATCTTGAGCCGGGCTACCCAGGTCTTGCGGCATCGGACGGGGAGATCACCGCATGGCAACGCGACCTGACTCAATACAAGACCTGGAAACGCCGCGTGGAACAGCGCAACCACCCTGCCAATCTTATTCACTACGCCAACCGCCCAAACAAGAGCGCAGCCTACAAGGACCTCGAGGTTGAACTCAGCCAGGGCAAGCTGGACAACGACCGGTTAGATGTCGCCATCGCCAACTACCTCACCAAGTTCGAGCGGATCAGCAACCTGCACGTGATCAGTGGCTACCTGGATGGCCACGATCCCAAGAAGGACGTTTATCACTTGATCGCGAGAACCAACAGTACCCCGGTGGAGTATTACTGGCGCACGTTGGATATCAGCCAGTGCGATAGCGAGGGGCAACTGAGACCCTCGGCCTGGAGCGAATGGGAAAAAATCACCCTGGCGCCAGGCGGTGAGATCGTGCGTTACGAGCGCGAGATCACGTCACCCAAAAAGCAGGACGTAGCCACTGAAGACAGTAAAGCTGCAACACCCGCCAAGGCCTGGACCGAACTGGTTCGCCCGGTGGTGATCGAGGGTCGCCGCTATGTGTTCTGGGTGGAACGCAGCACGACCGATTTGCCCGATGGCGAAAACCCTGGCAAGAGCAAGGTGGGAAAACGCAAATTTTCGGTTAATTACAGCTTCCAACAAAGCGACGAGAGTTGGAGCACCGCCAATGAAATAATGTGCCTGGATGGGTGGATCGACGGTGCCTGGAAAACGGACCAAGCCAGAGATGTAAATTTCAAGCCCGGATTGATCGTCATTGTGAATAAAGAAGGGCCGCGAGAGGAAGACCCTTGGCTGGTTGCCTTGCTCTATGACACTGCCGCAACCGATGCAAGCACAACGCTGGTCAGAAACAAAAATTACTATATCGAAGCGCGAGACCTATTACTGATAGACACTCAGCCACTCGAAGACCAAGCCAGTACAGAGCTAGCCTCTCTACTCCTCAAAACTTATGCCACCGAAAATCTTGTTCAGCATACTTATGACGGAGAGAAACAAGAACTCTCTCTTACCTACTCTGCAATTTTCTACAAACCTAAACTAAAAGCCGTTCAAGATAAATTAAAAGCTACGGTATATTTTACCACGGACTTTTTAGAGGAATACAAGACACAGTATAACATACCCAAAAAAACATCCCTCAGCGATGACTTTAATATCATCGAAAAGGATTTCTTTAAGTTATTCAACGCCATCAAAAGCAATGAAACCAATGAAAGCTATGAAAGCGATGAAAGAGATGACGACAAAAAGTTTTCATCAGCATTGCCATCCATAGACATTAAAGTATCGCTTGAAAACAATACGGCGACAGTTACACCCACCCTAAACCTAAAGCTACCCAAATACGCCAAAGCTTATGTAACTTATCACACCGACCTACCCGCCATCAGTCCAGGTTGCGTACCACTAGAGTCGGGCACTGTGATTCGCCTGGACAACTTTAATTCCAAAAGACTGTACATCACGGTGCTAATCATAATAGTCTATATAGATTGCAACAAAGCCACGGGCGCCTGCTTCGCGTACGATTTTCGCTACATTCATATCCACCACAAAAAAGACGAACTCTGGCAACTTGCAATACAGCGCTCACCGCGCCAAGCCCAGTACCTGGACCTTACCGCGGCCAAGGATATTGAGCCGCTTTTACTGGCTGAAAAATTCCGCCTGAATACTTTATTCGGCAAACAACTGGTCGCGCGCGCAACCCACGGCGTGCACAAGGTCCTGGAGTGGAAAACGCAAAACCTGCTCGAACCCACCCTGGACAACACAGAGGAGGATGTCGAAATGGATTTCCAGGGTGCCAATGCCCTGTACTTCCGCGAACTGTTCCTTCACGTGCCCGCCATGATTGCTTCGCGCCTGACCGAACAACAAAAATTCGAGGACGCCGAGAGCTGGTATCTGCGTTACCTGTTCAACCCTTACCGCATCCACGACGACGAACAGGGCAGGCCAGCCCCCTGGTGTACCCGCCCGTTGTCAGAAGCCCACAACTCAAGCTCGGTACTGGAGAAGGATGTCGTTCCGATCGAACAGGTATTTTTCCACTCGCAGTTCTATCAGGAAGCCGTCTTTCTGTCGCTGCTGGAAAACTGGCAGCTGAAGGGCGACCACTTCTATCGCCAGGGCACCGTCGGCTCGCTGAACCAGGCCTGGGTCTGCTATCAGCAAGCCTATGGTTTGCTCGGCTCACTCCCTGAAACGACTACCGCCTCTCGCTGGGTACCCGTTGCCCTGGACGCACTCGACGAGTCTACCCTGCGCAAGCCCATCAACCCTCGCGTGCAGCAACTGCGAGACACCCTCACCTCCCGGTTGTTCAACTTGCGGCACGGCCTTGACCTGGACGGCAGACGCCTGCCTCCTATGGACTTCAAGGACGACAGCGAGCAGAGCTTCATCCCTGGTGAAGGCGGCAAAGGCGATCAGCCCAACACCTCACATGCCGGCCTGGGCGCCGTGCCGGCATACCGCTTCCGCCAACTGTTACCGATTGCCCGGGCCGCTGCCCAGCAACTGCTGGACTTTGGCCGTCATTACCTGCGGCTGATGGAGCGAGAGGATGACCTGGAGGACGAACTCGAGCTCAAGGCACACGAAATCAAGATGGCCGAGTTCGCGGTGCGCCTGCAGAAAGAGGCGATCAACAGCCTTGCCGCCAGCAACAATGGCTTGATCATCAGCCGCAATGCTGCAACCGCCAGGCGCACCTACCTGAGCGACTTGATTGAGGTAGGGCGCTCACCCGAAGAACTGGCCGCGACGGCCCTGACCTGGGCGGCCAACGGCGCAACGCTGCTGAGCATTCCATTCGAGTTCGCAGCAGGCATGACCGATGCGGCAGTCCCGACCATCTATGGCTTCGCCTTCGGTGGCAACCGGCCTGGTTCGATCGGCAACAAGATAGCGCTGGGCCTGCGCATCGGCGGCGAAGCGGCACGAATGGCCGCCGACGAGTTGTTGCTTCAGGACCAATACAACCGCCGTGCTGCTGAGTGGAATTTCGAACGCCAGCAAGTGGATTGGGACCTCAAGCTGATCGATCAGGAAATTGTCGTCAGCGATATCGAACGCAAGGCTGCCAACCTGGCCCTGGCCCAGGCGCAAGCAGAACTCGCCCAATTGAAAGCGGTCTACGAGGACATGATCAGCGGCTTTATTGCGCCGGCCTCCTACAACTGGATGGTCGAACGTCAGCAACAAATCCATGCCAGCGCATATCACGCGGTACGCTCGCTGTGCCTGGAGGTAGAGACGGCCTGGCGCTACGAGATCGGCGACTACCGGCGTGACAGCTTCATCAACACCAATGCCTGGCAAGAGGACTACAAAGGCATGCTGGTAGGTGAATCGCTGCTGGTGGACTTGCAGGAAATGGAAAACGAGTACCTGGCCAAGAACAAGCGGCGGTTGACCATCAAGAGGTCGTTCAGCCTCAAGAAAAAACTAGGCGGCCAAGTTAAATGGGACAAAGTGTTTGAAGCAAATGCCGAGCGCACCGCCCCGCTGATCCATTCATTCGAGTTCACGGCAGAGGACTTCGACAAGAGTTATCCGGGCCAATACTTGCGCCAGCTCAAACATTTGTCGGTATCGCTGGTGCTCAAAGCGGGCAAGAACGTCGAGGAACTCTGTGCGCTGCTCAAGCAGACAGCCAGTACGACGCTGCTCAAACCCAACGAAGCGGCGGCCCGCTCGTTCTACCCGGGCAAAGACGATGACTCGACAGTAATAGCCGCACGTAATGACACCAAGCTGCTCCTGCGCAACCCGCGCGAAAACCAGCAGATCGCCTTGTCGTCGACAGTGGCCGAAGACGGGCTGGGCTACGATGCGGGTACCTGGGTCTACGAGTTGATGTTCCACGATGGCCGTTATCTGCCATTCGAGGGTACCGGGGCTATCTCGAAATGGACGCTGGAGCTGCTGGGCGATGAGGGCCTGCTCAAGGATCTTTCTGTTATCGACGACATCAAGTTCAACATGGTGTACACGGCCGAGGCCGGGGATGACACGTTCACCAAGGCAATTGGTGATATCAGAAAACCCTCAGCGCAGCAGAGCAAAGCTTAACGGCTAATGGCCCTGGGGCCGCTGCGCGGCCCCAGGACTTTCAGCCAGCCACTAACCCTGCTCCAGCCCCTCGAGCACCGCCTCGGCCAATGCCAACCCCTTCTCCAGCGAGTTCTCCGTCGCCGTCAGCAGACTGCGCAACGGCTCCCCCGCCTTCTCCAGCGCGGCGGCATTGGTCTCATACGCCGCCTTCAAGGCCGCCACGGCGCACACCAGCGCATCCTCGCTATCAACGCCAGCACGTACCGAGAGGATCGGATCGTGGGCGTGATTGCAGGTGCCGAAGTGGGAATTGGCGGTGACGGGACGGGATTTGCGGGGACTGTGGTTGACCAGCGATTCCGGGTTCATGGCTGCACCTCTCGATGAAAGGTGGCGATTTCAGCAAATGCGAACGGTGGATCTGGAACGATCTTCTTGAGCATGGTGCATCTCCTTGCGGCTCTCCGTAATGACGCTCCGCACCCACACGCCAATATGGGTGGACGGAGCCGTGCGGGTTGGCGTACCGGACAGAGAGAGCCGGTGAGCCCGAAGGCTCCCACACACGGCTCCGCCCATAACGGGTGCAGCCATGCAGGGCACTGTTGAAAGTGCCCGCTCTCTGTATCCGGGACGCCAATCCCGAACCGCAGAAGCTACTGCGGTGCGGCACGGTACTCAAGTACCGCCTATGTGTCAAAATGTTGGCCGGCAAACGCCTTCAGCAAGCCCCTTCCCCATACTGCGACCGCACACCTGAAGGGGACTGCTTTGCAGTCCATCGCGGATGAATCCGCTCCTACAGGTTGCGCCGTGCCTGTAGGAGCGGATTCATCCGCGATGGGCCGCACAGCGGCCCCAATCCTGTGCAGACCCAACCCGCAAGCACCATCCTGGCCCCAACCCGCGCCCCGATTCGTCGCACAACCGCTCTACCACGCCCATTCCATCGCTCGGCACAGCCCTTGCAACCTCCGACCTGGCCAACCCCCACCATCACATCGGAGTGAGCACATGAAGCGACGCAGTCTGATCAAGGCCTTCACCCTCGGCGCATCGATCGCCGCGATGGGCCTGAGCTGGAGCATCCAGGCCGCCGAGACCATCAAGGTCGGCATCCTGCATTCGCTGTCCGGGACCATGGCGATTTCCGAGACCTCGCTCAAGGACATGGCGCTGATGACCATCGACGAGATCAACGCCAAGGGCGGGGTCAACGGCAAGCAGCTCGAGGCGGTGGTGGTCGACCCGGCGTCCAACTGGCCGCTGTTCGCCGAGAAGAGCCGCCAGTTGCTGACCCAGGACAAGGTCGCGGTGGTGTTCGGCTGCTGGACCTCGGTGTCGCGCAAGTCGGTGCTGCCGGTGTTCGAGGAGCTCAACGGGCTGCTGTTCTACCCGGTGCAGTACGAAGGCGAGGAGATGTCGCCGAACGTGTTCTACACCGGCGCCGCGCCCAACCAGCAGGCGATCCCGGCGGTGGAGTACCTGATGAGCGAGGACGGCGGCGGCGCCAAGCGCTTCTTCCTGCTGGGCACCGACTACGTCTACCCGCGCACCACCAACAAGATCCTGCGCGCCTTCCTGCACAGCAAGGGCGTGGCCGACAAGGACATCGAAGAGGTGTACACGCCGTTCGGCCACAGCGATTACCAGACCATCGTCGCCAACATCAAGAAGTTCTCCGCCGGCGGCAAGACAGCGGTCATCTCCACCGTCAACGGCGACTCCAACGTGCCGTTCTACAAGGAGCTGGCCAACCAGGGGCTGAAGGCTACCGATGTGCCGGTGGTGGCGTTCTCGGTGGGTGAAGAGGAGCTGCGCGGTATCGACACCAAGCCGCTGGTGGGGCACCTGGCGGCGTGGAACTACTTCGAGTCGGTGGATAACCCGGTCAACCAACAGTTCGTCGCCGACTGGAAGGCCTACGCCAAGGCCAAGAACCTGCCGGGGGCCGACAAGGCGGTGACCAACGATCCGATGGAGGCCACCTACGTGGGCATTCACATGTGGGCGCAGGCGGCGCAGAAGGCCGGCAGCACCGAGGTGGACAAGGTGCGCGAGGCGCTGGCCGGGCAGAGTTTCAAGGCGCCGTCGGGCTTCACCCTGACCATGGACAAGAGCAACCACCACCTGCACAAGCCGGTGATGATCGGCGAGATCCAGGATGACGGGCAGTTCAGTGTGGTGTGGCAGACCGAGGAGCCGCTGCGGGCGCAGCCTTGGAGCCCGTTCATTCCGGGGAATGACAAGCGGCCGGATTATGTGGTGAAGGGTAATTGAGTGCATTGGGGCCGCTGTGCGGCCCTATCGCGGATAAATCCGCTCCTACAGGTCCGTGTGTGTGTGTGTGTAGGAGCGGATTTATCCGCGATGAATCCACCGCCGATTTCCAGGATTGCCCGCATGCTCAAACTCCTGCTCACAGTACTGCTGCTGTTGCCCCTGGCCACCCAAGCCAGCGAAGGCGAATTTTTCCTCACCGCCCAGCCCGCCGAACAGGCCCGTCTGCTTGAAACCTGGGCCGCGCAACCCGATGCCGCCCGCCTGCCGCTGCTGGAAAACCTGCGCCAAGGCCGCATCGCCGAAAACGACAGCCGCAAACTACGCCTGAACAACCGCCTGCGTGGCCTGATCGACAACGCCCTGGCCAGCCATCAACTGTTCAGCGACCAAGCCAACGTGCGCCTGACCGCCGCCCAGCAATTGCAGAAAACCGCACGACCCGCGCAAATGGCCTTCCTCGACCGCCGCTTCGCCAGCGAACCGGACGCCGCCGTGCACGCCGCCCTCGGCCTGGCCCTGGCCAACCTGCAACTGGGCGCGAATGAACCCGCAGTCCGCCTGGCCGCCGTGCGCCTGCTCGGTGAAACCGGCGACCCGCTGGCCCGCACCCGCCTCGAAGCCCTGCTGCAACCCGACGCCGAAACCGACGCCGCCGTGCGCACCGCCGCCGAAACCAGCCTGGCCCAGGTACAGCGCAAGCTGCTGGTCGGTGAATTGCTCGGCCAGGCCTTCAGTGGCCTGTCACTGGGCTCGATCCTGCTGCTGGCGGCGCTGGGCCTGGCGATCACCTTCGGCCTGCTGGGGGTGATCAACATGGCTCACGGCGAGATGCTGATGCTCGGCGCCTACAGCACTTACATGGTCCAGGTGCTGCTGCAACGCCATGCCCCCGGTGCCATCGAGTTCTACCCGCTGATCGCCCTGCCGGTGGCCTTCGCCGTCAGCGCGGGTGTCGGCATGGCGCTGGAGCGCACGGTGATCCGCCACCTGTATGGCCGCCCACTGGAGACCCTGCTGGCCACCTGGGGCATTAGCCTGATCCTGATCCAGGCCGTGCGGCTGATCTTCGGCGCGCAGAACGTCGAGGTGAGCAACCCGGCGTGGCTGTCGGGCGGCATCCAAGTGCTGCCCAACCTGGTACTGCCGTACAACCGCCTGGTGATCATCGGCTTCGCCCTGGCGGTGGTGCTGCTCACCTGGCTGCTGCTCAACCGCACGCGGCTGGGCCTCAACGTGCGCGCGGTCACCCAGAACCGCAACATGGCGGCCTGCTGCGGGGTGTCCACCGGGCGCGTCGACATGCTCGCCTTCGGCCTAGGCTCGGGCATCGCCGGGCTTGGTGGCGTGGCCCTGAGCCAGGTCGGCAACGTGGGGCCGGACCTGGGCCAGAGCTACATCATCGACTCGTTCCTGGTGGTGGTGCTCGGTGGCGTCGGGCAGCTGGCCGGCAGCCTGTGGGCGGCCTTCGGGCTGGGCATCGCCAACAAACTGCTGGAGCCGCAGATTGGTGCGGTGCTGGGCAAGATCCTCATCCTTGCGCTGATCATTCTGTTCATCCAGAAGCGCCCGGAAGGCCTGTTCGCCCTCAAGGGACGGGTAATCGACTGATGAACCAGCCATTGATTGTCACTGCCACGCGCACGGTCGGCACGCGTACTTCACTGGCCATCGGCGCCATTGTCGTCCTGGTGCTGCTGGCCCTGCCGCTGTTGTCGCTGCTGCCCGACGGGCACACCCTGCAGGTCTCGGCCTATACCCTGACCCTGGTCGGCAAGATCCTCTGCTACGCCATCGTCGCCCTGGCCCTGGACCTGGTGTGGGGCTATGCCGGGTTGCTGTCGCTGGGCCACGGCCTGTTCTTTGCCCTGGGCGGCTACGCCATGGGCATGTACCTGATGCGCCAGGCGGCCGGCGACGGCCTGCCGGGGTTCATGACCTTCCTGTCGTGGAGCGAGCTGCCCTGGTACTGGGCCGGCACCCAGCATTTCGCCTGGGCGCTGTGCCTGATAGTGCTGGCGCCGGGGCTGCTGGCGCTGGTGTTCGGCTTCTTCGCCTTCCGCTCGCGGATCAAGGGCGTGTACTTCTCGATCATGACCCAGGCCCTGACCTTCGCCGGCATGCTGCTGTTCTTCCGCAACGAGACCGGCTTTGGCGGCAACAACGGTTTCACCAGCTTCCGCACCATCCTCGGTTTCGACATCGCCGCCCAAGGCACCCGGGCCGTGCTGTTCTTGCTGACGGTCGGCCTGCTGCTGGGCAGCCTGTTCCTGTGCTGGCGTTTGACCCAGAGCAAGTTCGGCCGCCTGCTCACCGCCGTGCGCGATGCGGAAAACCGCCTGATGTTCTGCGGCTACGACCCACGCGGCTTCAAGCTGCTGGTGTGGGTGCTCAGCGCCGTGCTGTGTGGCCTGGCCGGGGCGCTGTACGTGCCGCAGGTGGGCATCATCAACCCCAGCGAGATGTCGCCGACCAACTCTATCGAAGCGGCCGTGTGGGTGGCCCTGGGCGGGCGTGGCACGCTGATCGGGCCGCTGCTCGGCGCCGGTCTGGTCAATGGCATGAAGAGCTGGTTCACCGTGGCGTTCCCCGAGTTCTGGCTGTTCTTCCTCGGCGCGCTGTTCATCCTCGTCACCCTGTACCTGCCCAAGGGCGTGGTCGGCCTTGTGAAGAAAAGGAGCCAGCCATGAGAAGCGTGCCCCCGGTGCATCCGGAATTCATGCTGGAGCCGATCTTCGACCAGATCGGCAGCGGCCGCGAGGCCATCGGCCTGGGCCGGCGCCGCGAAGCCGGGCTCGACACCCGCCACGGCACGGTGCTGAGCCTGGAAGGCATCAGCGTCAGCTTCGATGGCTTCAAGGCGCTCAACGACCTGAACCTGTACATCGGCGTCGGCGAACTGCGCTGCATCATCGGCCCCAACGGCGCCGGCAAGACCACGATGATGGACGTGATCACCGGCAAGACCCGCCCCGACAGCGGCACGGCGTATTTCGGCGACACCCTCGACCTGACCCGCATGAGCGAGTGCCAGATCGCCCAGGCCGGCATCGGCCGCAAGTTCCAGAAGCCCACGGTGTTCGAGGCGTTGACGGTATTCGAGAACCTGGAGCTGGCGCTCAAGGCCGACAAGTCGGTGTGGGCCAGCCTGCTGGCGCGGTTGTCCGGCGAGCAGCGCCAGCGCATCGAGGCGGTGCTGGCCACCCTGCGCCTGCTGCCCCTGGCCCAGCGCCAGGCGGGGTTGTTGTCCCATGGGCAGAAGCAGTTCCTGGAGATCGGCATGCTGCTGGTGCAGGAGCCGAGGTTGCTGCTGCTCGACGAGCCGGTGGCGGGGATGACCGATGCCGAGACCGAGTTCACCGCCGAGCTGTTCCGCTCATTGGCGGGCCGGCATTCGCTGATGGTGGTCGAGCATGACATGGGCTTCGTCGGCAGCATTGCCGACCATGTGACGGTGCTGCACCAGGGCAGTGTGCTGGCGGAAGGATCGCTGGCACAGGTGCAGGAGGATGAGCGGGTGGTCGAGGTGTACCTCGGCCGATAACCCCCACGCGCCCTGTAGGAGCCAGCCTTGCTGGCGAACCGCACACCCCGCATTCGCCAGCAAGGCTGGCTCCTACAGGGGTACAACCCAAGGACAAGACATGCTGAAGATCGACACCCTGCACCAATACTACGGCGGCAGCCATATCCTGCGCGGCCTGTCCTTCGAGGCCAAGGTCGGCGAGGTCACCTGCCTGCTGGGCCGCAACGGCGTGGGCAAGACCACCTTGCTGCGCTGCCTGATGGGCCTGCTGCCAGCCCGCGAGGGCCGCGTGGAGTGGGAAGGCAAGCCGATCACCACGCTCAAGCCCCAGCAACGGGTCCAGGCCGGCATCGCCTACGTGCCCCAGGGCCGCGAGATCTTCCCGCGCCTGACCGTCGAGGAAAACCTGCTGATGGGCCTGTCGCGCTTCCCCGCCCGCGAGGCACGGGAAGTGCCCGCCTTCATCTACGCACTGTTCCCGGTGCTGGAGCAGATGAAGCAACGCCGAGGCGGCGACCTCTCGGGCGGCCAGCAGCAACAACTGGCCATCGGCCGTGCCCTGGCCAGCCGCCCGCGCCTGCTGATCCTCGACGAACCCACCGAAGGCATCCAGCCGTCGGTGATCAAGGAGATCGGCGCGGTGATCCGCAAGCTCGCCGACCGGGGCGACATGGCCATCCTGCTGGTGGAGCAGTTCTACGACTTCGCCGAGGAGCTGGCCGACCACTACCTGGTCATGGCCCGCGGCGAGATCGTCCAGCGTGGCCGGGGCGAAAACATGCAGGCCGAAGGTGTGCGCGGCCTGGTTACCATTTAATCTGCAACCACTTCCCTTGCGAGACGCTGTCATGAGTTACCAGATCCGCGACGCCCTGATCGACGACGTGCCGGGCATCCTCGACATCTACAACGACGCCGTACGCAACACCACGGCGATCTGGAACGAAACCCCGGTGGAGCTGGCCAACCGCCTGGCCTGGTTCGAGGCCCGCGCGCAGCAGGGTTATCCGATCCTGGTGGCGATGGACGACAGCGGCGTGCTGGGCTATGCCTCATTTGGCGACTGGCGGCCGTTCGAGGGTTTCCGCCACACCGTCGAGCACTCGGTGTACGTGCGCGGCGACCAGCGCGGCAAGGGCCTGGGCCCGGTGCTGATGGAAGCGCTGATCGAACGGGCGCGCCGTTGCGACAAGCATGTGATGGTCGCCGCCATCGAAAGCGGCAACGCCGCGTCGATCCGCCTGCACGAACGCCTGGGTTTCAATATCACCGGGCAAATGCCGCAGGTGGGGGTGAAATTCGGGCGCTGGCTGGACCTGACCTTCATGCAGCTTTACCTGGATGACAACACCCTTCCCCCGTCAAGGACCTGAACCCCATGAACAGCGCCCAGCTGCACCGCGTGACCCACGAAGGCCTGGCGTTCTACCGCGACAGCCTGGTGGCCCTGTTGCTCGATGCGGTGCGCCAGGGCGCGTCGGTGGGGTTTCTTGCCGATATCGATGAGCAGCAGGCCAAGGCCTACTTCGATGAGGTGAAGGCAAAGCTGGCCAGTGGCGAGCAACTGCTGTGGGTCATTGCCCAGGGGCAGGAGGTGCTGGGCAGTGTGCAACTGGGGTTGTGCCTGAAGCCCAATGGGCTGAACCGGGGCGAAGTGCAGAAGCTGCTGGTGCACAGCGATGCACGGCGGCGTGGGCTGGGGCAGCAGTTGATGGGAGCGCTGGAGGCCGAGGCGCGGCGGATCGGGCGGGGGATGCTGTTTCTCGATACCGAGGCGGGGTCTGGGGC
>NZ_JARPQB010000034.1 GCF_029478665.1 Pseudomonas entomophila
CTCAGCCTCCTGAAGTCGCGAAGTTACGGGCGGCGCCTGGACGAGCGCAGCTGTCGCTAGCTGGCGGGGTGGCTAACCTCTTGATCGCCAAAGCCAAAGCCAAAGCCAAAGCCAAAGCCAAAGCCAAAGCCAAAGCCAAAGCCAAAGCCATTTTGCGCGTTCGTCGGTGCTTCGACGCAGTCGCTCGCTTTTTCACTGTCACGCAACTGTATTGTTGACTATTCTCCGATCTGTCCCAGTACACTTCTCAACTGTTACGGTATTCTGGCTCCGCAGTGAGTCGTACAAGAACAACGATCCCGTCCGCGCTTCGAGAACACACCATGACCAACCTGCTGCTGTACCAGCGCATTGCCCAGCAACTGGCCGATGATATCCGTCGTGGTGTCTATCAGCCCGGCGAGCGCGTGCCCTCGGTGCGCAAGATGAGCGCGCAGCTCAATGTCAGCCATGCCACCGTGCTGCAGGCCTATGCCAACCTCGAGGACCAGGGCCTTATCCGAGCGCGGCCGCAGTCGGGCTACTACGTGCACCAGACCCCGGCGTTGACTGCCCAGACCCCGGACATCGCCCGGGTCGAGCGCCCGGGGCTGGTCACGCGCGCCAGCATCATCCAGCAGGTTCTGGTCGAGGCGCGTCGTGATGGCGTGTTCCCCTTCGGTGCGGCGGTTCCCCATGTGGACTACCTGCCGGTGCGCGCCTTGCACCAGCAATTGGCCAAAGTCACGCGGTTCCATAGCCCGCGTGCTTTCAGCTACATGTTCAGCCCGGGTTTTGAGCCGCTGCGCCGGCAAATTGCTATCCGCATGCGCGACGCTGGTGTGTTGGTCGATCCGCGTGAAGTCGTGGTTACCCACGGTTGTGTCGATGCCTTGCAGATGTCGTTGCGAGTGCTGACCCGACCAGGTGATCTGATCGCTGCGGAATCACCGACCTACTATGGGCTGTTGCAGCTTGCCGATCTGCTCGGATTGAAGGTCATCGAGATCCCTAGTGACCCTTCCACGGGTATAAGCCTCGAAGCGTTGCAGCTGGCGGCCAACCAATGGTCGATCAAGGCATTGGTCCTGACCGCGCGCCTCAGCAACCCGCTGGGTGGCACCATTCCAGAGGAACGTCAGAAGCAACTGCTGCGCCTGGCCTCGGACTTCGACATCCAGATCGTCGAAGACGATATCTACGGCGAGCTGATGTTCGAGCAAGGCCGCACCAAGGCGCTCAAGGCGTTCGATCGCCTGGACCGGGTGATCTACTGTTCGAGTTTTTCCAAGACCCTTTCACCGGGTGTGCGGGTTGGCTGGATGATTGCCGGGCGATACCAGGATGAAATTCAGCGCTTGCAGACCTTCACTACGCATTCGGCCTGCAGCGTGACCCAGATGGGCGTGGCGGCGTATCTGGAGAACGGTGGCTATGATCGCCACCTGCGTTTCATTCGCCAGGAGTACCGCAAGAACCTGAGTGCCTACCAGTTGGCTGTGCAGCAGCACTTCCCGGAAGGTACGCAGATGACTCGACCAACAGGTGGTTTCATTCTCTGGGTGAGCCTGCCTGGACGGGTCAATACGCAAGAGCTGCATGTTCGAGCGCTGGAGCAGGGCATCAGCATTGCGCCGGGCCTGATCTTCAGCAATACCGAGCAGTTCAACCATTGTATTCGTCTCAATTGCGGCTTCCCGTGGAACAAAGAGGCCGAGCGCGCGGTGGTTGCGCTGGGGCTGCTGGCCAGTCAATTGTGCAGGGAATCGACGGCCTCACTTTTGTAGGCTTGTCAGACGCGTGTGGAACAGGGAGCATACGCGCTTTTCCAGCCTGTTCCCGGTACCTATGAAAGCGCTTCGACCATTTGCCCTCATCCTGTGCTGTGCAGTGCCCTGGTTGTCAGTGGGCATGGCCCAGGCTGCGGAGCCTGCGGCCAAGGCGCAGGCTGCAACAGGCAAGGCCGCCAAGCCGGCGAAGCCTGCTGCGAAGCCCAGGCCCAAGCCCAAGGCGAAGCCAGTCAGCAAGGCTGTCGCCAAGCCTCTGGCCGCACCCAAGCTGGACCTGAGCCTGCCGGCCGACATGGTCCGGCATCTCAAGCCGGATGTCGGTGATGTGCCGCCGCCGCGCAAGGCGTTGCTGCCGTCCATGTTTCCGACCAAGCCCAAGCCCGAGTCCGACGACAGCCCGTTCCAGCTCAATGGCCGGTTGATCAGCAACGAAATGCAATTGCAGCTTCGCAACGATGCGCGCCATGACGTGGAAGGCGCCGCAATCGATTTCGAATTTCGCAACTGACTGCCGGGTCACGGGTGAATTCATCCGTTCGGCAATTTCAAACGTATGTTTGAGCGGTTAGTATCCAGGGACGTTCGTCCCGTTTTGCTCCTGGGAGTCCTGTTGTCATGAAATGCCGCGAGGGCTGTGGTGCCTGCTGCATCGCCCCGTCCATCAGTTCGCCGATCCCCGGCATGCCAGAAGGCAAGCCGGCGGGCGAGCGCTGCCTGCACCTGAATATCGAAAACCTCTGCGAGCTGTTCGGCAGGCCCGAGCGGCCCAAGGTGTGTGGTGGCTTCAAGGCGGAAGTGGATATCTGTGGCAATGATCGTGACGACGCCATCCGCATCATCGGGTGGCTGGAGCAGATGACGGCGGCGTGACAGGTTGGATCTTCGACAACAAGGAAAAAGATGATGAGATCGATCAAGCGTATCGCACTGCTGTGTGGCATGGGTGTCCTGCTGGCGCCGACGGCCTGGGCCGAGAACTGGAAGGTGGCCAAGGACGAGGAGGGCATCAAGGTATCGCTGAGCGAAGTGCCGGGCTCGCAGTACAAGGCCTACCAAGGCGTGACCGTGATCAAGGCGCCGCTGGCCAAGGTCAGGGCGCTGCAGGAAGATGTGGTGGGGGCCTGTGCCTGGATTCACGAGTGCAAGTCGCAGAAGCTGCTCAAGCAGGAGGGTGACCAGAGCTGGACCTACACCCAGTTCAACACGCCGTGGCCGGTGACGCCGCGGGATTCGATCCTCCACGTGACCACGGTCCAGGAGGCTGATGGCAGCCTGACGCGCAAGCTCGAGGAGCAGCCAAAGTACCTGCCCGAGACAGATGGTTTCGTGCGGGTGGCTCAGGTGCAGGGCTTCTGGAAACTGGTGCCCAAGGGTGACAGCACCGAGGTGATCTACCAGGTGCACACCGAGCCGGGTGGCAGCGTGCCGGCGATGGTGGCCAACAAGTTCGTGGTGGATGCGCCGTTTAATACCCTCAAGGGGCTGCGCGCCAAAGCCGAGAGGCCGTGATAGTCCCAAGCCCGTAGGAGCCGGCCTTGCCGGCGAACACCGGCATGGCCGGTGGCATTCACCGCGTCGCCTGGTTCGCCGGCAAGGCCGGCTCCTACAGGATGTAACGAAAAAGCCCCGGCATCTCTGCCGGGGCTTTTTCGTTTCAGCGACGGGCGCTTACTTGCGGTCCTTCAGCTCGACGATGTCGCGCTGCTCGTAACCGGTGTACAGCTGGCGTGGGCGGCCGATCTTGTACGGGCCGGAGAGCATCTCTTTCCAGTGCGAGATCCAGCCCACGGTACGCGCCAGGGCGAAGATCACGGTGAACATGCTGGTCGGAATGCCGATGGCTTTCAGAATGATACCCGAGTAGAAGTCGACGTTCGGATAAAGCGAACGCTCGATGAAGTACGGATCGGTGAGGGCGATCTCTTCCAGGCGCATGGCCAGTTCGAGCTGCGGGTCGTTCTTGATGCCCAGCTCGCCCAGGACTTCGTCGCAGGTCTTCTTCATCACGGTGGCGCGCGGGTCGCGGTTCTTGTACACGCGGTGACCGAAGCCCATGAGCTTGAACGGGTCGTTCTTGTCCTTGGCCTTGGCGATGTACTTGTCGATGTTCGAGACATCGCCAATTTCATCGAGCATGGTCAGTACGGCTTCGTTCGCACCGCCGTGGGCCGGGCCCCACAGTGCGGCGATGCCGGCGGCGATACAGGCGAACGGGTTGGCACCCGAGGAGCCGGCCAGGCGCACGGTGGAGGTGGAGGCGTTCTGCTCGTGGTCGGCGTGGAGGATGAAGATCCGGTCCATCGCCTTGGCCAGCACCGGGCTGATCGGTTTGATCTCGCACGGGGTGTTGAACATCATGTGCAGGAAGTTTTCCGCGTACGACAGGTCGTTGCGCGGGTACATCATGGGCTGGCCCATGGAGTACTTGTAGACCATCGCCGCCAGGGTCGGCATTTTCGCGACCAGGCGCACGGCGGAGATTTCGCGGTGCTGCGCGTTATTGATGTCCAGCGAGTCGTGATAGAACGCCGACAGGGCGCCGACCACGCCGCACATCACCGCCATCGGGTGGGCGTCGCGGCGGAAGCCGTTGAAGAAGGACTTCAGCTGCTCGTGAACCATGGTGTGGTTCTTCACGGTGCTGACGAACTGGGCTTTCTGTTCGGCGTTGGGAAGTTCGCCGTTCAGCAGCAGGTAGCAGGTTTCGAGGTAGTCCGATTGTTCGGCCAGTTGCTCGATGGGGTAGCCGCGATGCAGCAGGATGCCCTTGTCACCGTCGATGTAGGTGATCTTCGACTCGCACGAGGCGGTCGCCATGAAGCCGGGGTCGAAGGTGAAGTGGCCGGATGCCCCCAACCCGCGGACGTCGATAACATCGGGACCAACGGTGCCGGTTAAAATGGGCAGCTCGACGGGGGCATTGCCCTCGATGACCAACTGCGCTTTTTTGTCAGCCATGTGGCCTCCTATTAATGCTTGAAATCATCAGACAGACCCCCCACGCAGGGCCCGCACCACTATAGAGGGATAAATTCGAATGTCAATTTGCCTAAAGGCTGGTTGAAACGCCCTCTGGAGCCTGGTTTTTCGCGAAATTCCCGCCCGTTTACGCCTTTTGTTCATTAAAGGCAATGCGCTATTCGGGCGAGTCCCTCACGTTGTCATGAGCAGCCTAACTGTCTATACTCGGCAGCCGACTCCCAGGGGCTTTCAAGCCCGTCCTGCTGGGTGTCGTCGCTCTCCTGGGTGGTGGGTACCTGACCAGTACACTTACCAACAACTTTGCCCTGTTAGCTAGGGGCTCTTCAGTGTGAAAAAAGCCGTGAAAAGCCAACGACCTGTAAACCTAGACCTAAGGACCATCAAACTCCCGATCACCGCGTACACGTCCATTCTTCACCGTATCTCCGGCGTCATCCTGTTCCTCGGCCTTGCCATCATGCTGTACGCATTGGGCAAGTCGCTGGGTAGCGAGGAAGGCTTTGCCGAGGTGAAGGCGTGTCTGACCAGTCCGCTGGCCAAACTGGTGACCTGGGGCCTGCTGTCCGGCCTGCTGTATCACCTCGTGGCAGGTGTGCGCCACCTGATCATGGACATGGGCATCGGTGAGACGCTGGAAGGCGGCAAGCTGGGCTCGAAAATCGTGATCGTCATCTCCGTGGTGCTGATCGTTCTGGCAGGAGTTTGGGTATGGTAACTAACGTCACGAACCTCTCGCGTTCGGGCCTCTACGACTGGATGGCGCAGCGCGTCTCGGCGGTCGTTCTCGCGGCTTACTTCATTTTCCTGATCGGCTACCTCGCCGCGCACCCGGGCATCGACTATGCCCAGTGGCACGGTCTGTTCTCCAACAACGCGATGCGTATCTTCAGTCTGCTGGCCCTCGTTGCCCTGGGCGCCCACGCCTGGGTCGGCATGTGGACCATTGCCACCGACTACCTGACGCCGATGGCGTTCGGCAAGTCGGCGACTGCGATTCGTTTCCTGTTCCAGGCGGTATGCGGCGTAGCGATGTTCGCTTACTTCGTCTGGGGTGTGCAGATTCTCTGGGGTATCTGATTCATGGCTAACATTCCAACGATTTCCTTCGACGCCATCATCATCGGTGGCGGCGGGGCAGGCATGCGCGCAGCGCTGCAACTGGCTCAAGGCGGCCACAAGACCGCCGTAGTCACCAAGGTGTTCCCGACCCGTTCGCACACCGTTTCCGCCCAGGGCGGCATCACCTGCGCCATCGCTTCGGCCGACCCGAACGACGACTGGCGCTGGCACATGTACGATACCGTCAAGGGCTCCGACTACATCGGTGACCAGGACGCGATCGAATACATGTGTCAGGAAGGCCCGGCCGCGGTCTTCGAGCTGGACCACATGGGCCTGCCGTTCTCGCGTACCGAAACTGGCCGTATCTACCAGCGTCCGTTCGGTGGCCAGTCCAAGGACTTCGGTAAAGGTGGCCAGGCCGCCCGTACCTGCGCAGCCTCCGACCGTACCGGTCACGCGCTGCTGCACACCCTGTACCAGGGCAACCTGAAGGCAGGCACCACCTTCCTCAACGAGTACTACGCCGTTGACCTGGTGAAGAACCAGGACGGCGCTTTCGTCGGTGTGATCGCGATCTGCATCGAAACCGGCGAAACCATGTACATCAAATCGAAGGCCACCGTACTGGCCACTGGCGGTGCCGGCCGTATCTACGCCTCCACCACCAACGCCCTGATCAATACCGGCGACGGTATCGGCATGGCCCTGCGTGCCGGCGTGCCGGTGCAGGACATCGAGATGTGGCAGTTCCACCCGACCGGCATCGCCGGCGCCGGTGTACTGGTCACCGAGGGTTGCCGCGGTGAGGGTGGCTACCTGATCAACGCCCACGGCGAGCGCTTCATGGAGCGTTACGCTCCAAACGCCAAAGACCTGGCCGGCCGCGACGTGGTTGCCCGTTCCATGGTCAAGGAAATCATCGCCGGCAACGGCGTGGGCCCGAACAAGGACCACGTGCTGCTGAAACTGGACCACCTCGGCGAGGAAGTGCTGCACAGCCGCCTGCCAGGTATCTGCGAGCTGTCCAAGACCTTCGCCCACGTCGACCCTGTGGTCGCGCCGGTTCCGGTCGTTCCAACCTGCCACTACATGATGGGCGGCGTTGCCACCAACATTCATGGCCAGGCCATCACCATGGACGCCGAAGGCAAGGATCACATCATTCCGGGTCTGTTCGCCGTGGGTGAAGTGGCGTGTGTATCGGTTCACGGTGCCAACCGCCTGGGCGGCAACTCGCTGCTCGACCTGGTGGTCTTCGGTCGCGCCGCCGGCCTGCACCTGGAAAAGGCGCTGAGCGATGGCGTCGAGTACCGCGATGCCAGCGACACCGACGTCGAGGTTGCCCTGAACCGCCTGAACAAGCTCAACGAGCGCACCACCGGCGAAGACGTTGCCAGCCTGAAGCGCGAGCTGCAGAGCTGCATGCAGAACTACTTCGGTGTATTCCGTACCGGCGAATACATGCAGAAGGGTATCGAGCAGTTGGCCGGCCTGCGTGACCGCATCGCCAACGTCAAGATCAACGACAAGTCCCAGGCCTTCAATACCGCGCGTATCGAAGCGCTGGAGCTGCAGAACCTGCTGGAAGTCGCCGAAGCTACCGCCATTGCGGCCGAAGCCCGTAAAGAGTCCCGCGGCGCGCACGCCCGTGAAGACTTCGAAGACCGTGACGACGAGAACTGGCTGTGCCACACCCTGTACTACCCGGGTGAGAAGCGCGTCGCCAAGCGTGGCGTCAACTTTGCGCCGAAGACAGTTCCTGCCTTCGAACCAAAAGTCCGGACTTACTAAGGGTGGCCGCTATGTTGAAAGTCGAAGTTTATCGTTACAACCCGGACACCGACTCGGCGCCCAAGATGGAGTCGTTCGACGTCGATACCGGCGGCAAGGACCTGATGGTGCTGGACGTGCTGGCGCTGATCAAGGAGAAGGACGAGGGCTTCTCGTACCGTCGCTCCTGCCGTGAAGGCGTTTGCGGTTCCGATGGCATGAACATGAACGGCAAGAACGGCCTGGCCTGCATCACCCCGCTGTCGGGCGTGGTCAAGGGCAACAAGCTGGTGCTGCGCCCGCTGCCGGGCCTGCCGGTCATTCGTGACCTGGTCGTCGATATGAGCATCTTCTACAAGCAGTACGAGAAGGTGAAGCCGTTCCTGCAGAACGACACCCCGGCCCCGGCCATCGAGCGTCTGCAGTCGCCGGAAGATCGCGACAAGCTGGACGGTCTGTACGAGTGCATCCTGTGCGCCTGCTGCTCGACCTCCTGCCCATCGTTCTGGTGGAACCCGGACAAGTTCCTGGGCCCCGCCGCCCTGCTGCAGGCCTATCGTTTCCTGGCCGACAGCCGTGACACCAAGACCCAGGAGCGCCTGGCGTCCCTGGATGACCCGTTCAGCGTATTCCGCTGCCGCGGGATCATGAACTGCGTGAACGTCTGCCCGAAGGGGCTGAACCCGACCAAGGCAATCGGCCACGTACGTAACATGCTGCTGCAAAGCGGCACCTGATTCAAACGTTGTACCTGCAGTAAACCTCGGTGTGGGCGCTGTGCCCGCACTGAGGTAAACCCGAGCAAGGGCCCACAAAGCCCGCGCTCATTACCTATGAAGATATGAGACCAGCAGGGGCTTCCGGGCTGGTACCCGGAAAATCAGCAGGATCCAGGTGGCGTGGTTCAGTCGCTGTGTTCGGACTTTTCCAGGTTTGCTGTGGCTCTCGCCGATCAGTCCCCTAACCGAGGGTGACCAAGCATGCAAGAAAGCGTGATGCAGCGCATGTGGGATAGCGCCCACCTTTCAGGTGGTAACGCTGCATATGTGGAAGAGCTTTATGAGCTCTACCTGCACGACCCTAACGCTGTGCCAGAAGAGTGGCGCACTTACTTCCAGAAGTTGCCCGCTGACGGCAGCACCGCTACCGATGTATCGCACTCGACGATCCGCGACCATTTCGTACTGCTGGCAAAGAACCAGCGCCGCGCCCAACCGGTTTCCGCCGGGAGCGTGAGCAGTGAACACGAGAAGAAGCAGGTTGAAGTGCTGCGACTGATCCAGGCCTATCGTATGCGCGGCCATCAGGCTGCCAAGCTCGACCCGTTGGGGTTGTGGCAGCGTCCTGCGCCCGTAGACCTGTCGATCAATCACTACGGCTTGACCAATGCCGACCTTGATACGACCTTCCGTGCCGGCGACCTGTTCATCGGCAAAGAGGAAGCGAGCCTACGCGAAATCTTCGAGGCGCTGCAGAAGACATATTGTCGCACCATTGGCGCCGAGTTCACCCACATCGTCGATTCCGAGCAGCGCAGCTGGTTCCAGCAGCGTCTGGAAAGCGTGCGTGGCCGTCCGGAATTCTCCGCCGACGTGCAGACCCATCTGCTCGAGCGTGTCACCGCCGGTGAGGGCCTGGAGAAGTACCTGGGCACCAAGTACCCAGGCACCAAGCGCTTTGGTCTTGAAGGTGGCGAAAGCCTGATCCCGATGCTGGACGAAATGATCCAGCGCTCCGGCAGCTACGGCACCAAGGAAGTCGTGATTGGCATGGCCCACCGTGGCCGCCTGAACGTGCTCGTCAACACCTTCGGCAAGAACCCGCGCGAGCTGTTCGACGAGTTCGAAGGCAAGAAGATGAACGAGCTGGGCTCCGGTGACGTGAAGTATCACCAGGGCTTCTCCTCCAACGTGATGACCCCCGGTGGCGAAGTTCACCTGGCCATGGCGTTCAACCCCTCCCACCTGGAAATCGTCTCGCCAGTGGTGGAAGGCTCGGTTCGCGCCCGTCAGGACCGCCGCAACGACACCGTGGGTGACAAGGTCCTGCCGATCTCGATCCACGGTGACGCTGCGTTCGCCGGCCAGGGCGTGGTCATGGAAACCTTCCAGATGTCGCAGACCCGCGGTTTCAAGACCGGCGGCACCGTGCACATCGTGATCAACAACCAGGTCGGTTTCACCATCAGCAACCCGCTGGACTCGCGCTCCACCGAGTACGCCACCGACGTTGCCAAGATGATCCAGGCGCCGATCCTGCACGTGAACGGCGACGATCCTGAAGCGGTGCTGTTCGTCACCCAGCTGGCCGTCGACTACCGCATGCAGTTCAAGCGCGACGTGGTCATCGACCTGGTCTGCTACCGTCGTCGCGGCCACAACGAGGCCGACGAACCCAACGGCACCCAGCCGCTGATGTATCAGCAGATCAGCAAGCAGCGCACCACCCGTGAGCTGTACGCCGACGCGCTGATCCAGGCCGGCCGCATCGATGCCGAGCGCGCCCAGGCCAAGATCGACGAGTACCGCAACGCGCTGGACAACGGCCTGCACGTAGTGAAGAGCCTGGTCAAGGAACCCAACCGCGAGCTGTTCGTCGACTGGCGTCCATACCTGGGCCATGCCTGGACCGCGCGCCACGACACCCGCTTCGACCTCAAGACCCTTCAGGACCTGTCGGCCAAGCTGCTGGAACTGCCGGAAGGCTTCGTCGTCCAGCGCCAGGTGGCGAAGATCTACGAAGACCGCCAGAAGATGCAGGCCGGTGGCTTGCCGATCAACTGGGGTTACGCGGAGACCATGGCCTACGCCACTCTGCAGTTCGAAGGTCACCCGATCCGCATGACCGGCCAGGACATCGGCCGCGGCACCTTCTCGCACCGTCACGCGGTGCTGCACAACCAGAAGGACGCCAGCACCTACATCCCGCTGCAGAACCTGTTCCCGGGCCAGCCACGTTTCGACCTGTACGATTCGTTCCTGTCCGAGGAAGCGGTACTGGCCTTCGAATACGGTTACTCGACCACCACGCCGAACGCGTTGGTGATCTGGGAAGCCCAGTTCGGCGACTTCGCCAACGGTGCGCAAGTGGTGATCGACCAGTTCATCACCAGTGGCGAGCACAAGTGGGGTCGCCTGTGCGGCCTGACCATGCTGCTGCCGCACGGTTATGAAGGGCAGGGCCCGGAGCACTCCTCCGCGCGTCTGGAGCGTTACCTGCAGCTGTGCGCCGAGCACAACATCCAGGTTTGCGTACCGACCACGCCGGCACAGATCTACCACCTGCTGCGTCGCCAGGTGATCCGCCCGCTGCGCAAGCCGCTGGTCGTGCTCACACCGAAGTCGCTGCTGCGCCACAAGCTGGCCATCTCGACCTTGGAAGACCTGGCCGAAGGCTCGTTCCAGACCGTGATCCCGGAAATTGACACCCTCGATCCGGCCAAGGTCGAGCGTCTGGTGCTGGCCAGCGGCAAGGTCTACTACGACCTGCTGGAAAAACGCCGTGCCGAAGGCCGCGAAGACATCGCCATCGTGCGTATCGAGCAGCTGTATCCGTTCCCAGAGGACGACCTGGTCGAAATCCTCGCGCCTTACACCAACCTCAAGCATGCGGTCTGGTGTCAGGAAGAGCCGATGAACCAGGGCGCCTGGTACAGCAGCCAGCACCACATGCGCCGTATCCTGGGCCGCCACAACAAGGCGCTGGTCCTGGAATACGCCGGACGCGACGCTTCCGCCGCGCCAGCCTGTGGTTACGCATCGAAGCACGCCGAACAGCAGGAAAAACTGCTGCAAGACGCGTTCACTGTCTAACGCCTTCGCGCACCTGAAACCGAATTTAAGGAAACACAGATAATGGCTATCGAGATCAAAGCCCCAACCTTCCCGGAATCGGTTGCCGATGGCACCGTTGCCACCTGGCACAAGCAGCCGGGCGACGCCGTCAAGCGTGACGAGCTGATCGTCGACATCGAGACCGACAAGGTCGTCCTGGAAGTCCTGGCCACCGCCGACGGCGTGCTGGGCGCCATCGTCAAGGGCGAGGGCGACACCGTCCTGTCCGACGAAGTCCTGGGTTCGATCGTTGAAGGTGGCGCTGCCGCCGCTCCGGCCGCTGCCGCTCCGGCTGCCGTTGCCGCCGACGCTGGCGAAGACGACCCGGTCGCCGCTCCAGCCGCGCGCAAGCTGGCTGAAGAGAACGGTATCGACCTGGCTACCGTTGCTGGCACCGGCAAGGGCGGTCGCATCACCAAGGAAGACGTCGTTGCTGCAGTCGCCAACAAGAAGTCGGCACCTGCTCCGGCCGCCAAGCCTGCCGCAGCCGCCGCTGCCCCGGTTGTCGTTGCCGCTGGCGACCGCACCGAGAAGCGCGTACCGATGACCCGCCTGCGCGCCAAGATCGCCGAGCGTCTGGTCGAAGCACAGTCGAACATGGCCATGCTGACCACCTTCAACGAAGTCGACATGACCGAAGTCATGGCCCTGCGTTCGAAGTACAAGGACCTGTTCGAGAAGACCCACAACGGCGTGCGCCTGGGCTTCATGTCGTTCTTCGTCAAGGCGGCCACCGAAGCGCTGAAGCGCTTCCCGGCAGTCAACGCCTCGATCGACGGCAACGACATCGTCTACCACGGTTTCGCTGACGTTGGCGTCGCTGTTTCCAGCGACCGCGGCCTGGTGGTTCCAGTCCTGCGCAACGCCGAGTCGATGTCGCTGGCCGAGATCGAGAACGGCATCGCCACCTTCGGCAAGAAGGCCCGTGACGGCAAGCTGGCCATCGAAGAGATGACTGGCGGTACCTTCACCATCACCAACGGTGGTACCTTCGGCTCGATGATGTCGACCCCGATCGTCAACCCGCCGCAGGCCGCGATCCTGGGCATGCACAACATCATCCAGCGCCCGATGGCCATCAACGGCCAAGTGGTGATCCGCCCGATGATGTACCTGGCGCTGTCCTACGACCACCGCCTGATCGACGGCAAGGAAGCGGTAACCTTCCTGGTGACCATCAAGAACCTGCTGGAAGATCCGTCTCGCCTGCTGCTGGACATCTAAATCGCAGCGCAAGCCGCGGGCGCCGCGCTTCTCCCGAAGCACGTGCGCCTGGCGGCTTGCCGCTCGTAGCTTGAAGCTAAAAAGGAATCGTTTATGACCCAGAAATTCGACGTGGTAGTGATTGGTGCAGGTCCTGGCGGCTATGTGGCCGCGATCAAGGCCGCACAACTCGGCTTCAGCACCGCCTGCATCGAGAAATACACCGACGCCGAGGGCAAGCTGGCCCTGGGCGGTACCTGCCTGAACGTGGGTTGCATTCCTTCCAAGGCTCTGCTGGACAGTTCCTGGAAGTACAAGGAAGCCAAAGAGAGCTTCAATGTGCACGGTATCTCCACTGGCGAAGTGAAGATGGACGTTGCCGCGATGGTTGGCCGCAAGGCTGGCATCGTCAAGAACCTGACCGGTGGCGTCGCCACCCTGTTCAAGGCCAACGGTGTCACTTCGATCCAGGGCCACGGCAAGCTGCTGGCCGGCAAGAAAGTCGAAGTCACCAAGGCTGACGGCACGACTGAAATCATCGAAGCCGAGAACGTGATCCTGGCCTCCGGCTCGCGTCCGATCGACATTCCACCAGCTCCGGTCGACCAGAACGTCATCGTCGACTCCACCGGTGCCCTGGAATTCCAATCGGTTCCGAAGCGCCTGGGCGTCATCGGTGCCGGCGTGATCGGCCTGGAGCTGGGTTCGGTCTGGGCTCGCCTGGGTGCCGAAGTCACTGTCCTGGAAGCCCTGGACACCTTCCTGATGGCTGCCGACACCGCCGTGTCGAAAGAAGCCCAGAAGACCCTGACCAAGCAAGGCCTGGACATCAAGCTGGGCGCTCGCGTCACCGGCTCGAAAGTCAACGGCAACGAAGTCGAAGTCACCTACACCAACGCCGAAGGCGAGCAGAAGATCACCTTCGACAAGCTGATCGTCGCGGTCGGCCGTCGTCCGGTGACCACCGACCTGCTGGCCGCCGACAGCGGCGTGACCATCGACGAGCGTGGCTACATCTTCGTCGACGATCACTGCGCCACCAGCGTACCGGGCGTGTTCGCCATCGGTGACGTGGTGCGCGGCATGATGCTGGCGCACAAGGCCTCGGAAGAGGGCATCATGGTCGTCGAGCGCATCAAGGGCCACAAAGCCCAGATGAACTACGACCTGATCCCGTCGGTCATCTACACCCACCCGGAAATCGCGTGGGTCGGCAAGACCGAACAGGCGTTGAAAGCCGAAGGCGTTGAGGTTAACGTGGGCACCTTCCCGTTCGCGGCCAGCGGCCGTGCGATGGCAGCCAACGATACCGGTGGTTTCGTCAAGGTCATCGCCGACGCGAAGACCGACCGCGTACTGGGC
The DNA here is from genome assembly GCF_029478665.1 of Pseudomonas entomophila. GTDB lineage: Bacteria > Pseudomonadota > Gammaproteobacteria > Pseudomonadales > Pseudomonadaceae > Aquipseudomonas > Aquipseudomonas entomophila_F. The sequence goes on from NZ_JARPQB010000034.1 coordinate 13,982, forward strand.
GTGCATGTGATCGGCCCATCGGCCGCTGAACTGGTGCAGCAGGGCGCGATCGCAATGGAATTCGGCACCAGTGCCGAGGACCTGGGCATGATGGTCTTCAGCCATCCGACCCTGTCCGAAGCGCTGCATGAAGCAGCGCTGGCGGTGAATGGCGGTGCCATTCACGTCGCCAACCGTAAGAAGCGTTAATTATAAGAAACCACGGCGGTCTGCCCGTCGTGGGTCTTGCGTGCAAGACTCACCGCGGAACGTCCGCCGGACCGGATCACACGGGAAAACCCGGGGTCAACGGTCACAGGTGGTGCGGCGCCAGTAATGGCGCAGCGCCGAAGCGCAGTACCTAACGAAGACGGTAAAAAGCATGAATCTTCACGAGTATCAGGGTAAGCAGCTGTTCGCTGAATACGGCCTGCCAGTTTCCAAGGGTTTCGCAGTCGATACCCCTGAGCAAGCGGCAGAAGCCTGCGACAAGATCGGCGGTTCGGAGTGGGTCGTCAAAGCCCAGGTCCACGCTGGTGGTCGCGGTAAAGCGGGCGGCGTAAAGCTGGTTCGCAGCAAGGAAGACGCCAAGGCGTTCGCTGCACAGTGGTTGGGCAAGAATCTGGTCACCTACCAGACCGATGCCAACGGTCAACCCGTCTCCAAGATTCTGGTCGAATCCTGCACTGACATCGCCAAAGAGCTGTACCTGGGCGCTGTAGTCGATCGTTCGAGCCGCCGTATCGTGTTCATGGCTTCCACCGAAGGTGGCGTGGACATCGAGAAAGTCGCTCACGAAACGCCTGAGAAGATCCTCAAGGCCACCATCGATCCGCTGGTCGGCGCTCAGCCGTTCCAGGGTCGTGAACTGGCGTTCCAGCTGGGCCTGGAAGGCAAGCAAGTCCAACAGTTCGCCAAGATCTTCGTAGGCCTGGCCAAGCTGTTCAAGGATCACGACCTGGCCCTGCTGGAAGTGAACCCGCTGGTGATCAAGGCTGACGGCGACCTGCACTGCCTCGATGCCAAGATCAACATCGACGCCAACGCCATGTACCGTCAACCGAAGCTGAAGACCTTCCACGACCCGTCGCAGGACGACGCTCGTGAAGCCCACGCTGCCAAGTTCGAACTGAACTACGTGGCGCTGGAAGGCAACATCGGCTGCATGGTAAACGGTGCCGGCCTGGCCATGGGTACCATGGACATCGTCAACCTGCACGGCGGCAAGCCAGCCAACTTCCTCGACGTGGGCGGCGGCGCTACCAAAGAGCGCGTTACCGAAGCGTTCAAGATCATTCTGTCCGACAGCAATGTCGCGGCCGTTCTGGTCAACATCTTCGGCGGCATCGTTCGCTGCGACATGATTGCCGAAGGCATCATCGGTGCAGTGAAAGAAGTCGGCGTCAAAGTACCGGTCGTCGTTCGCCTCGAAGGCAACAACGCCGAACTGGGCGCTAAAGTACTGGCAGAAAGCGGTTTGAACATCATTGCGGCAACCAGCCTGACCGACGCTGCTCAACAAGTTGTCAAAGCTGCGGAGGGCAAGTAATGAGCGTCCTGATCAATAAAGACACCAAAGTCATCTGCCAGGGCTTCACCGGCTCGCAGGGTACTTTCCACTCCGAACAAGCCATCGCCTACGGCACCAAGATGGTCGGCGGCGTCACCCCAGGCAAGGGTGGCACCACCCACCTGGGCCTGCCGGTGTTCAACACCGTGAAAGAAGCCGTGGAAGCCACCGGCGCTGACGCGTCGGTCATCTACGTACCGGCTCCTTTCTGCAAGGACTCGATCCTGGAAGCCGCCTTCGGTGGCATCAAGCTGATCGTCTGCATCACCGAGGGTATCCCTACCCTCGACATGCTGGACGCCAAGGTCAAGTGCGACGAGCTGGGCGTAACGCTCATCGGCCCTAACTGCCCAGGCGTGATCACGCCGGGCGAGTGCAAGATCGGCATCATGCCAGGCCACATCCACCTGCCAGGCAAGGTCGGTATCGTTTCGCGTTCCGGCACCCTGACCTACGAAGCTGTCAAGCAGACCACCGACGCCGGCTTCGGCCAGTCGACCTGCGTCGGCATTGGCGGTGACCCGATCCCGGGCTCCAACTTCATCGATATCCTGAAGCTGTTCCAGGAAGACCCGAAGACCGAAGCGATCGTCATGATCGGTGAGATCGGCGGTTCCGCTGAAGAAGAGGCCGCGGCCTACATCAAGGCCAACGTGACCAAGCCTGTCGTCTCTTACATCGCCGGTGTTACCGCACCTGCGGGCAAGCGCATGGGCCACGCTGGCGCCATCATCTCCGGTGGCAAGGGCACTGCGGACGAGAAGTTCGCTGCTCTGCAGGACGCTGGTGTGAAGACCGTGCGTTCCCTGGCTGACATCGGCAAGGCCCTGGCCGAGCTGACTGGCTGGGAAGTCAAGAAGTAAGCAACACGTAGTACCCCCCACGCGCACAAAGGCCACCTTCGGGTGGCCTTTGTCGTTTCCGTGGCTGTGCACGGTCTGGTGTAGGAGCCGGCCTTGCCGGCGAACATAGGCGACGCGCAGGGAGGCACCGGCTTAGCCGGTGTTCGCCGGCAGGGCCGGCTCCTACGGAAAATTCGATCACTTCAATCAGTGTTTTCAACCAGACAATCACTCAAATACGCAATAAATTGTCGCCAGACACATTCAACAAGACGACAAACACATACGCACATCGGACAAGCAGCACTGTGCCAGTGCGTTTGTCGGGCAAAACAGGTAGGCTACGCGTTCACTCTGTGCCCGTACCCCAAAAGGGAACGACACGCTAAACGGGTCTGGCTCACCAAGCCGGGCAGCATTTCCCTTAATCCTGTGGGAAATCCCCTCCGACTCCCGATTTCAGCAGTGTGGTATTTCCTTAAATGAAAGTGTTAAAAGGCCAGGATATCCTGGCGCTTGGCTTTATGACGTTTGCGCTTTTCGTAGGCGCCGGCAACATCATCTTCCCGCCCATCGTCGGCCTGCAGTCAGGTCCGCACGTGTGGATGGCTGCGCTTGGTTTCCTGGTCACCGCCGTGGGCCTGCCGGTCATCACCGTAGTCGCCCTGGCCAAGGTCGGTGGCGGCATGGATGCCCTGAGCAGCCCGATCGGCAAGTTCTTCGGTGGCCTGCTGGCGGCCGTGTGCTACCTCTCGGTCGGCCCGCTGTTCGCCACTCCGCGCACCGCGACCGTCTCGTTCGAAGTGGGCGTGGCGCCGCTGACCGGTGAGAGCCCCGTGGCGCTGCTCATCTACAGCGTCGTGTACTTCGCCGTGGTACTGGCCGTGTCCATGTACCCGGGCAAGCTGCTCGACACCGTGGGCCGTTTCCTCGCGCCATTGAAGATCATCGCCCTGGCTGTGCTGGGTATCGCGGCGTTCGCACTGCCGGCCGGCACGATTGGCGAGGCTCAGCCTGCCTATGCCGCCGCTGCGTTCTCCAAAGGTTTCTCCGATGGTTACCTGACCATGGACACGCTGGGGGCCCTGGTCTTCGGTATCGTCATCGTCAACGCCATTCGTTCGCGTGGGGTCGAGTCACCGAAGCTGATCACCCGCTATGCCATTATCGCGGGCCTGATTGCAGGCGTGGGGCTGGTCCTGGTTTATGTCAGCCTGTTCCGTCTCGGGGCGGGCAGCCATGACATCGCAGCCGACGCCACCAACGGCGCGATGGTCTTGCATGCCTATGTGCAGCACACCTTCGGTTCCCTGGGCAGCGGCTTCCTGGCCGTGCTGATCGCGCTGGCTTGCCTGGTGACCGCTGTTGGCCTGACCTGCGCCTGCGCCGAATACTTCAGCCAGATCCTGCCGCTGTCGTACCGCACCCTGGTGGTGATCCTCGCAGGCTTCTCGCTGCTGATCTCCAACCTGGGCCTGACCAAGCTGATCATGTTCTCGATTCCCGTGCTGACGGCGATCTACCCGCCTTGCATCGTGGTGGTAGGCCTGAGCTTCGTGAAGGACCTGTGGAATTCGCCAACCCGCATCCTGGCGCCGGTCATGCTGGTGTCGCTGGTATTCGGCGTTGTCGACGCGATCAAGGGCAGCAGCTTTGCCCATGTGCTGCCTGATGCCTTGGCCCACCTGCCATTCAGCAACGAAGGCATGGCCTGGCTGGTGCCTTCGGTGGTCACCCTTGCTGCTGCCGTGGTCTGCGACCGCATGCTGGGCAAGCCACGCGAAGCGCTGGCCTGATGGATTGAAACCTGAAGGGTAGGGCGCTGGCCACAAGCCGAAGGGCGCCCACCAACGGTGGATATCGAAACCCCGCTTCCGTAAAGGAACGGGGTTTTTTGTTGCCTGTGCCTCGCGATTTTTACTCGATGGCGTGTCTTTTACCGCTACCAGGCGTCGAAAGCCGGTCTGTTTCTCTTTCTACGGGATGCTTGCATGACCTTCATCCAAAACAACCTGGGCAACCTGCTGGCTGCGTTGTGGTTCGCCATCTGCTGGGGCGGCTACACCCGCTACGCCATCTGGAAGGGCCGCGACACGGCCTGCCTGGCCAGCGTGCTGCACCTGTATCGCGAGGACTGGATGCGCCGCATGCTGTTGCGCGACAACCGCATCGCCGATGCCAGCGTGATCGGCAACCTCGAGCGCAATGCTTCGTTCTTCGCGTCCAGCACGCTGATCATCCTGGCCGGCATTCTCACTGTACTGGGTGCGTCCGATCGCGCCTTGTCGCTGCTGGCCGACCTGCCGTTGGTGCAGCAGGCCTCACAGGGCATGTCGGAGATCAAGCTGCTATGCCTGGCAATGGTGTTCGTCTATGCCTTCTTCACCTTCAGCTGGTGCATGCGCCAATACAACTTCGCCGCGGTGCTGGTAGGGTCGGCGCCGATGATCGGCGAGCGTCAGGTCAGCGAGCAGGAGCGCAGGGCATTTGCCTCGCGAGCGGCGGGGGTGCTGTCGCTGGCGGCCAACCAGTTCAACCTTGGGCTGCGTTCCTATTACTTCGGCATGGTCATGTTGTGCTGGTTCATCAGCCCCTGGTTGTTCATGGTCATGAGCGTGGCCGTGGTGTTTATCCTTTATCGCCGCGAGTTCCATTCCCGTGTGCTGGAAGTCATGGTGTTCACGCCAACGGAAAATGTCCCCACCGAGTTGCCCAGGGACACTTCGGGGGCGACCAACTGAAACGTTTCAATCAAAAGTAACAGGCATAAAAAAACCCGACGCGCGTCGGGTTTTTTTATGGGGCCGATTACTGCTTGGCTGGCTCGGCAGGGGCAGTTGGCGCGGCCGGAGCGGCTTCCTCGGCGGCTTTCTGCTGCGCTTCGGCCTGATCTTTGGCGGCTTCGGCGTTTTCCTTGGCGGCTTCGTTCATCTTATCCTGAGCTTCGCCCATTTTTTCCTGGGCTTGCTCGGCGTGTTGCTGTGCGTCCTGGGCTTTGTCTTCGCTCGCCTTGTCGCAAGCAGCCAGGCCCATGGCAGCGGCCAGCATCAGAGCAAAAGCAAAAGGTTTACGCATGGGGTGTATCTCCTGGGTGGAATAACTTTACTTGTACCTTCGAGCTCACCCCGGGTGAATAAGTTCCACAAAGGTTACAGATATATAACTGCCCGACCTATATAGACTTTTTACTGAATTTATGCAGCGGTGGACAATGAACGAGACTCCATTGACGGCAATGGCCGAGCGTTTTCTCTCAGCCTTGAAACATTGCCAGTTACTGCAGATGCGCGTGCACCATGCCGACGCGCAGGGCATGACCCTGGTGCTGCCCTGGTCGCCGGCCATTGTCGGCAACCCGCAGACGGGGGCCGTGCATGGGGGCGCCTTGACCACCCTGATGGACACCACCTGCGGCATGGCCACCTTGTGCGCGTTGCCGCGTTTCGAGGTGTGCCCGACCCTGGACCTGCGCATCGACTACATGCACCCGGCCGAAGCGGGCAAGGACATCTATGGCCATGCCCAGTGCTACCGGGTCACCCGCGATGTGATCTTCACCCGGGGCAGTGCCTATCAGGACGATCCTGATCAGCCTATCTGCCAGGTGGTGGGTACCTTCATGCGCCTGGGGGCCGAGGTAAAGGGCGGTATTCGGTTCGGCAACAGCCTCAAGGAGCCGCGCGAATGATTCCCGCAGACGTCCGTCAGCAGTTGAACGCCGCCCACGCGCGCGGTGACTACCAGCCCTTGCTGGCGCTGATTCCCTATGCCGGGTTGATCGGCATCGAGTGCGAGCGTCAGGGCGACGACCTGTTGTTCCGCCTGCCGGCCAACCCGGACAATATCGGCAACCCGTTGCTACCGGCCATTCATGGCGGCGTGATCGCCGGTTTCATGGAGCTGTCCGCGGCGCTGTACCTGTTGATCTACAGCGAAAGCGCGAGCATTCCCAAGATCATCGATTTCTCCATCGACTACCTGCGGGCCGGGCACTTTCGCGACACCTATGCCAAGTGCCAACTGTGGCGCCAGGGCCGGCGCGTGACCAATGTCGCCATCACCGCCTGGCAGGGGGATCGCGAGGCGCCCATCGCCACGGCGCGCGCGCATTTCAAGATAGAACCTGAAAAGCCCTTGAAATAGTCGGCCATGCCCCCATCTGCTGGTCATCCGCCATTGAAAGCAGGCCTTTTGTCCGCCGGGCGTCACCAACCAACAGATTGGAGTTTGAAGACCATGAGTGTGGAGACTCAAAAAGAAACCCTGGGCTTCCAGACCGAGGTGAAGCAACTGCTGCACCTCATGATCCATTCCCTGTATTCGAACAAGGAGATCTTCCTGCGCGAGCTGATCTCCAATGCCTCCGACGCCGCCGACAAGCTGCGCTTCGAGGCCCTGGCCAAGCCCGAGCTGCTCGAGGGCGACGCCGAGCTGAAGATCCGTGTGAGCTTCGACAAGGCCGCCAATACCGTCACGCTTGAAGACAACGGCATCGGCATGAGCCGCGAAGACGTCATCGCGCACCTGGGCACCATCGCCAAGTCCGGCACCGCCGACTTCATGAAGAACCTCACCGGTGACCAGAAGAAGGATTCGCACCTGATCGGTCAGTTCGGTGTGGGCTTCTACTCCGCGTTCATCGTCGCCGACAAGGTCGATGTGTTCAGCCGCCGCGCCGGGCTGCCGGCTGCCGAAGGCGTGCACTGGTCGTCGCAAGGCGAGGGCGAGTTCGAAGTTGCCACCGTCGACAAGCCAGCGCGTGGCACCCGCATCGTCCTGCACCTGAAGAAGGGCGAGGACGAGTTCGCCGATGGCTGGCGCCTGCGCAACATCGTCAAGAAGTACTCCGACCACATCGCCCTGCCGATCGAACTGCCGAAGGAACAACCTGCGGCCGCCGAAGGCGAGGAGCAGCCGGCGCAGGAGTGGGAAACCGTCAACCGCGCCAGCGCCCTGTGGACCCGTCCGCGCACCGACGTGAAGGACGAGGAGTACCAGGAGTTCTACAAGCACATCGGCCATGACTTCGAGAACCCGCTGTCCTGGAGCCACAACAAGGTCGAGGGCAAGCTCGAGTACAGCTCGTTGCTGTATGTGCCGGCCCGTGCGCCGTTCGACCTGTACCAGCGTGAAGCGCCACGTGGCCTGAAGCTGTACGTGCAACGTGTGTTCATCATGGATCAGGCCGAATCGTTCCTGCCGTTGTACCTGCGCTTCATCAAGGGCGTGGTCGACTCCAACGACCTGTCGTTGAACGTCTCCCGCGAGATCCTGCAGAAAGATCCGATCATCGACTCGATGAAGAATGCGCTGACCAAGCGCGTGCTGGACATGCTGGAGAAGCTGGCGAAGGACAAACCCGAGGAGTACAAGGGCTTCTGGAAGAACTTCGGCCAAGTCATGAAAGAAGGCCCGGCCGAGGACTTCGCCAACAAGGAGAAGATCGCCGGCCTGCTGCGCTTCGCCTCCACCCAGGACGACAGCGGCGAGCAGAGCGTCGCCCTGGCCGACTATCTGGCACGCGCCAAGGAAGGGCAGGACAAGATCTACTTCCTGACCGGCGAATCCCATGCCCAGGTCAAGAACAGCCCGCACCTGGAAGTCTTCCGCAAGAAAGGCATCGAAGTGCTGCTGCTGACCGACCGCATCGACGAGTGGCTGATGAGCTACCTCAATGAGTTCGACGGCAAGGCGTTCGTCGACGTCGCCCGTGGCGACCTCGATCTGGGCAAGCTGGATTCCGAGGAAGACAAGAAAGCCCAGGAAGAAGTCGCCAAGGACAAAGAAGGCCTGGTCGAGCGCCTGAAGGGCGCGCTGGGTGACAGCGTTGCTGAAGTTCGCGTGTCGCACCGCCTGACCGACTCCCCGGCGATCCTGGCCATCGGCGAGCAGGACCTGGGCCTGCAGATGCGCCAGATCCTCGAGGCCAGCGGGCAGAAGGTGCCGGATTCGAAGCCGATCTTCGAGTTCAACCCGACCCACCCGCTGATCGAGAAACTCGATGGCGAGCAGAGCGAAGACCGCTTCACCGAGCTTTCGCACATCCTGTTCGACCAGGCGGCGCTGGCGGCCGGTGACAGCCTGAAGGACCCGGCAGCCTACGTTCGTCGCCTGAACAAGCTGTTGGTCGAGCTGTCTGCTTGAGTTGATGCAAACAAAGCCCGCTTCGGCGGGCTTTTTCATTTCTGCGCACAGTCGGCCTGCAAAGGCGGGCTTGCCACGCGAAAAGGGCAATACGGTCTAGAATTCGCACAACCGTGCAAGCCAAGGAGTGTTGAATGAGCAAGGTCATCGTCGAGTCGCTGGTTTATCACCTGTCCGGTAAGGCCTATGAAAGTCGCCTGGTCCACACCCCAGGCGCGCTGCCACAACCGGGCCTGGTGATGGCGCCGAACTGGATGGGTATTGGCGAGGGCGCCGAACGTATCGCCAAGGAGGTGGCCGAGCAAGGCTATGTGGTGCTGATCGCCGACCTCTATGGGCAGTCGGTACGCCCCTCCAATGCCGACGAGGCAGGCGCGGCGATGATGCCGCTGAAGAACGATCGCGGCGAACTGCGCAAGCGCATGCAGGAAGCGCTGGCCCAACTGGTGGGCCAGTCGAAGGCGCTGTTGGCACCGGGCAAGGTGGCAACCTTCGGCTTCTGTTTTGGCGGCTGCTGCGCGCTTGAGTTGGCACGTACTGGTGCTGATCTCAAGGCGGCAGTGTCGTTCCATGGCACGCTGGACACCCCGAACCCAGAAGACGCCAAGCGTATCAAGGGCTCTGTCCTGGTGCTGCATGGTGCGTCCGACCCGCTGGTGCCGAAGGCGCAGTTGCCAGCTTTTGAAGACGAGATGAATGCCGCCAAGGTCGACTGGCAGTTGCTCAGCTATGGCGGGGCGGTGCATTCGTTCACTGACCCGAGCGCCAACGTGCCGGGCAAGATGCAGTACGACCGGCGCACATCTGAGCGGGCGTTCCGCTCGATGCACAACCTGCTCAGGGAAGTGTTCCAAGGCTAGTCTCTTCGCCGGCAAGCCGTCTCCTACGGTAGGTGCGCAAAAACCTGTAGGAGCCGGCTTGCCGGCGAACCACGGTGCTAGCGCGGCAATTCGATCCGTTCGTACTCGCCAGGCACCGTCGGCCAATCCCCTGCCGCCCAGCGTGCCCGCGCCTGCTCGATCAGTGCCGGATCACTGGCGACGAAATTCCAGTTCATCCGCCGTGGCCCATCCAGTGCGGCGCCACCAATCAGCACCAGCTGGCATTCTTCCTCGGCAAACAAGGCCACTTCTTCGCCCTCAGGCAGCACGACCAGGCTACAAGGCTCGACTTCCTGATCTTCAAGCATCAATACGCCTTCAAGCAGGTACAGCGCGCGTTGCGCGTGCTCGGTCGGCACAACCAGGGTAGTAGCCGCCTGCATGCGCACGTGGGCATAAAGGGTAGGGGAGAGCACTGGCACCGGTGATTCCAGGCAGAAGCCATTGCCGGCGATCATGCGGATGCGCACGCCCAGGTTGTCGCTGGTCGGCAGGCTGGTCTCAGGGTGGTGGCTGTAACTGGCCGGCCCCTGCTCCGCGTCGCGGGGCGAGGCCAGCCAGACCTGCAGGCCATGCAATCGCGAGCCCTTGCGCAACACTTCGGCGGGCGTGCGCTCGACATGGGCCACCCCGGCGCCCGCGGTCATCCAGCTGACTTCGCCCGGCAGCACGCGCTGGTTCGAACCCAGGCTGTCCTTGTGCTGGATTTCACCCTCGAACAGGTAGGTGAGGGTCGACAGGCCGATGTGCGGATGCTGGCGGATATCCATGCCGCTGCCGGGGGCGTACTCGGTCTGGAGCATATGGTCGAAGAACACGAATGGGCCGACGCTGCGGCATTGGGCCGAGGGCAGTGGGCGCAGGATCGGCTGGCCCTCGACCGATTCGGCGCGTGGGCGGATGACCAGGGGGCTGCTCATGGGAAACTCCGGGCGGCGGGAGGATAGACCAAGCATAACGGTTCACGGACTGCTGCTGAACCTTCGGGATTGTCTTCGTGGGTGGGCGTCTTGCATGTGGAAACTGCAGGGCAACTTCCATGTCGTGCTGCAAAAAGTCGCAAAATAGTGCGAATACACGTGATATGGCTCTTTGATATCGCGTTTTTGTCTTACGCAAATTCACGGCGGCCCGATACCTTCTATAAGCAACGGATCTACACACTTCGGGAAGGAGCCTGGAATGAGCCTTAGACGCTTGAACATCGCCCCCCGCGCGGGCCTGGGCTTTGGTCTGATGGCCTTGTTGGTGGTGGCGCTGGGCGGTTTCGCGCTGCAGCAGATGACCAGCATGCGCCAGCAGTCCGAGCAGGTGGATGACAACTGGCTGCCCAGCGTGATCTCGGTGGGCCGGATGACCCAGGACATGCTGCGCATCCGCGCCCTCACCCTGAGGCTGCTGGTCAACACCGACCCGGTCGCGCAACAGCAGAACCGTGCCCGCATCGACGAGATCAAGACTGGCCTGGTCCAGGCCCAGCAGCACTACGATGCGTTGATCGTGCTGCCTGAGGAGCGTGCGCTGTTCGACCGCTACCAGGGGCTGGAGCGCCAATACATGACCCTGCAGGGCCAGGTGGTGCAGTTGGCCAGCGAAGGTCGCATCGACGCGGCGGCCACACTGGTCAATGGCGAGATCAACCAGATCGCCGACCAGATGACTGCGGCGCTCAACGAGCTGATAGAGCTGAACAACCACCATGCCAACACCGCCACCGACCTTGCCGAGGCGGTGTACAACGGCGCGAAGGTCTGGGTCGGGGTGCTGTTGGTGATCGCCCTGACCCTCACGGTGGTGTTGGCGCTGGCCCTGACCCGCAGCATCGTGCGCCCGCTGGGGCAGTCGCTGCAAGTGGCCGAGACAGTGGCCACGGGTGACCTGACGCCACAGATCGTCGTGCAGGGCGATGACGAGCCCGCGCGTCTGCTGGCAGCGCTCAAGAGCATGCAGCAAAGCCTGCGTAGCACCATCGGGCAGATTTCCGATTCGGCCAGCCAGCTGGCCTCGGCGTCCGAGGAGCTCAGCGCGGTGACCGAGGACGCCACGCGTGGCTTGCAGCAGCAGAGCCACGAGATCGAGCAGGCGGCGACGGCCGTCAACCAGATGACCGCCGCGGTGGAGGAGGTGGCCAGCAATGCCGTGGCGACGTCAGAGGCGTCCCAGGCGTCCGATCGCATCGCCCGGGAGGGGCGTCAGCAGGTGCAGGCCACAGTGATCGCCATCGAGGCGCTGGCCAGTGGCGTGGCGGGCAATGCCGAGGAAGTTGGTCGGCTGGCCCAGCAGGTGCACGACATCAGCAAGGTGCTGGATGTGATCGGTTCGATCGCCGAACAGACCAACCTGTTGGCGCTCAACGCAGCCATCGAGGCGGCCCGGGCCGGTGAGGCCGGGCGCGGGTTCGCCGTGGTCGCCGACGAAGTGCGAGCGCTGGCTCATCGCACGCAGACGTCCACCCATGAAATAGAACAGATGATTGTCGCCATTCGTGGTGGCGCCGAGCGTGCGGTGCAGGGCATGCAGCAGAGCGATGCCCAGGCCCGCTCCACGCTTGATGGCGCCCATGCGGCGGGAGCGGCGCTGGAGGCAATCGCTGGCGCCATTGGCCAGATCAACGAGCGCAACCTGGTGATCGCCAGCGCGTCGGAGCAGCAGGCCCAAGTGGCGCGGGAGGTGGACCGTAACCTGACCACCATCCGCGACCTGGCGCACCAGTCGTCGGCGGGGGCCGAGGAGACCTCGGCGGCCAGCCAGGCGCTGTCGCGGCTGGCGGTGGACCTCAACACCCTGGTGCAGCGGTTTTCGGTCTGAAGACGACACGCTCCCTGTAGGAGCCGGCTTTGCCGGCGAACACCGACGTAGTCGGTGCCATGCATTGTGGTGCCTGGTTCGTCGGCAACGCCGGCTCCTACAAGGGGGGCGTAGAAACAAAAAGCCCCGGCCAAGGCCGGGGCTTTTTGTTCAGCGGATCAAGCGATCACTTGCCTTCCCAGCGCTTGAGCACCAGGGTGGCGTTGGTGCCGCCGAAGCCGAAGCTGTTGCTCATCACGGTGGTGAGCTTGGCGTCTTCGGTCTTGCGCACGATCGGCAGGTCGGCCACTTCCGGGTCCAGCTCGTCGATGTTGGCGGAGCCGGCAATGAAGTCGTTCTCCATCATCAGCAGGCAGTAGATCGCCTCGTGCACGCCTGCGGCGCCCAGCGAGTGGCCCGAGAGGCTCTTGGTCGAGCTGATCTTCGGTGCCTTGTCGCCGAACACTTCACGCACGCCCTTCATTTCGGCGACGTCGCCGACGGGAGTGGAGGTGCCGTGGGTGTTCAGGTAGTCGATCGGGGTGTCGACGGTGGACAGCGCCTGCTGCATGCAGCGGATCGCGCCTTCGCCGCTTGGGGCGACCATGTCGTAGCCGTCGGAGGTCGCGCCGTAGCCGACGATCTCGGCGTAGATCTTGGCGCCACGGGCCAGGGCGTGCTCCAGCTCCTCGACTACCACCATGCCGCCACCGCCAGCGATGACGAAGCCGTCACGGTCGGCGTCGTAGGCACGCGAGGCCAGTTCGGGGGTTTCGTTGCGCTTGGTCGACAGGGCGCCCATGGCATCGAACAGGAATGACTGGCTCCAGTGCTCTTCTTCACCACCACCGGCGAAGACGATGTCCTGCTTGCCCCACTGGATCTGCTCGAGGGCGGTGCCAATGCAGTGTGCCGAGGTGGCGCAGGCCGACGAGATCGAGTAGTTGATGCCCTTGATCTTGAACGGGGTGGCCAGGCACGCCGACACGGTGCTGCCCATGGTACGGGTGACACGGTACGGGCCGACACGCTTGACGCCTTTCTCGCGCAGGGTGTCCAGGGCTTCCATCTGGTTCAGCGTGGAGGCGCCACCGGAACCGGCGACCAGGCCGGTGCGCGGGTTGGAGATCTGCTCTTCGGTCAGGCCGGCATCCTTGATCGCGTCCTGCATGGCGAGGTACGCGTAGGCGGCGGCGTGGCCGACGAAGCGATAGACCTTGCGGTCGATCAGCTCTTCCAGATTCAGGTCGATGGAACCGGAAACCTGGCTACGCAGCCCCATTTCCTTGTATTCCGGGTTGTAACGGATACCCGGACGGCTGTTGCGCAGGTTTTCGGTGACGGTAGCTTTGTCATTGCCCAGGCACGATACGATGCCCAGACCAGTGATCACGACGCGGCGCATGCGAATAACCCTTAGAAATTGTCAGTGGAGGTGAACACGCCGACCCGCAGGCCTTCGGCGGTGTAGATCTCGCGACCGTCGACGCTGACCGAGCCATCGGCGATGGCCATGTTCAGCTTGCCCTTGAGGACGCGCTTGATGTGAATGTTGTAGGTGACTTTCTTGGCGGTGGGTAGTACCTGGCCGAAGAATTTCACTTCGCCCGAACCCAGCGCACGGCCACGGCCCGGCAGGCCTTGCCAGCCGAGGAAGAAACCGACCAGCTGCCACATGGCGTCGAGGCCCAGGCAGCCCGGCATCACCGGGTCGCCTTCGAAGTGGCAGGCGAAGAACCACAGGTCCGGATTGATATCCAGCTCGGCGACCAATTCACCTTTGCCGAACTTGCCGCCTTCCTCGCTGATATGGGTGATGCGATCGACCATCAGCATGTTCGGGGCGGGCAGTTGCGCATTACCGGGGCCGAACAGCTCACCGCGACTGCAGCGCAGCAGGTCTTCCCGGGTAAAGGCGTTTTGTTTGGTCATGCGAGCTCCTCAATAACCCCCTGTGGCAGGGGATGAATCTTCCCGGCCGGCCCGAAGCGCTTTGCATCTGGGGCGGCAGCCTACAGGTAGACTATTGCGTTGTGGTGAAAGTCACAGCGCACCTGGCAAAAAGAGTACAGGTGTGCACTGAAATGTTATTTTCAGGCCCAGCGGCGGTCCTGTCCAGTCCCTAAGACTGCCGCACTTTAGCATTTATCGCCAGTCGCGGCTGTCTGACCGGGCAACCAGCGGTGCAGGATGCGCTGCAGGTCGGTACGTTTGAACGGCTTGCTCAGGTAATCGTTCATGCCCGCTGCCAGGCAACGCTCACGGTCGCCCTGCTGGGCGCTGGCGGTCAGGGCGATGATCGGCAGGCCGGCGTGTTGTGGCAGCAGGCGGATGCGCCGGGTCGCCTCGTAGCCATCCACGTGCGGCAGGCGGCAATCCATCAGGACTGCGACAAAACGTTGCTGGCCTACCTGCTCGACCGCCTGGGCGCCATCGATGGCCAGGCTGACCTCGTAGCCCAGGCTGCGCAACATGGCTTCGATGACGCTCTGATTGACCGGATTGTCCTCCACCAGCAGGATCCGCCCACCTTCGCTGCCGCCAGGCGCATCCAGCGCCGTGCCGGGCAACCTGCTGGCCGGTACGGCGGCCAGGGCCAATGGCATTTCCAGGGTGAATGTCGAGCCAAGCCCTTCGCGACTTTCGCCGCGCAACTGGCCGCCCATGCGCTCGGCCAAGGTGCGCGCGATCGACAGGCCCAGGCCGGTGCCGCCATAGCGTCTCGAGATCGAGCTGTCGGCCTGCTGGAAGGCCACGAACATCATTTCCAGGCGGTTGCTGTCGATGCCGATGCCAGTGTCGCGTACGGTGCAGGTAAACCACAGCAGTTGGCGGTCGAGTACTTGCCAGCGTGCCTCCACTGCCACTTCGCCACGCTCGGTGAACTTCAGGGCATTGCCCACCAGGTTCAACAGGATCTGGCGGATCCGCGTCGGGTCGCCCACCACCTGCAGGTGGTCGACGTCCGGTGGCAGTTGCAGGTGAAGGTCCAGGCCGCGTTGCTGGGCGGTGTGCTGGAACGACTGGACGCTGCTGCTGATCAGTTCGCCCAGGTTGAAGTCGATATGTTCGAGCTCCAGCGTGGTGCGCTCGATCCGCGAGAAATCGAGGATGTCGTTGATCACCTTGAGCAGATGCCCGGTGGACTCGCTGGCCACTGCGGTGTATTCGGTCTGCTCGCTGGTCAGCTCGGTGGTCTCGAGCAGTTGCAGCATGCCCAGCACGCCGTTCATGGGCGTGCGCAGCTCATGGCTCATCATGGCCAGGAAGTCCGACTTGGCGCGGTTGGCTTGTTCCGCTTCCTCGCGGGCCTGGATCAACTGGCCCATGGCTTGTTGCTGTTCGTCGGCGGCCTGGTCCAGGGCGCTGGCCAGGTTGTTGATGTGCCGAGCCAGATGGCCCAGTTCGCTGTCGTCGACCACCGGCAACGGCGCATTGAAGTCACCCTGCTGGATCGCCCGCACCGCGTGCCCCATGTCGCTGATCGGCTTCGACAGGCTCATGGCCAGGCGCCTTGCGAGCAGGAAGGTGAACAACAGCGCGAACAGCGCCAGGATGGCAGCCTTGATCACGATTTCCTGCTGGCGCTGGCTGAAGGCATCGTCGGACATGCCAACGATCACCCGCCCCAGGTAATCGTCGCCGATGGTCGGTGGCGGTGCCTTGCCGAGCAGGAAATCATTGTCCAGGCGGATCTGCTGCAGGCGGATGGGGGCCTGGAACACCTCCACCCGTTGCGCGCGATTGAGGCTTTCTTCCGGCTGCTCCACGTACACCAGGATGTGATTGCGGCTGTCCTGCACTTCGAGGAAACGCACATGGGGGATGCTCAGGGTGGCGCGCATCAGGCTGTCGAGCACTTCGTTGTTGCCCGAGATCACCCCGTATTCAGAGGCCGGGGCCAATTGGTTGGCGATCAGTTGCCCGGTGTGGTTGAGCTCCTGGCGCAAGTCCTGGATGCGCACGAAGGTAAAGAAGCTGATCAGCAGCAAGGTGAGCAGCAGGGCAGGGCCCAGGCTGATGATCTGGGTACGGGTATGAATGTCCCAGCTCAGGCGTTTGCTCATGGCGTGGTTTCTCCTTCGGCCACGGCCAGGGCGGCGGCGTCCGGGTCGATCGCTTCCAGGCCAAGGGCGCGGGCGACCTGCTGGTTGCCGCTGACGCCGAAGTGGGTGGGGTAGAGGCTGCGCGGCCAGCGGGCCGGCGGTTGGTCGAGCAGGTGGCCGAGCACGGTCAACCAGTCATCCTGGTCACTGAAGGTGCTGGCCAGGGCGCCGGCGCGCACGAAACCGACGTTCGGACCGATCAGCGCCATCTGCCGTGCGTAGCTGCTGAGCAGCACATTCTTCGCGGACTTGGAGTTGTACAGTTCAGGGTCGTCGAGCCCGAGCAGGATATCGCTGTTGCCCAGCAGGTGCTGCAGCGGGCGGCTGTCGCGCAGGTCGGGCCAGTCCTGCGCGACGATCTCCAACCCTTGCGCCGCAGCGGCCTGGCGCAGCTCATCGAGCAGGAATCGGCTGTGCTGACCGTACAGCACGCCGATTCGCCGTGCCTGCGGCAACAGGTAGCGGGCCAGGCGCAGTTGCCGCGAAAGCGGCGGATCGCTCCACAGCAGGCTGAGGAATGCCGGGCGTGAGGCCCCCAGGCGTTGTTCGGCTTGAACCCGGCTGACCCGCAGGGCCAGCGCCGGCGGCCCGGCGCTATCGCCCAGTCGCCATTCCAGTGCCGGGCCGTCAAGCAGGATCAACCGGGTGTCGCTCTTCAGCTGGCCAGGGCGTGGCATCTGCGCCACGGTCTGGAAGCGGACCTGGTCCTGCGGCCGGCGTTTTTCCAGGGCGGCTGCGAAGCTGCGGATGCCTGGCTGATCTTCCGCGCCCACCAGCAGGATTTCGCTGGCGGACAGCGATCCCAGTGGCAGCAGGCAGAGCAGCAGCAAGCGCAGCAGGCCGATCATCAGAAGTCCAGCTCCGCGCTGACGCTCAGGCGGTGGCGGCTGTCATAACGGTTCTGCCCCAGCGTGACCGGCTCGTCATCCAGGCGCTGTTGCCACAGGGCCGCCAGTTCCAGGTTGCTGCCCTGGATCTTGAAGCGCTTGGCCAGGCGCAGGTCGACACGTTCGTAGCGGTACTGGTTGAGCGCGTCGTCCCCGTAGTAGAACAGTGCGCTGGACCAACCCTGGCCCCACTCGCGCAGCCAGCCGGCCGAGCCGCTGTTGCGTGCGCTCAGGCGCCGGTCGTTGGGGTTGCTGGCCCAGGCGTCGACGTAGGCGTAGGTGACGCGCAGGCGGTCGCGCTGGGTGGCGCGCCAGTCGAACTGTGCCTCGCTGCCGGTGAAGCGCGCCTTGTTGGCGTTGCTGGCGATGAACTGGTTGTTTTTCAACGGCTCGCTGATCATCCCGGTGATCTCGTCGTAGAACAGCTTCACGTCCATGCTCAGGTCGAGGTCGGTGAAGTTGCCGTTGTAGCCCAGTTCGCGCGAGCGCATGCGCTCCTGGTCGAGGTTGCCGGGGCCGCGGGTCTTGACGAAGTATTCGCCGTTCTGCAGGCCGTAGAGGTTGGGCGTGAGGTTCTTGACCGTGTAGCTCCAGTTGACGTTGTTCTCGAACATGTCCGGCGAGCGGATCGCCTCGGAGTACACCGCGCGCAAGCCGTGGCGCGGGGTGATCAGGTAGTTCACCGCGACCCGTGGGGTAAGCGAGTTGCCCGACAGCTGGGAATGCTCGTACATCGCGCCACCCTGGAGGATCCAGTGTTCGTCGGCGCGCCATTCGAGCTGGCCGAACAGGCGCCAGGTCTGGTCGTCGAGGCTGCCGTTGAAGTAGGTCTGCGAGTCGGCGCGGTCGTAGCGGTAGTTCAGGCCGCTGACCAGACGCAGGCTGTCGGTCAGGCTCAGGGTGTCCTGGATCTCCAGGTCGTAGCGGGTCTCGCGGGTGCTCTGGTCGACATCGCCGCAGATGGTGTTGCGACCGCCGTTGGACCACTGGTCCCGCACCTGGCCCATCAGTGTGGCGAGCGTCGGGTCGCTGGTGGTGGGCAGGTTGCCGGTGTACAGGTTGCGCGCGACCTTTTCCGTGAAGTTAGGGTCCAGTCGCCACATCTGGGTCAGCTCCGGGCTGAAGGCGATGGCGGCATCGCAGGCCCCCCACACCTGCTGGCGGTCGAAGTGCTGGGCGGAGCCTTGGATGTACAGGCTGTGCTCTGGGTCAAAGTCAATGTTCCAGCGCACCGAGCCGGCATAGTCCTTGGCGTTGACGTCGGCGTTGTCGCCGGCCCGGTAGTTGCCGAACACCGGTTGATAGGTATATGGCCGCTGGTTGCTGCCTTCCTTCGCCGCCAACTGCCAATCCAGCGTTTGGTTCGGTGCCAGGCTGTGCACGGCATTGATGTTGATGCGGTTGGCCCGGCGGCTGTCGCGGTAGTCGCGGCCGAACTGGTCCTCGTCGAAGCCGTCGTCCTGCTGGCCCGACAGCGACAAGCGCAAGTCGCCACTGTCCCAGCCAAAGCCCTGGCTGGCGTAGTAGTCGTTGATGCCATCCTGGCCTCGGGTCATCTTCACGCGGGTGCCATGGCTGTCGGCGGGGTTGCGGGTAAGGATGTTGACCACCGCCATCAGCGCGTTGGCGCCGTAGCTGACCGTGTTCGGGCCGCGGAACACTTCGATGCGCTCGATGTCTTCCATGGCCACGGGGATGTCGCTCCAGTCCACCGTGGCGAGGCCCGCGCGGTACACCGAGCGGCCGTCGATCAGTACCTGCATGCGCCGGGCGTCGCTGACGTTGCTGCCATGGTAGTTGACCGTTGGCTGGTTGCCGGCGCCGTAGCCGATCATCATGCCGGGTACCAGGCGCAGCAGCTCGGGGATGTCACGGGCACCGCTGGCGCGGATCAGCTCGCTGTCGAGCACGGTCATGCTGCCCGGCACTGCCGCCGGGGATTGCTTGAGGCGCGTGGCGGTCAGAACCTGGGGCAGGTCTTGATTGTCGATGAACAGATCGTCGGCCATGGCCGGGCCGCCGAGCAGGGCGGTCAGCAGCAACAGGCGTGGGTAAGGGGGCGTGCCAGGGAACACGAAACGGCCTTGTTTCAGAGATGAATCAGGCATGTTAACCGACCGCGTGGCTTTTGCCAGTGATCGGTGGCTGGCGAATTGCCGCATCGCCGGGCGAGCCCGCTCCCAGGCCCTGTGACGCGACACTGGTTCTGTCGCATGCGCCCCGTATAATGCGCAGGTCGCCATTTACTTTATTGGTTAACGGATTGGATATGACTGAACAGCAACCTGTTGCGGTTCTTGGAGGCGGCAGCTTCGGCACCGCCGTGGCGAACCTGCTGGCGGAGAATGGCCATCCGGTTCGCCAGTGGATGCGTGATCCGGCCCAGGCCGAAGCAATGCGCGTCAATCGCGAGAACCCACGCTATCTCAAGGGCATCCGCCTGCACGACGGCGTGCAGCCGGTCAACGACCTGCTCGCCACGCTACAGGGCTGCGCGCTGATCTTCGTCGCCTTGCCTTCGAGTGCCTTGCGCAGCGTGCTGGCGCCCCACGCCGAACTGTTGCGCGGCAAGGGCCTGGTCAGCCTCACCAAGGGCATCGAGGCGCACACCTTCAAGCTGATGAGCCAGATCCTCGAGGAGATCGCCCCCGGGGCGCACATCGGTGTGCTGTCGGGCCCCAACCTGGCCCGCGAGATCGCCGAGCACGCGTTGACGGCCACCGTGGTGGCCAGTGAGGACGAAGCGCTCTGCAAGCGCGTGCAGGAGGTGCTGCATGGCCGCACGTTCCGCGTCTACGCCAGCAGCGACCGTTTCGGTGTCGAACTGGGCGGTGCGCTGAAGAACGTCTACGCCATCATTGCTGGCATGGCCGTGGCCTTGGGGATGGGCGAGAACACCAAGAGCATGCTGATCACCCGCGCCTTGGCCGAGATGACCCGCTTCGCCGTGAGCCAGGGAGCCAATCCAATGACCTTCCTGGGCCTGGCGGGTGTGGGTGACCTGATCGTTACCTGTTCCTCGCCCAAGAGCCGCAACTATCAGGTCGGCCACGCCCTGGGCCAGGGGCTGAGCCTGGAGGAGGCGGTCAACCGCCTGGGCGAGGTGGCCGAAGGCGTCAACACGCTGAAGGTGCTCAAGGCCAAGGCCCAGGAAGTGCAGGTGTACATGCCGCTGGTAGCAGGCTTGCATGCCATCCTGTTCGAGGGGCGCACGCTCAACCAGGTGATCGAGCACCTGATGCGCGCCGAGCCCAAGACCGATGTCGATTTCATTTCCACCAGCGGTTTCAATTGAAGGAGCGACCTATGAACGATACCCCGGAGCGCGCCCAGCGCGAATCGATCATCCTGCGGGTGCTGTGGATGCTGGTGTTCCTGGTGGTCTGGCAACTGGCCGAGCTGCTGCTGGGCGGCCTGGTGCTGGTCCAGTTGATTTACCGGCTGATCTACGGCGCCCCCAGCGCCAGCCTGATGAACTTCGGTGACAGCCTCAGCCAGTACCTGGCGCAGATCGGTCGTTTCGGCAGTTTCCACACCGACAGCAAGCCCTGGCCGTTCGCCGACTGGCCGGCGCCGCGTGCGCCTGAAGGTGAAGCGCCCCACGCCGTGGCCCCGGCACCGCACCCGGTGCGTGACGAGGAACCCAAGCTGTGAAGCTCTGGGTACTGCGCCATGGCGAGGCCGAACCGCGCGCCAACAGCGACGCCGAAAGGCGCCTGACCGCCCACGGCCGTGAGCAGGTGCTGCGCAGCGCCGCCCGCTTGCTGGGGCAACCACTGCAGGCGATCATCGCCAGCCCCTACGTGCGAGCTCAGCAGACCGCAGCACTGGTGCATGGGGCCCTTGGCTTTGCCGACCCGGTGCGCACCGTGCCCTGGCTCACTCCGGACAGCGATGCGCAGGCGGTGGTCGGTGAAATCGAGCGGCTGGGGCTCGAGCATGTCCTGCTGGTCAGCCACCAGCCGCTGGTGGGCACCTTGGTCAGTCTGCTCGAGCAGGGTCATCAGCAGCAGCCTGCGCCCATGAGCACGGCCAGCCTGGCTGAGCTGGAAGGCGACTGGCCGCTGGCAGGGCTGATGACCCTGCGCGACCTCCATCATTCGGCATGAAATCGACAACTGGCATTTTTGCCAGTTGTCGCGCGCTCCAAGGCCTTGCTAGCGTCCTCGCCAGGATATGACCGTGCGGCAGGACCCCGGAGCGTGGGATGAAAAACCGAAGGTTGGAGCTGGTGTGTTCGGTTGATCTACAGCCCACACTGGAAAAGGTGCAGCGGGACAGCGTGCTGGATTTTGCCGAATACAGCCTTTTGCGTGAGTCGGCCGATGCCAAGTTCTACCAGTTGATGGGCAAGGTGCGTAAGGCGCGGGGCGTCGATCAGGGTTCGATGTTCGAGGGTGAGGAAGACTTGCGGCGCCTGCAGGATGCCAGCATCCGCATGGCGCACCTGTTGCAAAGCAGCTGCCTGGCCTTGCGCAGACTGGGCCTGGGGCCCCAGGACAAGCGCCTCGCGCGTGAGGCCCTGGAGCAGCAACTGGCCTACGTGCAAGCCTGCTTGCGCCGCTCGATGCAGAGCTTCGGTGAGTTCTGAATGACCTGATCGCCCTTGGCGATGACCTTTCCGGACGTTGCCGGCAACCGGCGCCTTGTCGACAATGGCCCGACCTTCCCCGTGCAGAGCAGGCGGCCATGTCGCAACAGATCTTCTTCGCCCACGCCAACGGCTTCCCGTCGGCCACCTACGGCAAGCTGTTCGCCGCGCTGGCACCGGACTACGAGGTTCGGCACCTGGCGCAGCACGCCCATGATCCGCGTTTTCCGGTGAACGAGAACTGGCAGAGCCTGGTCGATGAACTCTTGCACCATCTGGAGCAACAGTCAGCCCCGGTCTGGGGTGTCGGGCATTCGCTGGGGGGCGTGCTGCACCTGCATGCGGCGCTGCGCCGTCCTGAGTACTACCGGGGTGTGGTGATGCTCGACTCGCCGGTGCTGACCCGTGTCGACGAATGGCTTATCCAGGCGGCCAAGCGCCTGGGTTTCATCGACCGCATCACCCCGGCTGGGCGCACATTGGGGCGGCGTGAGGCGTTTCCCGACCGTGACAGCGCCCGCCAGTATTTCTCGGGCAAGACCCTGTTCCGCCATTTCGACCCTGAATGCCTCGAGGCGTATCTCGAACACGGCCTGGTGAGCACCGAGGGCGGCCTGCGCCTGCGTTTCGACCCCGCCACCGAGATCAGCATCTACCGCAGCATCCCCCATGTCAGCCCGGCGCCACCCCGCCAGTTGCAGGTGCCGTTGGCCATGGTGCGCGGTGCCCAGAGCCGGGTGATCCGCAAGCACCATGGGCTGGCGGTGCGCGGCATGGCCAAGGGCGAGTACCACAGCCTGCCGGGTGGGCACATGTTCCCGTTGGAGCGCCCCGGCGACACCGCGAGCCTGATCAAGGGCCTGTTCGACCGCTGGAGCCAGCAGCCATGAGTGCCCACGTCGAGGAAGTACGCCTGGCGCTCGGTCATATCGAGCTGGCCGCGCACCTGTTCGGGCCGGCTGATGGCCTGCCGGTGATCGCCCTGCATGGCTGGCTGGACAACGCCAACAGCTTCGCCCGCCTGGCGCCGCAACTGAAAGGGCTGCGCATCGTCGCCCTGGACCTGGCCGGGCATGGTTACTCGGAACATCGCCCAATCGGTGCCGGCTACGCCCTGGCCGACTACGCCCATGACGTGCTGCGGGTCGCCGAACAGCTGGGCTGGCAGCGTTTCGGCCTGCTCGGCCACTCGCTGGGCGCGATCATCTCGGTGCAACTGGCCGGGGCCTTGCCCGAGCGCATCAGCCACCTCGCGCTCATCGACGGTGTCATCCCGCCCACGATTGCCGAGCAGGACGCCGCCGAGCGCCTGGGGATGGCGTTGCAGGCGCAGTTGCGCCTGGAGGGCAAGCGCAAGACGGTGTACGCGAGCCTGGAGGAGGGCGTCGAGGCGCGCATGAAGGGCATGGTCGCGGTCAGCCGCGAAGCCGCCGAACTGCTGGCCCAGCGTGGCCTGATGCCGGTGCCCGGCGGTTACAGCTGGCGCAGTGACACGCGCCTGACACTGCCGTCGCCAACACGCCTGAACCAGGCCCAGGCCATGGCCTTCGTCCAGCGCGTCGCCTGCCCGGCCTGCCTGGTGGTCGCGGCCGATGGCATGCTGGCGCGTCACACGGAACTGCTGGAGCAGCTACCCTTCGAGCAGACGATCCTGCCAGGCGGGCATCACCTGCACCTGAACGACGCCCAGGGCGCGACCCTTGTCGCAGACTGTTTCAATCGCTTCTTTGGCATTCCTTGACTTGCACCGGGCAAGTGTCGAGGCTTGGCGGGTTGAAAGGGAGACAACCATGTACTTGCCAGACATTCACGCGCTTTGCCCCGGCCTCTGCGAGGGCGGCCGATGAGCGCACCTGTTTTCATTCGCGGCACCATCGCCGCTTGCCTCGCCGCCGTCAGCCCGCTGCTGCTTGCAGATAACCTGCCAGTTCCCGTCGATGCCAAGGTGGTCGACCAGCGTCCGGCCGTGGAGCAGGAGCGGGTTTACCCGATGGGCCCGCTGCGCAAGATCAGTGGCCGCCTGCGGGTCGATGACAAGGTCGAGAGCCGCGGCCAGGTCAGTTCGGTCACCTATGAACTGCCGGTCGAGCGAAGCGCTCGCGAAGCCTTCACCAGCGCCCGCGAAGCGCTGCAGCACGATGGCGGCTATCCCCTGTTCTGGTGCCAGGGCCGCGATTGCGGCGAAGCCAGCCTGTGGGCCAACGATGTGTTCGCCAATGCCCGTCTCAATGGCGGTGATGAACAGCAGGCGTTCATCCTGTTGCGCCGCTCCGCTGAAGAAGCCGATACATTGGTGGCGCTGTACAGCGTGACTCGCGGCAACCGTCGCGCCTACCTGCATGTCGAGGAGTTCGTCGCCGCCAGCCCGCTGGGCGAGTTGCTGCCCACCCCGGCCACGGTACTTCGCGAACTGCGCGACACCGGCAAACTCGACTACCCTGACCTTGCCAAGCCCCAGGCCACCTGGGCCGCCTTGCTGGCCCGCAGCCTCAACCTCGACAGCACGCTACGCGCCAGCCTCAGCGGCAGCGGCGCCGAGGCCTGGCGCGAGCAGCTGGTCCAGGCCGGCGTGCGCAGTGCCCGGCTGGAAGTGGGCGATGCGCCGACCGAAGGCTTGCACCTGGAATTGATCCGTTGAGTGAGCGCCCATGGCCAACAATGACCGCCTGTTGATCCAGATCCTGCTGCTCGCGCTGCTTGGCGCGGCGCTGTGGGTGATGGCCCCGTTCATCTCGGCGTTGCTGTGGGGCGCGATTCTCGCCTTCGCCAGCTGGCCACTGATGCGCCTGCTCACCCGCCTGCTCGGCGGGCGCGAGACGCTGGCCGCGAGCCTGCTGACCACGGTGTGGATCCTGCTGGTCGCGTTGCCGCTGGTGTGGCTGGGCTTCAACCTCGCCGACCATATCCGCGACGCCACCGCTTTTGTGCGGGACGTGCAGGTCGACGGCCTGCCCGATGCGCCGGCGTGGGTCGGCGGCATTCCCTTCGTCGGTGGTCGGCTGGTCAGTTGGTGGCAGTCCCTCGACCAGCAAGGCGCGGCCTTGCTGGCCTCCGCCAAGCCCTATCTCGGCCAGGTGGGCAACTGGTTGCTGGCGCGCAGCGCGCAGATCGGCAGTGGGGTGCTGGAGCTCACGCTCAGCCTGGTGTTCGTGTTCTTCTTCTACCGCGACGGCCCGCGCCTGGCGGCGTTCGTGCACCGGCTGCTGCAGCGGCTGGTGGGTGAGCGCGCCGAGTACTACGTCGACCTGGTCGCCGGCACCGTGCAGCGGGTGGTCAACGGCGTGATCGGCACCGCCGCCGCGCAAGCGCTGTTGGCGCTGATCGGCTTCCTGATCGCCGGTGTGCCGGGGGCCATCGTGCTCGGCCTGGTGACGTTCATGCTCAGCCTGATCCCCATGGGGCCACCGCTGGCCTGGATACCAGCCACGGCCTGGCTGGTGTCGAAGGGCGACTATGGCATGGCGGTGTTCCTGGGCATCTGGGGCACCTTCGTCATCAGTGGCGTGGACAACGTACTCAAACCTTATCTCATCAGCCGGGGCGGCAACCTGCCGCTGGTGATCGTGCTGCTGGGGGTGTTCGGCGGCCTGCTCGCGTTCGGCTTCATCGGGTTGTTCATCGGGCCGACCTTGCTGGCGGTGGGTTACAGCCTGCTGCTGGACTGGAGCCGTAATTCCGGGCAGCAATCGCCGCAGCATTGAAGACCGGTTCGCCGGCAAGCCGGCTCCTACAGAGAAGATAGGAGCCGGCTTGCCGGCGAACAGGCCGGTACAGGCACCGCAATACCTGATCTTTACGCATTCTTTATGCCCCGGCCCCACACCTGGTCTCGCCCCTTTACGCCCCTCCCTCGGACAATTTCCCCAAAGCGGCCCTCACGCCGCAATCTGGGGAGATTCACTCATGTACATGCTCGACGGGCTGTCACTGCTTCTGGCGGTGGCGTTGGCGGTTTACCTGCTGGTGGCGCTGCTGCGCGCCGATCGCGGCTAAGGGGCGACCATGCACAGTTACGATTACCTGCTGCTGCTGGCGTTCTTCGCCATCGTGCTGCTGCCGGCGCCCTGGCTCGGGCGCTTCTACTACAAGGTGATGGAAGGCCAGCGTACCTGGCTGTCGCCGATCCTCGGCCCGCTGGAGCGGGGCTGCTATCGCCTGTCTGGCGTGAACGCCGACCAGGAGCAGAACTGGAAGCAGTACACCCTGGCCCTGCTGGCCTTCAACCTGGCCGGCTTCCTGCTGCTGTTCGCCGTGCTGTTGCTGCAAGGCTCGCTGCCGCTCAACCCGCAGCACCTGCCCGGCCAGGAGTGGTCGCAGGCGTTCAATACCGCGGTCAGTTTCATGACCAACACCAACTGGCAGTCCTACAGTGGTGAGGCCTCGGTCAGCTACTTGACCCAGATGATCGGCCTGACCGTGCAGAACTTCGTCAGCGCCGCCACCGGCCTGGCCGTGCTGGTCGCCCTGAGCCGGGGTATTGCCCGTCGTTCGGTCGGCACCCTGGGCAACTTCTGGGTCGACCTGACCCGCGCCACCCTCTACGGCTTGCTGCCGCTGTGCCTGGTGCTGGCGCTGCTGCTGGTATGGCAGGGTGTGCCACAGACCTTCGCCGACTATGTCCACGCCGTGACCCTGCAAGGCACCGACCAGACCATCCCGCTGGGCCCGGCCGCCAGCCAGATCGCCATCAAGCAGCTGGGCACCAACGGCGGTGGCTTCTTCGGCGTCAACTCGGCGCACCCGTTCGAGAACCCCACGGCCTGGAGCAACCTGTTCGAGGTGGCCTCGATCATCCTGATCCCGGTGGCTCTGGTGTTCACCTTCGGCCATTACGTGAAGGACCTGCGCCAGAGCCGCGCGATCATCGCCTGCATGCTGGCGCTGTTCCTGATCGGCGGCAGCGCCGCGCTGTGGTCGGAATACCAGCCCAACCCGGCCCTGGAAAGCGCCCAGGTGCAACAGAGCGCGCCATTGGAAGGCAAGGAGAGCCGCTTCGGCACCACCGGTTCCGTGCTGTGGACGGTGACCACCACCTCCGCTTCCAACGGTTCGGTCAACGCCATGCACGACAGCCTCAACCCGCTGACCGGCATGGTGGCGATGGTCAACATGATGCTGGGTGAGGTGATCTTCGGCGGTGTCGGCGCCGGCCTGTACGGCATGCTGCTGTTCGTGCTGATCGCCGTGTTCCTGGCCGGCCTGATGATCGGCCGCACCCCGGAGTACCTGGGCAAGAAGCTCCAGGCCCGTGAAGTGCAGTTGCTGGTGGCCACCCTGCTGGTGATGCCGGTGGGTGTGCTGGTGCTTGGTGCCATCGCCGCCAGCCTGCCCGGGCCGGCCGGCGCAGTGACCAACCCCGGTGCCCACGGTTTCAGTCAACTGCTGTACGCCTACACCTCCGGCACCGCCAACAACGGCTCGGCCTTCGCCGGCTTCGGCGCCAACACCACGTTCCACAACGTGATGATCGGCCTGGCCATGCTGATCGGCCGCTTCGGCTACATCCTGCCGGTGCTGGCCCTGGCCGGCAGCCTGGCGGCGAAGAAGAGCGCGCCGCAAGGCCTCAACAGCTTCCCCACCCACGGCCCGCTGTTCACCACGCTGCTGCTGGTGACCATCCTGCTGGTCGGTGGCCTGACCTTCCTGCCGACCCTGGCCCTTGGGCCGATCGCCGAACACCTGAGCCTGGGTTTCTGAGGAACCGACCATGAACATGCCCATTCCCGAAGTGAAGGCGCGCCATAGCGCCAAGGACCAGACCCGCTTCGCCGCCCTGTGGCGTCCGGCGCTGGTGCAGGCTTTCGTCAAGCTCGACCCGCGTCAGCTCAAGCGCTCGCCGGTGATGCTGGTGGTGGCCCTCACCGCCGTGCTGACCACCGTGCTGTGCTTCGCCCCCGGCAGCGGCGTGAGCACCGGCGTGGCGGTACAGATCGCCGTCTGGCTGTGGTTCACCGTGCTGTTCGCCAACTTCGCCGAAGCCCTGGCCGAAGGCCGCGGCAAGGCCCGCGCCGACAGCCTCAAGGCCGGCAGCCAGGGCCTGACTGCCAAGCGTCGCAAGCACGACGGCAGTTTCGAGACCGTCGTCGCCACTCAATTGCGCAAGGATGATGTGGTGCGCGTGGTGGCTGGTGAACTGATCCCCGGTGACGGCGAGGTGCTCGAAGGCATCGCTGCCGTCAACGAGGCGGCCATCACCGGCGAATCCGCCCCGGTGATCCGCGAGTCCGGCGGCGACCGCTCGGCCGTCACCGGCAACACCCGCCTGGTCTCCGACTGGCTGCTGATCCGCATCACCAGCAACCCGGGCGAGTCGACCCTGGACCGCATGATCGCCCTGGTCGAAGGCGCCAAGCGGCAGAAGACCCCCAACGAGATCGCCCTGGACATCCTGCTGATCGGCCTCACCCTGATCTTCCTGATCGTGGTGGTGACCCTGCAGCCGTTCGCCCGCTTCGCCGGCGGCGAGCTGCCGCTGATCTTCCTCGCCGCGCTGCTGGTGACCTTGATCCCCACCACCATCGGCGGCCTGCTGTCGGCCATCGGTATCGCCGGCATGGACCGGCTGGTGCGCCTCAACGTGATCGCCCGTTCCGGCCGTGCGGTGGAGGCGGCCGGCGACGTGCACACCCTGATGCTCGACAAGACCGGCACCATCACCTTCGGCAACCGCCGTTGCAGCGCCCTGCACGCAGCCTCGGGCGTGACCGCCAAGGAGCTGGGGGAGGGCGCCTTGCTCGCCTCCCTGGCCGACGACACCGCCGAAGGCAAGTCGATCGTCGAGTACCTGCGCCAACTGCACG
Source organism: Pseudomonas entomophila (assembly GCF_029478665.1). Lineage (GTDB taxonomy): Bacteria > Pseudomonadota > Gammaproteobacteria > Pseudomonadales > Pseudomonadaceae > Aquipseudomonas > Aquipseudomonas entomophila_F. The sequence goes on from NZ_JARPQB010000034.1 coordinate 42,569, forward strand.
ATTTCGACGAGCCCTCGAGCACCCAGTACGAAGCCATCGCCTTCAGCGCCGAGACCCGCCTGTCGGGTATCGACTTCCAGCAGCGTCGCTACCGCAAGGGCGCCGTCGATGCGGTGCTGGCCTTCTGCGGCCTGCAACGCCTGGAGTTGCCCGCCGCCCTGGCCCGTGAAGTGGAACGCATCGCCCAGAGCGGCGGCACGCCGTTGCTGGTGTGTGTCGACAAGCGTCTGCTGGGCGTGATCCACCTCAAGGACGTGGTCAAGCCCGGTATCCGCGAGCGTTTCGCCGAACTGCGCAAGCTCGGTATCCGCACCGTGATGGTCACCGGCGACAACCCGCTGACCGCCGCCGCCATCGCTGCCGAGGCCGGCGTGGACGACGTGCTCGCCGAAGCCACCCCGGAGAAGAAGCTGGCGCGCATCCGCCAGGAGCAGAACGACGGCCGCCTGGTGGCCATGTGCGGTGATGGCGCCAACGACGCCCCGGCCCTGGCCCAGGCCGACGTGGGCATGGCCATGAACGACGGCACCCAGGCCGCCCGCGAGGCCGCCAACATGGTCGACCTGGACAGTGACCCGACCAAGCTGCTGGACGTGGTCCAGGTGGGCAAGGAGCTGCTGGTCACCCGTGGCGCGCTGACCACCTTCTCCATCGCCAACGACGTGGCCAAGTACTTCGCCATCCTGCCGGCGCTGTTCGCCGCCATCTACCCGCAATTGGGCGTGCTCAACCTGATGCACCTGGCCAGCCCGCAGAGCGCGATCCTCTCGGCCATCGTGTTCAACGCGCTGATCATCATCGTGCTGATCCCCCTGGCCCTGCGCGGGGTGCGGGTGCAGGCCGCCAGCGCCGCCCACCTGCTGCGGCGCAACCTGCTGATCTACGGGCTGGGCGGCATCGTCGTGCCGTTCGCCGGGATCAAGCTGATCGACCTGCTGCTCAACGCGCTGCACCTGGTCTGAGGAGAGACTGACATGACTGCTTATGTACGCCCGGCCCTGAGCCTGATCCTGCTGATGACCGTGGTCACCGGCGCGCTGTACCCCCTGGCGGTGACCGGCATTGCCCAGGTCGCCTTCCCTGAGCAGGCCAATGGCAGCCTGGTGCGCGATGACCGCGGCGAGGTGCGTGGTTCGGCGCTGATCGCCCAGGAATTCAAGGGCGACGCCTGGTTCCAGGCGCGGCCTTCGGCGGGCGCCTATGCCACCGTGGCCAGTGGCGCGAGCAACCTGTCGCCGAGCAACCCGGCGCTGGCCGAGCGGGTCAAGGGCGATGCCGCCGCGCAATACCAGGCGCAGCTGGGGCCAGTGCCCCAAGCGCTGTTGACCACGTCCGGCAGCGGGCTGGACCCGCACCTGCCGCCCGAGGCGATCGCCTACCAGCTGCCGCGTGTGGCGGCGGCGCGGCAGGTAGCGGAGGAGCGCTTGCAAGTGCTGGTGAATGACGCCACCCTGCGTCCACTGATCGGGCCGCCGGTAGTGAACGTGCTGGCGTTGAACCAGGCGCTTGAGCACCTCGCACCGAGCCATTGATGCCGGGGGTCGCTTTGCGACCCATCGCGGGTAAACCCGCTCCTGCAGGTACGGCATCGAGCCTGTAGGAGCGGGTTTACCCGCGATGGCCTGCGCAGCAGGCCCGAATTCGCTACTTGTGAAGGATGAAACATGAGTGACTCCGCCCGCGCCGACGCGCTGTTGGCGGGCCTGCCCCGGGAAGGCCGCGGCAGGCTCAAGGTATTTCTCGGCGCCGCGCCCGGGGTCGGCAAGACCTTCTCCATGCTGCAAGCCGCCCACGCCCAGCAACGCCAGGGCGTGCAGGTGGTGGCCGGGGTGGTCGAGACCCACGGCCGCGCCGAGACCGAGGCCCTGCTCGGCGGCCTGACCCAGCAACCCCTGCTGCGCAGCGAATACCGCGGCGTGATGCTCGAGGAGATGGACCTCGACGGCCTGCTCAAGGCCGCGCCACCGTTGGTGCTGGTCGACGAACTGGCCCACACCAACGCCCCCGGCAGCCGCCACGCCAAACGCTGGCAGGACGTGCAGGAACTGCTCGCCGCCGGCATCGACGTGTACACCACGGTCAACGTCCAGCACCTGGAAAGCCTTAACGACAAGGTCCGCGATATCACCGGCGTGCAGGTGCGCGAGACCCTGCCCGACTGGGTGCTGCAGGAAGCCTTTGAACTGGTCTTGATTGACCTGCCGCCCCGCGAGCTGCTCGAGCGCCTGCGCGAAGGCAAGGTCTATGTGCCCGAGCAGGCGAGGGCGGCCATCGAAGCCTATTTCTCCCAGACCAACCTCACCGCCCTGCGCGAGCTGGCCATGCAGACCGCCGCCGCCCAGGTGGATGCCGACCTTGCCAGCGGCTACCGCCAGCGCGGCCAGGAAGCGCCGGCCCTGCGCGGTCGCCTGCTGGTGGGCATCGATGGCGACGATCAGGCCGAACGGCTGGTACGCCACGCCAGCCGCGTCGCCCAGCGCCGCCACCTGCCGTGGAGCGTGGTCCATGTCGACAACGGCCGCTTGCGCGATGAAACCGCCCGTCATCGCCTGCAGGCGGCCCAGCAACTGGCCGAGCGCCTTGGCGGTGAAGTGGTGTTGTTGCGTGCCGGTGAGGTGGCGCGCACGCTGATCCAGCACGCTGCCGAGCGCCGTGCCAGCCTGGTGCTGGTGGGCCAGTCCCGCGACCTGCTGCGTCGGCGCTTCTTCGGCGCCGGCGTCGCCGCCCGCCTGCTGCGCGAGAGCCACGGCCTGGAAATCAACGTGCTCGACCGCGACGCCCAGCCGCAACCGGCCCGGGCGGCAGTCCAGCGCGTATGGGTGTGGCGCCACTACCTGCTGGCGCTGGTCGCCACGCTGCTGGCCGCCGGCCTCGCCTGGGCCGTGTCGAGCGTGCTGGCGCTGCCCAACATCTCCCTGGTGTTCCTCGCCGCCGTGCTGCTGGTAGCGGTGCGCAGCAGCCTGGGCCCGGCGCTGGCCTGCGCGGCGCTGTCGTTCCTCACCTACGACTTCCTGTTCATCCCACCGAACTTCTCCTTCGCCATCCAGCGTGAAGAGGATGTGCTGACCCTGGTGTTCTTCCTGTTGATGGCCGCGCTCACTGGCAACCTCGCCGCCCGCCAGCGCCGCCAGTTGCAGGCGCTGCGTGAAACCCAGGCGCAGACCAACCAGCTGCTCGACCTGTCGCGTCGCCTCACGGTGGCCACCGACCGCCAGGCCGTGTTCAGCGCCGCCGGCCAGCATATGGACGGTTGGCAGGACGTGCAGGTGTGCCTGATGGAGCGCAGCAGCGACGGCCTGCTGCAGGTCGCCAGTGGTGGCGGCCATGCTTTCACCGACAATGAGCGCGCCGCTGCCGAATGGGCCTGGCAACACGGCCAGGCCGCCGGTTTTGGCAGCGACACCTTGCCCCACGGTCGCTGGTGGTGGTGGCCGCTGGCCGTGGAGGAGCAACCCCTGGCGCTGCTTGGCATACGCCCACGCAATGGCGAACCGTTGAGCGCCCAACGGCGCCGCCTGTTGATGGCCCTGGCGCAACCCTTGGCCCAGGCCCTGGCCCGCGCCCGCTTGGGCGAGCAGCTGGAAGCCGCCCGGCTGCACGGTGAAACCGAGCAACTGCGCAGTGCCTTGCTCGCCTCCGTGTCCCATGACCTGCGTACCCCATTGACCTCCATGCGCGGCAGCATCGACAGCCTGCTGGCCCTGGGCGACGCGATCCCGCCGGACGACCGCCGCGAACTGCTCGAAGGCACCCGCAACGAGGCCGAGCGCCTGGACCGCTACATCCAGAATCTGCTGGACATGACCCGCCTGGGCCACGGCACGCTCAAGCTGGCCCGCGACTGGGTATCCCCGGCCGATATCGTCGGCAGCGCCCTCAACCGCCTGCGCGTGGTACTGGCGCCTTTGCGCGTGCATACCGAAGTACCGCCCGAGCTGCCGCTGCTGTTCGTGCACGCGGCGTTGATCGAGCAGGCGTTGATCAACGTACTGGAGAACGCCGCCCGCTTCTCGCCACCGCAGGGCCGCCTTGAGTTGCAGGTCTCGGTGCGCGACGAGCAACTGTGCTTCGCCGTCGCCGATGAAGGCCCCGGGATCCCCCAGGACGAGCGCGAGAAGATCTTCGACATGTTCTACACCGCCGCTCGCGGCGACCGGGGCGGGCAGGGCACCGGCCTGGGCCTGGCGATCTGCCAGGGCATGATCGGCGCCCATGGCGGGCGCATCCTGGTCGGCGACGGCATCGATGGCCACGGCACCTGCATCACTCTATGCTTGCCGCTGCCGACCCAACCCGACAGCGAAAGTGAAGCCCCATGAGCCAAGCCGCCACCCTGCTGGTCATCGACGACGAGCCGCAGATCCGCAAGTTCCTGCGCATCAGCCTGGCATCTCAAGGCTACAAGGTCATCGAGGCCGCCACCGGCACCGAGGGCCTGACCCAGGCCGCCCTGAACAAGCCCGACCTGGTGGTGCTCGACCTCGGGTTGCCGGACATGGACGGCCAGCAGGTACTGCGCGAGCTGCGCGAGTGGAGCACGGTGCCGGTGATGGTGCTGTCGGTGCGCGCCAGCGAGGTGCAGAAGGTCGATGCGCTGGATGGCGGGGCCAACGATTACGTGACCAAGCCGTTTGGTATCCAGGAGTTCCTCGCCCGGGTGCGCGCATTGCTGCGCCAGGCGCCGCAGGTCGGCAGCGCGACATCTACCGCGAGCTTCGGGCCGTTGGTAGTGGATTTCGCCTTTCGCAAGGTGACGCTGGAGGGCGTCGAGGTGGCGCTGACGCGCAAGGAGTACGCGCTGCTGGCGCAGCTGGCCGGGCACCCGGGGCGGGTGATCACCCAGCAGCAACTGCTCAAGGATATCTGGGGGCCGACCCACGTGGACGACACCCACTACCTGCGTATCGTGGTGGGGCATCTGCGCCAGAAGCTGGGGGATGACCCCACGGCACCACGGTTCATCGTCACTGAGGCGGGCGTGGGGTACCGACTGGTGGCACCCTCTGTGTAGGAGCCGGCTTTGCCGGCGAACACCGGCTCAGCCGGTGCCATCCACAGCGGTGCCTGGGTTCGCCGGCAAGCCGGCTCCTACAGGCCTTATAGATTCAGCTCCAGTGCCAGCAGCTCCTGAACGGTCTGTCGCCGGCGGATCATGCGCAAGCTGTCGTTCTCGATCAGGAACTCAGGCAACAACGGCCGGCTGTTGTAGTTCGACGACATGGACGCGCCATAAGCTCCCGCATCGTGAATCACCAGCAGGTCGCCCACCTTGGCCTCGGGCAGCTCCTGGGGCGTCAGCTCCTCATCGTTCTGAGTGAATACGTCTCCTGATTCGCACAGCGGCCCGGCCACCACGGTCGGTTGCAGCGGGCGACTCACAGGCCGGCCCACGGCATCGAACAGGCTCATGCGGTGGTACGCCCCATACATCGCCGGACGCATCAGGTCGTTGAAGCCCGCATCGACCAGGATGTAGTGCTTGCCGCCCATCTGCTTGACGGCGCGCACCTCGGCCACCAGATACCCCGACTCCGCCACCAGGTAGCGCCCGGGCTCGATCTCCATGCGCACGGGGTGGCCGAGCATGGCTTCGACCTCCGCCCGTGCCACCGCCCAGGTGCGGGCGTAGCGTTGCAGGTCCACCGGCTGGTCGTCGCTACGGTAAGGCGTGGACAGCCCGCCACCGATGGAGAAGGCCTCGATGTCCATGCCCAGCTTGCCGATCAGCTCGACCATGGCGCCGGCCACCTGTTCCAGGTGCTGGTAGTCCACCCCTGAGCCGATGTGCATGTGCACGCCCACCAGGTGCAGGCCGAACTGTTTCACGCAGGCCAGCGCCTCGGGCAACTGCTCGTGCCAGATACCGTGCTTGCTGTTCTCGCCGCCGGTGTTGGTCTTGCGGCTGTGGCCGTGGCCGAAACCGGGGTTGATGCGCAGCCATACGCGGTGCCCGGGGGAACGTTCGCCCAGCTGGCGGAGCATGTCGATGGAGCCGGCGTTCACCTCGATCTTGGTGTCGACCACCCGCGCCAGGGTCGGTTGGTCCAGCACATCGCAGGTCAGCACCACGCCAGCCGGTTCGCCATCCACCACTGCCCCGGCCGCGAAGGCCCGCTCCATCTCCCCCAGCGACACGGCATCGAGCACCAGGCCACGTTCGCGCATCAGGCGCAGGATGTGCAGGTTCGGGTTGGCCTTCTGCGCGAAACGCACCGTGTCGAAGTGCTGCAGGAGCTGGTCGATGCGCTGGTGGATGGTCTGGGCGTCGTAGGCCCACAGCGGGGAGCCGTGCTGGCGAACGGCCTGGGCCAGGAGGGGGGTGGTCATGGTGGTGTTCCTTGTAATGGATACACCGATCTTGAGCGAGTTGGATGATTCATAAAAATAGCTAATTTTCAGAAGGTCATCCGTATTTGATATACATTCGACTGCGGTAGGAGCGGGCTTGTCCCGCGAACACCGGCAACGCGGTGGATGGCACCGGCTTTGCCGGTGTTCGCGGGACAAGCCCGCTCCTACAGGTCCCTGCCAAACGTTCAGGTGTTGCATGCCCCCATGAAACTCACCATCCGCCACATCGAAGTGTTCCGCGCCATCATGGCCGCCGGCAGCGTCACCGGCGCCGCCCGCCTGCTGTTCACCTCGCAGCCCACGGTCAGCCGCGAACTGGCGCGCATGGAGCAGGTCACCGGCCTGACCCTGTTCGAGCGCGAAGGCGGACGGCTGGTGCCCACGGCCCAGGCCTTGCTGCTGATCGAGGAAGTCGAGCGCGCCTTCGTCGGCCTCGAACGCATCGACCGCTTCGCCCAGGCCATCCGCAATTTCGAACAGGGCCGGCTGGCCATCACCTGCTTGCCGCTGTTCTCGCAAACCTTGCTGCCCAAGGCCTGCAAAGCGTTCCACCAGCAACACCCGGGCGTCAGCGTGAGCATCACCGCGCAGGAATCGCCGCTGCTGGAAGAGTCACTGGTCGCCCAGCAGCACGACCTCGGCCTGACCGAAACCGCGCAGGTGCCAAGGGGCGCGGTCGGGGAACTGCTGTTCAGCGCCGACATGGTCTGCGTGTTGCCCGAGCAGCATCCGTTGCTGGCCAAGCCGGTGCTCGAGCTGCACGACTTCCATGAGGTCGACTTCATCAACCTGGCCAGCCTGGACAGCTACCGGCAACAGCTGGACCGACACTTTCGCGAGGCTGGGGTGAACCGGCGCACGGTGATCGAGACCACCAGCGCCGCCTCGGTGTGCGCCATGGTCCGCCAGGGGCTGGGCGTGGCGATCATCAACCCGCTGAGCGGGCTGGAGGCCGGGCAGGGTGGGCTGCCCATGCGGCGCTTGAGGCTCTCGGTACCGTATCAGGTGATGCTGATCCGACCGGAGCTGCGCCCGGCGTCGGCGGTGCTGGAACCGTTCTGTCAGGCGCTACGGGTGCAGGCCAGGGAGATGGAGCGCGCATTGGCAGTGGGCGTCTGAGGCCACCCTGCAGCCAGTTGGAACGATTCCGGGAGCGCTGAAGTCAACCCCTTTGACAGTGATCAAACGAGGAGTGGCCATGAGTACCCTGACGATCGAAGGCTGGTGCAAAAGCAATGGCGATCGCCGATCCACCCCGGTGGGCGATATCCACTTCGACATCCAGGGCTCGACCCATACGGCGCTGGAGCAGGCCGAAGAGCGCCTGCAGCAAAGCCACGAGCCCGAAGCGATGGTGGATGTCGACATGGACACGTTGAATCTCATCCTGCCTGAGGGCTACGGCCCGCTGGCCGACTGTCGCCTGCGTGTTTACCTGAGCAACGACGAGCGTGGCCAGTTTCACCTGGTCGGCCATCGGGCCAGCGACGGCAGCCTGATCTACACCAATGCGGTGCTGATTGCGCAGTTGAGCTGAGCATCAGCTGCGCTCCAACTGTGCGGCCACCTCTTTGGCCAGCGCCATGAAGGCCTGCGCCGCCGCTGTCTGGTAGACACCCCTGCGCTGCATCAGCACGGCCGTACGTTGCAGGCGCAAAGGGTCGAGGGCGATGGCGGCCAGGTCAGCATGCGCCAGGGCGAGGGTGGCGGGCAGCAGGGTCGACAGCGTTGTCCTGCGCACCACTTCGATGACCGCGCCAATGGCATTGGCCTCCATCTTCACCTGCGGGCGAATACCGTGCTGGCGGCAGTAGCGCTCGATCTGCTCGCGGGTGGCGAATTCGGCGCTGAGCAGGATCATCGACTCATCGTTCAAAGCCTGCGGTCCGATGGCGCTTGCCTGGGCCAACGGGTGCCGGCTGCCGACCACCAGCGCCAGGGTTTCGACCAGCAGCGGGTAGGTGTCGAGGTCCTGGGCGTGGAGCTCGTCGAAGGCGATACCGACATCCAGTTCGTCCGCCAGCAGCAGTTCTTCCATGCGCTCCTGGGCGATTTCGCGCAGGTTCAGGGTGATGTTCGGGTACCGGCTGTGGAAGGCCTCGACCAGGGGGCCGACCAGATAGCTGGTAAAGGTGGGCGTCACCGCCACCCGCAATGATCCACGGCTCAGGTCGCCCACGTCATGGATCGCACGCCTGGCCGCCTGCAGTTCCTGCGACGCCCGTTTCGCATAGCGCAGATACACCTCGCCGGCATCGGTCAGGCGTGTCGTGCGCCCCGAACGATCGAACAACTGCGCCCCGAGGCTTTCCTCCAGTTGCCTGACCTGTTGCGAAAGGGCGGGCTGGGAGACGTGCAGGGCTGCCGCCGCCCGGGTGAAGCTGTGGTGTTGCGCGACCGCGAGAAAGTACTGGATATGTCGGGCGAGCATTTCGTATCTCATAAGAAAATCAGATGCTATGCATTATAAATGAGACTTTTACCTTATGTTACGCGGCGCCTAACCTTTGCCTCACACACCGCGACACTGAGGCATCAGCCATGCAAGACATCATCGACGGCTTCCTGAAGTTCCAGCGCGACGCCTTCCCTGAGCGGGTCAAGCTGTTCAAGGACCTGGCCACCCAGCAAAGCCCACGGGCGCTGTTCATCTCCTGTTCCGACAGCCGCCTGGTGCCCGAACTGGTCACCCAGCGCGAGCCGGGCGACCTGTTCGTCATCCGCAACGCCGGCAACATCGTGCCGTCCTACGGCCCTGAGCCAGGCGGGGTGTCGGCCTCGGTCGAGTACGCCGTCGCCGCGCTGCAAGTGGCCGACATCGTCATCTGCGGCCACTCCGACTGCGGCGCCATGACCGCCATCGCCACCTGCAAGTGCCTGGACCACATGCCCGCCGTAGCCGGTTGGCTGCGCTACGCCGACTCGGCCCGGGTGGTGAACGAAGCCCGCCCGCATCAAAACCCCCACGCCAAGGTCGAGGCCATGGTGCGCGAGAACGTGATCGCCCAACTGGCCAACATCCAGACCCATCCCTCGGTGCGCCTGGCCCTGGAAGAGGGCCGCGTGGCCCTGCACGGCTGGATATACGACATCGAGAGCGGCCGCATCGACGCCTTCGACGGACGCACCGGCCAGTTCGTACCCCTGGCGGACAACCCGGAAGTCCGTGCTGTTTCCCAACCTTCCCGGCACGTTGCCTGAACCCGTTTTTCAACCCAAGGAGACACCCCATGATCCAGTCGCAAATCAGCCAGAACGCCCGTCTTGCCCTGAGCGAGGTCATCCTCCTGGCCAAGGCCCGCAAGGACCTGTCGTTCGCCCAGATCACTGACGGCACCGGCCTGTCCGAAGCCTTCGTCACCGCCGCGCTGCTGGGCCAGCACCCGCTGCCGGCCAGTGCCGCCCAGGTGGTGGGTGACAAGCTTGGCCTGGATGCCGACGGCATCGCCCTGCTGCAGACCATCCCGCTGCGCGGCAGCATCGCGGGTGGCATACCGACCGACCCAACCATCTACCGCTTCTACGAAATGCTCCAGGTGTACGGCACCACGCTCAAGGCGCTGGTCCACGAGAAGTTCGGCGACGGCATCATCAGCGCCATCAACTTCAAGCTGGACGTGAAGAAAGTCGACGATCCGGAAGGCGGTTCCCGCGCCGTGATCACCCTGGATGGCAAGTACCTGCCGACCAAGCCGTTCTGATTCGCTCGTAGGGACATGGCCCGACCGCAGCAGGGTGGCCGGGCCATTCCCATGGACGCTATTGACCCCTGTAGGAGCGGGCTTGCCCCGCGAACACCGGCAAGGCCGGTGCCATCCACCGCGTTGTCCGACATCGCGAGCACAGGGTGTCGACCGTAATGACTGATTACGAGGAACGACGGCATGGACCTGATCATCAGAAATGTCCGCATCGACGATGCAAAACCCTTGATGGATGTGGCCGTGCACAACGGCAAGATCACTGAAATCGCCCCAACGATCACCGCAACGGCAACCCAGGAAATCCAAGGCAACGGCAATGTCCTGATCCCAGGCTTCGTCGAAGGCCACCTGCACCTGGAAAAAGCCAACGTCATGCAGCGCAAGGCCAACCGCTCCGGCACCTTGAAGGAAGCGATCGCCGTCACCGCCGAGCTCAAGCCCACGCTTACCCGCGAAGACATCCTCGAGCGCTCGACCCAGGTGTTGCGCGCGCTGGTGCAGGCCGGCACCACCCATGTCCGTGCCCACGCCGAATTCGACCCCGCCCAGGGTTTCACTGGCCTGGAAGTGGTGCTGGAGTTGCGGGAAAGATTCCGCGATGTCATCGATATCCAGGTGGTTGCCTTTCCCCAGGAAGGCATCCTCAAGTTGCCCGGCATGAAGGCGATGATGGTCGAGGCGATGGAGAAGGGCGCCGATGTGGTCGGCGGCATTCCCTACAACGACGTATCGCCCCTGGAGCACATCGATTTCGTCTTCGACCTGGCCAGGCGCTATGACAAGGACATCGACCTGCACCAGGACTTCGCCGATGACGCCGAGCAGATGACCATCGAATACGTGGTCCGCCGGACCCTCGCCGAGGGTTACCAGGGGCGGGTGTGCGTCGGCCATCTCACCAGCCTGGCGGCCGTCGAGCCCGAACGGCAGGCGCGTATCGTCGCGCGGCTGCGCGAGGCCGGTATCAGCGTGATGTGCCTGCCGGCCACCGACCTGCACCTGGGCGCCCGTGGCGACCGCCACAACGTGCGCCGCACCCTGACACCGGTGCGCGCCTTGCGCGATGGCGGGGTGAACGTGTGCCTGGCCACCAACAACATCCGCAACGCATTCACCCCCTATGGCACGGGTGACCTGCTGAACATCGCGCAACTGGCCATTCCTGCCTGCCACCTGGGCGGGGCGGATGACCAGGCCACGGTGTTGGCGATGCTCACGACGAACCCGGCCATGGCCTTGGGTTTGCGCGACCATGGCCTGGCCGTGGGCAAGGATGCGGACCTGGTGTTGGTGGATACCCAGCGCGTCAGCGACGTGATCCTCGACCTGCCGGCGCGGTTGGCGGTGCTCAAGCGGGGGAGGGTGGTGGCGACGGCCGAGCATCGCCGGTCGGTGGTGTTCTGAGTGGTGGCTACGGTTCCCGCGCCAGGCGAAGTACCACTGCCGTTTCGGGGTAAGCGCAGGTTCAGAAATCATGTAACGACAGTCGTCGGGCAGTTTGAAAGAATAGGCGGGTGTTTGCTGATAAATGGTCGACGCCAGAAATTTCTCTCAAGTTTTCGAGAAGATACCGGGCTTTTCAATTAGGCGCCGATTCCCTATGGTTCCCGTGTTGTAAATCATGCTTCTGATTCAAAGATCAATTACACAAGAAACTGCACAGCATATGAGTTATTTATCTGTCGCTGTGCACTCGATTGGGTGATATTGATATTTAGTTTGCTGAATTAGAAGCATGGAGAATCAGTGGCATGGTGTTTGTATTTATGGACGTTCCCCTAATCGGCATACGATTGCCGTCGGGCGATTTTTCAAGCAAGGAGAGCAACACATGGCAACTCCCGCCTACATGGCCGT
>NZ_JARPQB010000035.1 GCF_029478665.1 Pseudomonas entomophila
GGCAAGGAGGGGCAACCGCGGGTGCCCGAGGGCGTGCCGGCAAAGGGCGACGCGTTCTTGTTGGCACGATGATGGGGGGAGGGCGGGGAAGGGGAAATTAGTAAATTTGTGCTCACGGGCCTTAAAAAACCTAAGGCTGGCGGATGGTTGAGCGGGGGGATGGCGGCAAGGGAGGTGACAGGTGGTTTCGGGGGCAGTCAGGCATTGCTGAAGCACAAGATGGTGGCCCGTTCGCCGGCAAGCCGGCTCCTGCCGAGGCTTGCGTTGCACCCGTAGGAGCCGGCTTGCCGGCGAACCAGGCGCTACGGCCTACATTGGCAACAACCGGTCCTGGATCACCTCTTTCATCACCAGCGTCGAGCTCAGCCGCTTCACATTGGGAATGCTGGTCAATTGCTCGTCATAGAGCTTCTGGAACGCCGGCAGGTCCTTGGCCACCACATGCAGCAGGTAGTCCGGGTCGCCGAACAGCCGCTGTGCTTCGACGATCTGCGGGATCTCGCTCACCGCCGCCTCGAAGTCCGCCACCGGCTGGCGGGTCACCTCGCGCAGGGTCACGAACACCAGCGCGGCGAAATTCAGGCCCAGGGCGGCGGGGGCCAGGCGTGCGTGGTAACCGAGAATCGCGCCGGATTCTTCCAGCGCCTTGAGCCGACGATGGCAGGGCGACAGGCTCAAGCCCACGCGTTCGGCCAGTTCGGTCACCGACAGGCGTCCGTCTTTTTGCAGCTCGGCAAGGATCTTTCGATCGGTTCGGTCCATGGGGGAAGAATCTTCCAGGTTTCAGGGTGGTGTCGGGAATATACGAAAGAAAATCCCCGGGCGATATCCGTAATCTTTCTTTCAACGAAACTTGTTTGAAAGGAAGATTCCAAGTGGCCATGAGTGTATTGGCGGCGTTCTGGGCCGTGTCGTTCCTGTTCGTGATCAGCCCCGGCGCGGACTGGGCCTATGCCATCTCCGCCGGCATGCGCGGGCGTTGGGTGTTGCCGGCGGTGGCGGGGATGTTGTCGGGGCACTTCCTCGCGACCCTGGTGGTGGCGGCCGGGATGGGCAGCCTGATCGCCGGGCACCCGCTGGCGTTGACCCTGCTGACGCTGGCCGGCTGCACCTACTTGTTGTGGCTGGGCGGCAACCTGCTGCTCAGCCCGTCGGTGCCACAGGCGGGTGAGGATGGGGCGGGGGACTCCGGGTCACGCTGGGCGTTCAAGGGTTTTTGCGTGAGCGGGATGAACCCCAAGGTGTTCCTGCTGTTCCTGGCGCTGCTGCCGCAGTTCACCGACCCGCAGTCGAGCTGGCCGGTGCCGGCGCAGATCCTGCTGCTGGGGCTGGTGCACCTGTGCAGTTCGCTGGTGATCTACCTGATGGTCGGGTATGGCGCCAAGGCGGTGCTGCGCACCCGGCCGGCGGCGGCGCGGGTGGTGGGGCGGTTGTCGGGGGTGGTGATGATCGCGATCGCGCTGGGGTTGGTGGTCGGGCAGTTGCGTTAGGGGGCATCCCATTCAGGGCCACCAGATGCCCGCCGCAACCCTTGCAGCGTCTATGAGATGGAGCGCCGCCGCGCGGCGCATCGCGGATGAATCCGCTCCTACAGGCAGGGGGGCGGCGGCCGAAAAACCGCGTACAAGGCAAACAACTGTGGCCTTTCGGGCTGGGTCACGTTGCAACGAATGTAGGAGCGGATTCATCCGCGATGCGCCGCGCGGCGGCGCTCGATCTCAAGCGCGCTGCAAGCGCTACCGCCTGGCACCCGAAGCCCGCCACAACCACTGGTCCAGGCTCAACCGCCCAGCCCCCCTCAACAGCAACGGCAGCAGCGCCACCAGGTAGATCAACGGCAGCTTGTAGTTGCCATGCCCCTGGTCGGTGATCGCGTAGCCCTGCGCCAGCTCCGCCAGGCCCGACCATTCGGCCGGCCAGTGCACGGCGGCAATCGCCACCACCGTCACCACCATCAGCACCGCGGCGGCCAGGCGCGTGCCCAGCCCCAGCAGCAACAGCAACGGGCAGATCAGCTCGGCCCACATCGACAACTGCCAGTTCAACCCGGCCGGCAGCAGGTCGAAGGGGAAGGGGAAGCTGGCCTGCAGGTCGGCGAACCAGTTCGTACCGTTGAATTTCTCCAGCCCCGATTCGAAGAACTCCCAGGCCAGGAACAGCCGCAGCGGCAAATCGGCGCCCCAGCTGCCAAAGCGGTCGAGGACGGTGAACGGGCGAGTGAGGGTAGCGGTCGGCATGAGCGGCTCCTGGGATCAGTGGGACAGCGACGGTGCGGTGCGGCGCAGGCGAATCACCTGCTTGGCGACCAGCTTTAGGGCGATGGCGGCGAACATCAGGGCGAAGGCCAGCGGGTACCCGCCTCCCATCGGGATGCGTTTGTAGAACGACAGGCAGAACACCCCGGCAAGAAACCAGGTCCCGGTGGCGTGCAGGCTCTTCCACAGGCGTGGGCCGAGCAGGCGCATGGGGGCCTTGAACGAGGTCAGGGCCAGCAACAGGATGAACAGGTAGCCCAGCGACCCGGGAAGGTTGGCCAATGCCGTGCGTCCAGCCCAGAACAACTCGGGATACCCCTGGGCATACAGGTAGATCAGCACCCCATGCACCGTGTGCGAGAAGGCAAAGGCCAGGCCCAGGTAGCGCCGCTCGCGCAGCAGGCGCCGGCTCGCGGCGCCGGGCAGCAGCACGGCCAGCGACGAGGCCAGGAAGGTCAGCAGGAACAACGCGAACGAGCTGCGGGCCGTGGCGCGGATGGCACTGCGCAGGCCTTCGGCCCCCAGCGGGTGGGCGATCAGCACCGTGGCGGTCATCAGCAGGGTCAGGGCCGCGAGGGCGGCGAACAGCTTCCAGCCAGAGGGCAGGGCTTTCATGAGGGAGTCCCCGGTGTGTGGCGAGGGCAGGCTGCCTTCGCGCTCCAGTGGCCGGGAGTGTGTGGGGGGCGGGTATCGGCAGTGTGTCGAGGCAGCAGGGTTTATGTATCGTTGTGTAGGCGGGCATTGCCCAAGCCACCGCGCTGCGCCAGTATTGCCCGTTCGATTGCAGTGGAACCTCGCCGGTGACCCGCCCGCTCATCCTGCCCCTTGCCGAGAACTACCGTCATGGCGAGCACATCGCCCCGCACTGCCATGACCGTGCGCAACTGATCCATGCCATCAGCGGCGTGGTCACGGTCAATGCCCGCGAGGGCAGTTGGGTGGTGCCGCCCGGGCGCGGGGTGTGGGTGCCGGCGGCCACCGAGCACGAGCTGCGGATGTCCGGTGTGGTGCGCATGCGCACCTTGTTCATCGACCCCGGCGCGCGCCCGGATCTACCTGGCCAGTGCCAGGTGATCGAGATCTCGCCGCTGTTGCGCGAGCTGATCATCCGCGCCATGGACATCGCCCCCGCGCCACCGCCCCAGGGCCGTGACGCACGGATCATGCAGTTGATCCTCGACGAGATCCGCGTATTGCCGGTGTTCGCCCTGCATGTGCCAAGCCCACGCTCGGCGGTGTTGCAGGCCTTGAGCGAGGCCCTGCGCCAGGCTCCGGACGAGGACTGGAGCCTGGCCCGCGCCGCCGCCCACTGCGGGCTCAACCCACGCACCCTGACCCGCGCGTTCCAGCGCGAAACGGGGCTCAGCCTGGTGCAGTGGCTGCGGCGCATGCGCCTGCTGGCCAGCCTCGATGCCCTGGCGGCCGGGCGCTCGGTGCTGGCGGTGGCGCTGGACCTGGGCTACGACAGCCCCAGCGCGTTCAGCGCCATGTTTCGCCGCACCCTGGGGGTGTCGCCCTCGGTCTACTTCGGCCGGGCCGGCGAGCGCTGGTAGGCCAGCCCAGGCGTTTCCTCCCAGCCGCCGCCCAGGGCGGCGAACAGGTTCACCTCCGCCAGCAGTTGCGCCAGGCGATCGTTGATCAGGCCTTCCTGGGCGTTGAACAGCGAACGCTGGGCGTCGAGGTAGGTCAGGCTGCTGTCGATGCCGGTGCGGTAGCGATGCTCGGCCAGGTCGTGGTAGCGCTGGCTGGCCGCCACCAGGTCGCGCTGGGCCTGCAGTTGACGTTGAAAGGTGGCGCGCGCGGCCAGGCCATCGGCGACTTCCTGGAAGGCGCCCTGGATCGACTTTTCGTAGCGCGCCACCTGGATGTTCTTCTGCACCTTGGCGTAGTCGAGGCTGGCGCGCAGGCTGCCGGCATTGAACAACGGCAGGTTGATCTGCGGCTGGAACAGCCAGGTGCCGGAGCCGGCATCGAACAGGTCGGCCAGTTGGCGGCTGCTGGCGCCGGCGTTGGCGGTCAGGGTGATGCTGGGGAAGAACGCCGCGCGCGCCGCGCCGATATTGGCGTTGGCGGCGCGCAACTGGTACTCGGCCTCACGGATGTCCGGGCGGCGCTGCAACAGGTCCGCCGGCAGGCCTGCCGGTACCCGGGCGATCTGATCGTCCGCCAGGAGCAGCGCCGGCAGGCTGGCGCTGACCTCGACGCCGACCAGGCGGTTGAGCTGGTTCAGGTCCTGGGCGGCCAGGCGGGTGTAGCGGGCCACGGCGGCGCGGGAGCTGTCGACGCGGGTGGTGGCCTGGATCGCGTCGAGGGCCGAGAGGGTGCCGGTGCGGCGTTGGCGTTGGGTGAGGCGCAGGCTCTGCTCGTCGGCTTGCAGCGTCTGGGTGGACAGCGCCAGCAGCTCCTGGTCGGCGCGCCAGGTCAGGTAGGCGCCGGCCACGCTGGTGACCAGGCTGAGCTCGGCGCTGCGCCGGGCCTCGTCACTGGCCAGGTAGGTCAGCAGTGCCTGGTCGCTGAGGCTGCGCAGGCGGCCGAACAGGTCCAGCTCGTAGGCGCTGATGCCCACGGTCGCCGATTGCTGGCTGCTGATCATGCCCTTGCTTCCCGTCCTGCTGCGTGGCAAGTACTGGCGCTGGCCCTGGGCGTTGGCGGCGACCTTGGGCAGCAGCTCGGCGCGCTGGATGCGGTACTGGGCGCGGTAGCCTTCGACGTTGAGCGCGGCCACCCGCAGGTCGCGGTTGTTGGCCATGGCGGTATCGAGCAACTGGCGCAGGACCGGGTCATGGAACACCGCTTGCCACTCCAGCGGTAGCGCCGACGCCGATGGCCCACCGCTGTAGGCCACCCCGCCGGGGTAGTGGTCGGCGCTGGGGGAGTCCGGGCGCTGGTAGTCCGGGGCGAGGGTGCAGCCGGCCAACACGGTGGCCAGCAGCGGCAGGAGCAATCGGGTCATGCGGGGTTCCTGGGTTCAGGCACCGGCCATCCAGCGGGCCAGGCCGTGGCGGCCGCTGACCCCCAGTTTGGCGGTGGCTCGCTTGAGGTAGGTTTCCACGGAGCTGTTCTTCACATTCAGGCGCTGGGCCATTTGCGGCACGGTGCCACCGGTCAACAGGCCGATGCAGACTTCCTGTTCGCGGCTGGACAGGCGCACGGCCTCCTGGCTCAGGCGCTCGCCGAACACATGGCGCAAAGAACCGGCGTCATCCAGCGCCTCCATGCCGGCCCGGCGCAGGCAGGCTTGCTGGAGCAGGTGCGCGTGGTGCTCGACCAGTGGCAGCAAGGTGTCCGACAGGCTCTTGAGCAACGACAGTTCGGTCAGGGAAAAACCGCGCTGGTTCGGCAGGCGCTGGAAGCAGATGACCCAGCGCCGGTCGCCATTGCATGACACCAGATTGCACTGGTGGGCATTGCGCCGCGGATGCTGGGCGCTGGTCGGGGCGTTGATCTGGATCAGCAGCGGGTCCTGCATGCACAGGATGCTCTGCAGCAGCGGGTGGCGCAGGTGTTCCTGGATCGGCAGGCCATGGTGCAGGCCGGCGCTGCCCAGCACCTTGATCCGGCTGATGCTGGCCGGGTCGTTCTCGAGGGTCCATTCGCTGAGGTCGAGCCGATGGATCGGCACCTGGTTGCCGACCAGCAGGAGCATCTGTTCGGCGAAGCGCTCGTCGCCCGTGCTGGCAACCAGCTCACCCAGTTGCAGGTACAGGTGCGGGTCGTGACGGTGTTCGAGGCTGTCGGTCAGCTTCATGTCGTTGTCTTCCTTGATCGGGTGTCGCGGCGGGCGGGTCTTGCGACCGAGTCCTCTCTGTGTTTTCGGGGGTGGAGGCTATTGAATCGCAGGCGCCGAGTACGCGTCTGTAGTGGAAACCGGGGACAGAAAATGCCAGTTATCCCGACTGAAATGCTGGGCCTTGAACGAGGCTGTTTCTGTCCGGCGTGTCAGCTTGTCAGGTGATTGGCGTCAGAAAGCAGCCGGTTTGCCTCCGTTCGCCGCAGCAGGCGTGACGAGTAGGTCAGGTGCGTTATGGGGATGTAGTCAATGTCCTACAGGAAATTCAGCGTGCTCAGGCTGAGCGTTTTCCCGCCGGCGATGTCCGGGTTTCGGGGGCCATACAGGGGGATAGGGGGGTGTTTGAATCCGCGCAACCACTCTGTTTCAAGGACGATCCAAGCCCATGTTCGCCGCCGACACTTTCCCCTTGACCTGCGCGCAGCGCGACATCTGGCTGGACCAGCTCGGCCATGGTGACTCGCCGCTCTATAACATCGGTGGCTATGTCGAGCTGGATGGCGCGGTCGACCGCGCGCGCATGCAACGGGCCTTGACCCACCTGGTGGCCGTGCATGACGCACTCCGCACCGTGCTGGTGTCCACGCCGAGCGATGACGGCTTGCCGCGCCAGCGCTTCGTGACGGGCCTGCACGTCGTGCTGGCCGAACACGACCTGGCCGGCCAGCCTGACCCGGCTGGCGCGGCGCTGGCCCTGATGCAAACACAGTTGCAGCAGCCGTTCAGCCTTGGCGATGGCCCTCTGTTGCGCGTCGCACTGATTCACCTGGGCGGGCGGTGCCACCTGCTCGCGGCCCAGGCCCATCACCTGGTCCTCGACGGCTGGGGGTTCGAGCAGTTCTTCCACCGGCTGGGGCAGTACTACGGCTTGCTCGAGCAAGGCGCGGCCTTGCCGTCTTCGGCGCCGTCCTACGTGGCATTCATCGAGCAAGACCAGGCGTATCAGGCTTCGCCGCGACGTCAGCGAGACGGCGACTATTGGCTCGACCGGTATCGGCAGTTGCCGGATGTGCTGTTGCGCCCGCGCGAGCGCGGCCCGGTGCGCGCGGCAACGCCCAGCCAGGCGCTGCAGCGCAGCTTCGATCCCGCCCTGCTGGCGCGCATGCAACAGTTGGCCGCACGGTTGCAGGCATCGCCCCTGCATGTGCTGCTGGCGGCGTTGCACGTGTGCTTCTGCCGCGGCGGCCAGCGTGACGAGTGGGTGGTCGGCCTGCCCGTGCGCAATCGGGGCACGGCCTTGCACAAGGCGACGCTGGGATTGTTCGCCCAGGTCAGCGCGTTGCGCATGGACTTCGGCCGCACGCTGGCGTTTGCCGACCTGGTGCGGGCCATCGCCGGCACCCTCAAGCGCGATCTGCGCCACCAGCGCTTGCCGATGACCGAGCTCAATCGCGGCCTGGGCCTGTCGCGCGAGGCGCGTGCGCAGTTGTTCGAGGTGACGGTGTCATACGAGGAGGAGGGTAACGACCTATTCTACGGCGCCTTGCCCAGCCACACCGTCAAGGTCAGCAACGGCCACGAGCCAACACCGCTGTCCATCTACCTGCGCAGCAACCGCCACAATGGCAAGGCCTGGCTGCACCTGGTGCACAACCTGGGCTGGCTGGCGCCCGACGAGGTCGAGGCGCTGACCGGGCGGGTGCTGCAGGTGCTGGAGCAAGGGCTGGAGACGCCACAGCTTCGGGTCGATGCGTTCGAACTGCTGACGGATCGCGAGCGCGAGCAGTTGAGGCAATGGAATGCCACGGCTGCCGTTGGCCAGGGCGAGCCATTGATTCATCGGCGCATCGAGGCGCAGGCCGCCTTGCGTCCGCACGCCACGGCGGTCATGCAGGAGGGCCATGGCCTGAGCTACGGGCAGTTGAACCAGCGCGCCAATGCGCTGGCACGGCGCTTGATCGAGCTAGGGGTCAAGCCGGACCAGCGGGTGGCGGTGGCGGCGCGTCGTGGCCTGGACACCATGGTGGGCTTGCTGGCGGTGCTCAAGGCCGGCGCGGCTTATGTGCCCATCGACCCGGCTCATCCCCGCGAGCGCCTGGCCTACCTGCTGCAGGACAGCGCCCCCCAGGTGCTGCTGACCCAGTCCAGCCTGCGTGAGCGCTTCGCCGGGCAGGCGTTGCCGATCATCGAGCTCGATCTTCCGGATACTGAACCCGAATCAACGGCCGACCTCCATGTGCCGGGGCTGGCCGCGGACAACCTGGTGTACGTGATCTACACCTCGGGCTCCACCGGCCAACCGAAGGGGGTGATGGTCGAGCACCGCATGCTGGCCAACCTGGTCGACTGGCATTGCGCCACCTTCGACCTGCACGCCGGCAGCCACACTTCCAGCCTGGCGGGTTTCGGTTTCGATGCCATGGCCTGGGAGGTCTGGCCGGCCCTGTGCGCAGGTGCGACGCTGCACCTGGCGCCCGTGCGCGAAGGCGGCGAGGATATCGACGCCTTGCTGCGCTGGTGGCGCGAGCAACCGCTGCAGGTGAGCTTCCTGCCCACGCCGGTGGCCGAACATGCTTTCGCCCAGGGCCAGGCCCATCCGACACTGCGCACCTTGCTGGTCGGTGGCGACCGCCTGCGTCGGCTGGCTCGCGAGCGCGGCTGCCAGGTGATCAACAACTATGGCCCCACCGAGGCCACCGTGGTGGCGACTTCCGGAGAGGTCCTGGCGGGCGGGGCGCTGCATATCGGCAAGCCGATCGCCAACACGCAGTTGCATGTGCTCGATGAGCGACGCCGTCCGTTGCCTGTCGGGGCTGCCGGCGAGCTGTATATCGGTGGCCTGGGTGTTGCCCGGGGCTACCTGAACCGCCCCGAAATGACCGCCGAACGCTTCATCGACGACCCCTTCGACCAGCGCCCCGGCGCCCGGCTGTACCGCACGGGCGACCTGGTGCGCTGGTTGGCCGATGGCACCCTCGAGTACCTGGGGCGCAACGATGACCAGGTGAAGATCCGTGGCGTGCGGGTGGAACTGGGCGAGATCGAGGCGGCGCTGGCGACCCACGAGGCGGTCCGTGAAGGCGTGGTGCTGCTGCGTGACGGGCAGTTGGTCGCCTGGTACATCGCCGAGCGAGCCGTGGCGCCTTTGCAGTTGCATGAGCACTTGCGTGGTCGCCTGCCGGCCGCGTTGCTGCCGACGGCCTACATGGCGGTGTCGGCGTGGCCTTTGACCGCGAATGGCAAGCTTGACCGTCGCGCCTTGCCGGCACCGGACGTGCACGCCGCGCTGCGCCGCGCCCACGAGCCGCCGCAAGGCGATATCGAGCAACGCCTGGCGGCCCTGTGGGCTGAGCTGTTGCACGTCGAACGGGTCGGGCGGCAGGACCACTTCTTCGAGCTGGGCGGCCATTCGCTGATGGCCGTCCAGTTGATCGAGCGCATGCGCCAGGCGGGGATGCACGCCGATGTGCAGGTGCTGTTCGGGCAGCCGACCCTGGCCAGCCTGGCCGCGTCGGTCAGTGTCAGGCCGGTGATGGCGGTGCCGGGCAATCGCGTGCCGGCTGACTGTGCGCGGATCACCCCCGACATGCTGGCCCTGGCCGAGCTCGGCCAGGCTGATATCGAACGCATTGTTTCGGTGATCCCCGGGGGCGCCGCCAATGTGCAGGAAATCTACCCGTTGGCGCCCCTGCAGGAAGGCCTGCTCTACCACCACCTCACCGAGGCCCGCGACCCCTACCAGCAGCAAGCGTTGTTCGCCTTCACCGGCCACGCTGAACTGCTGGCGTTCAGCCAGGCGCTGGAACAGGTCATTGCGCGTCACGACATCCTGCGCACCAGCCTGGCCTGGGATGGGCTCGAGCAACCCCAGCAAGTGGTGTGGCGCCAGGCGCGGTTGCCGCTGACGGTGCTTGAGCCGGGCCAGGGCGATGCCGTCGCGTTGTTGCGCGGACGGCAAGCCACACTGGACCTGCGTCAGGCGCCAATGATGGCCCTGGCCTGCGTCGAGGATCGCGCCAATGGGCGCTGGCTGGGCATGCTGCACTTCCATCACCTGGTCAACGACGCGGTGTCGGTGCAGGTGTTGCTGGCGGAGCTGGAAGCCTTGATGACGGGCCAGGGCCATGCCCTGGCGGCGCCCGTCGCCTATCGCAACTATGTGGCCGTGAGCCGCGACCCGGCACGCCAGGCGGGTCACGAACAGTTCCTGAAAACGCTGTTGGCGGGTATGGAGGTACCGGCACAGCTGGCGGGGATGGGCGAGACGCTGGACGCGCAGGCACTGGAAAGCGCCGCACTGGCCGTGCCCGAGCCGCTGGCCAAGGCGTTAAGGGGCTTGGGGCGCGCCCACGATGTCGGTTTGGGCAGCCTGTTCCACCTGGCTTGGGCGCTGGTGCTGGGCGCATTGGGAGGCCGTGACGAGGTGGTGTTCGGCAGTGTGCTGCTGGGCCGCATGCTGGCGGGCGAGGGCGCTGACCGGGCCTTGGGCATGTTCGTCAACAGCCTGCCGTTGCGGGTTGCGCTGAAGGGGCCGGGTGTTGGCGGCGCGTTGCAGGCCACCCACGCGCAGTTGGCCGCCTTGCTCGGCCATGAGGATGCGCCGCGGGTGTTGGCCCAGCGTTGCAGCGGCCTGCCGGCTGGCGTGACGTTGTTCGACAGCCTGCTCAACTACCGCCACGGCCCGGCGCCGGATGCGCGCAAGCTGCCAGGGGTGACACTGGTGGACGCCAGCGAAGTCCACAGCCATGCCCTGGTGCTCACCGTGGACGAAGCAGGCGACGACATTCACCTGCATGTGCGAGCGCCCCGTGAGCTGGGTGCGCGGCGTGTGCTCGGGCATGTGGCCTGTGCCTTGCGGCAGCTGGCCGAGGCGCTGCAAGGCGACCCCGGGCGGGCGCTGACGTCGTTGTCGACGTTGCCGGATGACGAGCGCCAGCATCTGTTGTCGACGCTCAACGCCACCGACACACCCCTTGATCCGGCACATGTGCATTGGCCGGCCCTGTTCGCCGCCCAGGTGCGGCGAACCCCGCACGCCGTGGCGTTGCAAAGCGAAGAGGCGCAGTTGACCTACCGCGAACTCGATGCCCAGGCCAACCGCCTTGCCCATCACCTGGTCGGCCTTGGCGTGAGGCCTGACAGCCGGGTGGCGGTGTGTGTCGAGCGCAGTGTGCAGCTGATCGTCGCCCTGCTGGGCGTGCTCAAGGCCGGCGGTGCCTACGTGCCGCTGGACCCGGGCTATCCCGACGAACGCCTGCGCTACATGCTGGCGGACAGCGCGCCATTGGCCGTGCTGGTGCACGGTGCGACCCGGGGCTTGTTCGAGCCTTCGCCCACCTTGGTCGACCTCGACCAGAATGACTGGCAGGCTCATTCGCAGCAGGCCCCGGTTGTTGCGCAACTGAGCGGCGAGCACCTGGCCTACGTCATGTACACCTCCGGCTCCACCGGCACGCCCAAAGGGGTGATGGTCGAGCACCGAGGCCTGTGCAACCTGATGCACTGGGGGTCGACGCTTTGCCCGCCACAAACCGACGGTGCCTTGCTGCAGCGGGCGCCCTTCAGCTTCGACGGTTCGGTCTGGGAGTTGTTCTGGCCGCTGTGCGCCGGCCTGCGCCTGGTGCTGGCGCGCCCGGACGGGCACCGTGACCCGGCCTACCTTGTGCAAGTGATCCAGGCGCGCCGGGTGACCACGGTGAAATTCGTCCCCGCGTTGCTTCACGCGTTCCTCGAAGCGCCACACGTCGAGGGCTGCACCAGCCTCACCGACGTTTTCTGCGGCGGTGGCGAGCTGACCCTGGCGCTGGCCCGCCGCTTGCGCGAACGCTTGCCGCGGGTGCGCCTGCACAATGTCTATGGGCCGACCGAGGCCACCGTCGACAGCACCGCCTGGACGCTGGAACCTCAGCAGCCACTGCCGGAGCAGGCACCGCCGATCGGTCGGCCCATCGGCAATACCCGCTTGTATGTGCTCGACGCCCATGATCGGCCGGTACCGTTGGGGTGCATCGGCGAGCTTCATATCGGTGGCATCGGTGTCGCGAGGGGATACCTGGGCTTGCCGGAGTTGCAAGCGGCGCGCTTCATTGCCAGCCCGTTCGTCGAAGGCGACCGGCTGTACCGCACGGGCGACCTGGTGCGCTATCGGGCCAACGGTGACCTGGAGTTCCTCGGGCGCAACGATTTCCAGGTCAAGCTCAATGGCTTGCGGATCGAGCTGGGCGAGATCGAGGCGCTGCTGGCCGCCCACTCGGCACTCGGGCAGGCGGTGGCGCTGGTCCGCGATGAACGCCTGGTGGCCTATGCCGCCTGTCGGGAAGGCCATGCGGCGCCAGCGCTGGAGACCCTGCGCAGCTACCTGTTGGCGCACTTGCCCGCCTACATGGTGCCGTCGGCCTACGTCATCCTCGGGCAGTTGCCGCTGAGCCCCAACGGCAAGATCGATCGCCAGGCACTGCCGGCGCCGGGGCCGGAGGCGGTGATCAGCCGCACCTACCAGGCGCCGCGCGACGATCTGGAGCAGGCCCTGGCGCAGATCTGGACCGAGGTGTTGAAAATCGAGCAAGTGGGACGTGACGACAACTTCTTCGAGCTGGGCGGGCACTCGCTGCTGGCGGTGAACCTGGTGGCGCGCATGCGCCAGGCCGGGCTGCACACCGATGCCCGCATGCTGTTCAGCCAGCCGACGTTGGCGGGGTTGGCGGCGCATACGCGGCGGGAAGACATCCAGGTGCACATTCCGAAGACCACCATTCCCGGGCTGGGCGGGCGTCGCCGGCTCTGAGTGGCGTGTTTGGGCCGGCTGGTTTGGGGGGCGAGGATGGGACTATGCTTGCCCCATGACCACCCAGCCTCCCCAACGCCATCCCTGCCCACCAGGCGCCTGTGACTGCGGCCGCGAGCGTCTGGCCGATGCCCCTGCCCGGGACCTGCGCATCCTGCTGCTCACGCGGGAGGAGGAAAAGCGCCTGCTCGAGCGCCTGGAGAACCTGAAAGACCTGGACGACCTCAAGCGCCTGCAAGCGAGGTTGTACGAGAACCTCGGCATCCGCGTGCATATCGCCCCGGGCTTCAACGAGGTGCGCACCATGCGCGGTTTCGTCATCGAGCTGGAGGCGCAGGTCGGCCTGTGCCGCAAGACCCGCCAGTCGATCCCGGCGGCGATCCGTCGCGGGCTGGAGCGCAACCCGCAGGTGGCCTTCCGCCTGCTCGATGCCCACGACCTGCTAGGCGATGCCTGAAGGCCTCAGCGCATCGCCGCCAGCTTGATGCCGAACCCCACCAGACAGGCGCCGGCCAGGCGTTCGAGCAGGTGGCTGATGCGCGGGTTGGCACGCATGCGCTCGGCCAGGTGGTGGGTCAGCAGCACCGCGACCAGGCCATAGAGCAGGGTCAACCCGGCGACGGTCAGCGCCATGAAGGCGAAGGTCACCACGCCTTGGTGGCGCACCGGGTCGATGAACAGCGGGAAGAAGGCCATGTAGAACATGATCGCCTTGGGGTTGAGCAGGGTGATCATCATGGTCTGGCGCAGGTAGCGCCCGCTGCTCATGCTGCTCTGTCGCGGCCCGGCGCCGGGCTTGCTCAGCAGCATGCGCAAACCTAGCCAGGCCAAGTAGGCCGCGCCGGCCCACTGCACGACGTGGAAGGCCGCGGGGTACGCGGCCAGCAGGGTGGCGACACCGGCGACGGCCAGCCACATGAGTACCTGATCGCCCAGGATGACGCCGAAGGTGGCGGCCAGCCCGCCCTTGACGCCGCCCTTGCCAGTGGCGGTGATCAGGGCGAAGTTGCCGGGGCCGGGGATCGCCAGGAGGATGAGGAACGCAATCACGAAAGCGCCGTAGTCGGTCACGCCGAGCATGGGGTGTCTCCTGGTCGAGTGGTCGGGGGAACTGGATTTATGCCACCATCCGCAGCGCTTGCACAGCCGCCTCGAGGCGGTTACAGGTAATTTTCTTCCTTTGCTCTTCGTATTCAGGAAAGCCGCCCTGCGCCTGGCGCGTTCGGCCCTCATCATTCAAGGAGACAGGCAATGACTTCCGTTTTCGACCGCGACGACATTCAATTCCAGGTGGTGGTCAACCACGAAGAGCAATATTCCATCTGGCCTGACTACAAGGCGATCCCCAATGGCTGGCGCGCGGTCGGCAAGAGCGGCCTGAAGAAGGACTGCCTGGCCTACATCGACGAGGTGTGGACCGACATGCGTCCGTTGAGCCTGCGCCAGCAGATGGCCGAAGCCGCGGCGCAGTGAACCCGTCGATGCTGAACCTGCTGTGCCTGCCTTACTCGGGCGCCAGCGCCATGGTCTACAGCCGCTGGCGGCGCAAGCTGCCGGCCTGGTTGCAGGTGCGGCCGGTGGAGCTGCCGGGGCGCGGGGCGCGTCTGGGTGAACCGCTGCACACAGACTTGCAGGCGCTGGCGCGGCAGTTGGCCCACGAGCAGCGCGCAATCGCCAACGCCCCCTATGCGTTGCTCGGGCACAGCCTGGGCGCGCTGGTGGCGTTCGAACTGGCCCATGAACTTCAGGTGTTGGGTTGTCCGCCACCGGTGGCGCTGTTCGCCTGCGGCACGGCCGCGCCAACCCGGCGCGAGGACTACGACGGCAACAACTGGCGCGAGCCCAAGAGCGACGCCGAGCTGATCGCCGAGTTGCGCAAGCTGGGCGGTACGCCCGAGGAGGTGCTGGCCAACGAGGAACTGATGGGCCTGACCTTGCCGGTGCTGCGCGCCGATTTCCTGCTGTGCGGGCGCTATGCCTACCGCCAGCGTGCGCCATTGAACTGCCCGCTGCATGTGCTCGGTGGCGAGCAGGACCGCGCCAGTGAAGAGCAGTTGTTGGCCTGGCGCCGAGAGGCGGTGGGCGATTTTTCCCTCAAGCACTTTCCTGGCGGGCATTTTTTCATACACGAACAGGAAGATGCCGTCCTGAAACAGATGATCGATGCCTTGCAGTCCCTCCACCCGCGACAGTCGCAGGTTTCATTTGCTTGACGGTGTCCACGTGGTGGATGAGGCGCGGCGCTTCATCGCTACGCGCCCGGACATGGTTGATTGACGTAACCCCCTGTCTGGGGGAGGCTTGGGCATCTTTCCAGGCAGGGACCGAACATGTTGATCGATCGTCAAAAGGCCACATTGCTGGTGGTCGACATCCAGGAAAAACTGATCGGCGCCATGAGCGACCCCGAGGGCACGCGTGCCCGGGCGCGCTGGCTGCTGGCGGCCAGCGCGGAGCTGGAACTGCCCACGGTGATTTCCGAGCAATACCCCAAGGGGCTGGGCCCTACCCTGGCCGAGCTCAAGGCCGCGTCGCCCGGCGCCGAGGTTGTCGAAAAGCTGCATTTTTCCTGCGTCGCCGCCGAGTGCCTGCCGGCCAGCCTGCTGGCCCGTGAACAGGTGATCGTCTGCGGCATGGAAACCCATGTCTGCGTGCTGCAAACGGTGCTGGGCCTGCGTGCACTGGGCAAGCAGGTGTTCGTCGTCGAGGATGCCTGCGACAGCCGGACGCCTGCCAGCAAGGCGGCGGGGCTGGCGCGCATGCACGATGCGGGGGCGCAGGTCGTCACCCGCGAGATGGTGCTGTTCGAACTGCTGGGCAGCGCCAGCCATCCGTTGTTCCGCCACATCAGCAAGACCTACCTGGTCGGTGAGCAACCCTGAACGGGCGCCTGCTGGCGGCCGGGCTGCTGTGCCTGGGGTTGCTGCAAGGATGCGCCGGTCGCCGTGAGGAACAGCCGCAAAGCGATCCGGCCAAGGTGCGCGCCCAGCTCGAGCGCTTGCTGCCACCTCAGGTCAAGGATCGCCGGGGTTGGGCCGAGGACATCCAGGTGGCGCTGCAGGCCCAGGGCATCGCCCCGAGCAAGGGCAACCTGTGCGCGGTGTTGGCAGTGACCGAACAGGAGTCGACCTTCAACGCCGACCCGCAAGTGCCAAACCTGGGGCGGATTGCCCGTGATGAGATCGATCGGCGGGCGGCGCGCTTGCACATTCCACGCCTATTGGTTGACGGTGCGCTGCGCACGCCTTCAAGCAATGGCCAGACCTACCAGCAACGCCTGTTGGCCGTGCGCAGTGAAAAGCAGCTCAGTGCCCTGTATGACGAAGTCATCGACCGCCTGCCGCTGGGGCGCACCTTGCTGGATGGGTTGAACCCGGTGCACACCGGCGGGCCGATGCAGGTCAGCATCGATTTCGCCGAACAGCATGCCAAGGGCTACCCCTATGCCGACAAAGGCACTGTTCGTCAGGAGGTGTTCAGCCGTCGGGGCGGGATGTACTTCGGTATCACCCACCTGCTGGGGTATCCGACCCATTACGACCGGGCGCTGTACCGCTTCGGCGATTTCAACGCCGGTTGGTACGCCAGCCGCAACGCCGCGTTCCAGGCGGCATTGAGCCGGGCGACCGGGGTAGCGCTGGCGCTGGATGGCGACCTGGTAGCACCGGGGGCGATCATGCCGGGCACTACCGAGCAGGCGGCCCGCAAGTTGGGGGTGAAGCTGGGGCTGCGCAATCCGCAGATCCGCGCGCAGCTGGAACGGGAAAACAACCTCGACTTCGAGGACACCGTGCTGTATCGCCAGGTGTTCGCCCTGGCCGAGGCGAAGGCCGGCAAGGCGCTGCCGCGGGCAGTGCTGCCGGGTATCGAGCTGAAGAGCCCGAAGATCACCCGCAAGTTGACCACCGCGTGGTTTGCCGGGCGGGTGGATGAGCGTTACCAGCGGTGCATGCAGCGTTGAGGTGTTCGCGGTTTGGTAGCCTTGTTGTGTTGTCGAGATCGAGCGCCGCCTGTGCGGCGCATCGCGGATGAATCCGCTCCTACAGCGGTCGCAACGTCCGCTCGATGACCTCCACGAATGCCCGCACCAGCGGGCTGCGCTCATGCCTGCGGGTCAGCACCAATAACGGCACCGTGGCGCCGGGCTCGTCCAGCGGCAGGTAGGTCACGCCACTGCGTACCAATGTGCGCGTGCACTGCGGCACCACCGCCACACCCCGGCCAGCGGCGACCAGGGCGATGATCGAGGTGATCTGCTTGCCGGTCGGCGCTGGCCGCGGCGTCAGCCCGTTGCGCCGGTACAGGGTCTGGATGATCTCGTTCAGCCCCGAACCATAATCGGTGGGAAACGCAATCAGCGGATAGGCGCCCAGCTCGGCCAGGGTCACCTGCGACTGGCGGGCGAGGGGGCTGTCGCTGGCGATCGCCGCCACCAGCGGCTCGTTGCCCAGGCAGATGGCCTGCACCTGTGTGTCGTCGGCTGGCGGTTGCATGCGGCTCATGCCGATGTCCAGTCGGCCCTCGACGATCTGCGACCACTGGGTGCTCGACGCGCCTTCCTCGACCGTCAGTTGCACATCCGGATAGGCCGAGCAGAACGCCTGGATGGTGTGGCTGAACACATCCGACAGCGCGATCGAGCTGGCGTAGCCGACGGCCAGATGGCCTGCCGAGCCCGCCGCCAGCTTGCCGGTAATGGCGGCCGTCAGGTCGACCTGCTCCAGCACTGCTCGCGCATACGGCAGGAAATGCAGGCCTTCGGAGGTGAGGGTGACATTGCGGGTACTGCGGTCGAACAGGCGGAAACCCAGCTCCGCCTCCAGCGCCGAGATCTGCCGGGTCAGCGGGGGCTGGGCGATGTGCAGGCGTGAAGCGGCGCGGCCAAAGTGCAACTCGTCGGCGACAGCCAGGAAATAGCGCAGGCGGCGGAGGTCGATCATCTTCGTCCTTGAGTATCAATCGGTCGGAATTCGGTATTGGATCCAAGCAGCGCCCTATCTTATAAAACCTGCAAATTTTCACGAGTGCTGTCATGGGTTTTCCTGCGAAATTCCCTCGAATCGCGCTGTTTCTTGCAGGATGCGCCGCGTTTCTCAACCTCTATGCGACCCAAGGGCTGCTGGGTGAGTTGTCGGGTACCTTCCCGATCACGCTGCATCAGGCCAGTTGGAGCATCACCGCCACCATTCTCGCCGTGGCCGTCACTGCGCCCTTCGTCGGTTGGCTGACCGCGCGCCGCGCGCAACACCGGGTGATTGCCGGGGCCGCGCTGCTGCTCGCGTTGCCCGCCGTGCTGGCGGCCTGGGCGGGCAGTTTTGGCGAGTTCCTGCTCTGGCGTGGGGTGCAGGGGCTGTTCATTCCCGTGGTGTTCGCCACCAGCGTTGCCTACATCGGGGTGCACTGGGAGGGCAGCGCGGTGACCGAGGTGACGAGTATCTACGTGGCAGGCACGGTGCTCGGTGGCTTCTGTGGGCGTTTCCTGACCGGGCTGGTCACCGAATTCTACGATTGGCGCATGGCCCTGACCGTGCTGGGCGGCCTGAGCCTGGCCATCGGCGTGGCAATCGCCGTGCTGTTGCCGCGCGCTGCTCCCGCTGCGGCGTATCAACAGCGAGCCCCGCGTGGCGAGCTGTTCGGCAAGCCCCTGCTGGGCGCCTATGCGGTGGGTTTCTGCGTGCTGTTCGCCCAGGTCGCGACCTTCACCTACGTCGGCCTGCACCTGGGCCAGGCGCCGTTCAACCTGGGCACCGCAGCACTCGGCTCGATCTATGCGGTGTTCCTGCTGGCGCTGGTGGTGGTGCCGGTGGCCGGGCGGCTGACCAAGGCGCGGCCCCAAGGCGACCTGATACGGGTCGCGGGCTGCCTGGGTATCACCGGCTCGGCCCTGGCCCTGTCACCCTCGCTGTGGCTGATCGTGATCGGCCTGGCACTCAGCTCGACCGGGGTGTTCCTGGCCCAGGCCGCCGCCAATGCCTTCATCACCGCCAATGCCAGGCAGCACAAGGCTGCCGCGGTGGGGTTGTACCTGGCCTGCTATTACCTGGGCGGCAGCTTTGGCGCCTTTGTTCCGGGCGTGCTGTGGGAGCAGTGGGGCTGGCCGGGCTGCATCGCATTGATCGTGATGTTCCAACTGATGCCGTTGTTGATTGCCCGGGGCAGCTGGCGATCCGCCCCCACCCCCGGCCGCTCCCACCGGCAATTGCAATGAGCCTTCTTTCTTTAGCGCTCGATTCATCATCCAACAAGGAAAACAGCGAGATGACCGTAAGTAACGTGCCGACGACCCACAGCCAGTTGCTGAGTGTGATTGAACCGGTGCTGCAGCAGATGGCGCCGGGCGTGCTGAAGCAGGCATTGCTGGCCGAGTTCGGCAACCAGGAAGCGGCGCTGGTGGAGATCGAGGAGGCGTTCCGCACCCTGACCGCTCGCCGCCATGGCGCAGCGCAACTGCGTCGGTTCTTCGCCAGCTGGTCGAAGACCAACAACTCGGCGGCCAGTGTTTCGGGCCTGGCCAACCGCCTGACCCTGCTGGCCCGCTCGGAGCAGGGCAGCGCGGCGGCGCAGCAGATCTACCAGGTTTGCGGCAGCCTGCAGCGCATCACCGACGAAGACCTGGGGGCCCTGGGCAACACCCTGCACAGCGACCTGTTCTACAACATGGCCACGCCCATCTGCGGCGACGACCAGTGGCTGCTCAAGGAGAACTGCCTGCCATCGGCGCAGGCTTTCAAGGATTGGACCGATGCCCGCCGCCTGCGCGACCGCGACCTGCTGCAGGGCTTGCTGACCACCCTGGTGCATGAGGTGTACACCCACGGTGAGGTGGAGTTCATCCACCCGCTGTTCAAGCAGTGGTTCGAGCGTGACATGGGGGTGCCGGCGGAAAGTGTGCGCAAGACCGTCGCCTGGGTCACCGTGCACACCGGCGGCACCGAGAGCAACCACTTCGCCCATGCGGTCGAGGCTGTCGAAGGCTTCGTCAAGGCCATGGGTATCGAGGTCGACCAGGCCGCCGCGCAGGCGATCTTCGCCCAGTACCTGCAACGCAAGGCCGAGGTCATGCGCGATTGCGCGGCGAGCCTGGGCTGACCCTGCTGTTGCCGCCTGTCATGCCCGCCCGGGCATGGCAGGGGCCTGTCCGACACTCGAGCGTGCAAGGAACAGCGCATGCAACTCATCGTTTTCTGCCCACCCAATGTCATCTTCCAGCACAGCGCCGCGAACTGGGCCAGCGCCATCGGCCCGGGGGGCATGCTGGTGAGCAGCGACACCCAGGCCGAGGAAATCGCTGCGCACCTGGGTGGCAAGGTCGAGTACCGGTTGTTCGAGCATTACCAGGACAACCCCCTGGTCGAGGTGGACGTCTGCGCACTGGTGTGGGAACTCGAAGCCCCGTTGTGCGTGGCCCTGGACGAGGCTGATGTGCTGCGCGTGGCGCGGATCAACGACCGCCTCGGTGTCAGCATGGGCGCCGAGGGGCGCGCCATGTTCTATCGCGACAAGTTCTTCATGAAGCAGCGCGCCAGGAACTGCGGGCTGGCCATCGCCGACATGGCGCCGCTGGCCAATGCCACCGAAGCGCTGCGCTTCAGCGAGCAGTTCGGTTTTCCGGTGGTGATCAAGCCACGCCATGGTCGCGGCTGGAGCGGCGTCGAGGTGATCGAGGACATGGCCGGGCTGCGCCATTGGCTGTCGCAGCGAACCGCCAGCACCTTTCACAACCTGATGATCGAGAGCCATGTGCGTGGCGATCACTATCTGGTCGATGGCCTGTACATCGAGGGGCGCCCGATCCTGCTGTCACCCGCCCGGGTGATCGCCACCTCGCGGGACTGTCGCGCCGGCAAGCCGTGCAGCCTGTACATGCTCGATGCCGGCAACCCGGTGCGCGATGAGTTGCTGCGTTATGCGCGGGCGCTGGTCGAGGAAGTGCTGCCCTCCGAACCGACCCTGCTGTTCCAGCTGGAGGTGCGGGTGAACGAGGACGGTGAAATCGCCCTGTGCCAGATCGCGATGCACCAGGGCGATGCGTTCACCCACCTTGAGCTGGAGCAGGCCTGGGGCCTGGACCTGCGCATGACGTACCTGCGTGCGCTGCGTGATGCGGCTTATCGCCCGCAAGCTGTGCCCGCGCCACGGTTGCGGGTCGGTCATTTGAGCATTCCGCCGCGTGCGGGCCTGCTCCCGGATGTGCCGGGTGAGTGTCCGCTGGAAGGTGTGCTGGCCTGCCGTGTTGCGGCTCGGCGGATGATCTGTTCAGGGGAGGGCGAGGTGTTCAGTGCCACCGTCAGCGGGCCGGACGAGGGCACCCTGCGGGCCAGGCTGGAACAGGTCGGGCACTGGTTCGACCAGCACTGCGGGTCGATGAATCGGTGAGGCCCTGTTCGCCTGTAGGAGCGGCTTCAGCCGCGATGCAGGCAACGCGGTGCCTGGCCACCCGCTTCGCGGGTGATCGCGGCTGAAGCCGCACCTACAGCGAATGGGCCATGAATCCACTATTGCAATGCCTGATGTCCCTCCCCATTGCCGCCCTGGGCGCCTGGGGTGGCCACCTGAGCGGCCTGCCACTGGGCGCGCTGATAGGCGTCGTCTGCACCGTCACGCTGGCCGGCAAGCTGGGCCTGAAAATGCGCATGCCGTTGCCGTTCGTGGCCACGGTGCAGTTGCTGCTCGGCCTCAGCGCCGGCTGTGTTGCCCAGGCGATTGCTGCGTGAGCAACCGACCCGCTGACCATCAGCCGCGAATCGACGGATGTGTTCCGGCCGTCTGGCTGACGCGCTCCGCCTGGCCGGCACGCAGGATGGCCAGTCGGCGTTGTTCGTAGTCGGCCTGGGACAGGCCCTGGCGTTGCAGGGCTTCCAGTTGCAGTTGCCGGGCTTCCTCGGCGGTGTAAGGGCGCAGTTCCGGGTGGTTGGCGCAACCGCCGAGCATGGCCATGCCAAGCACGAAGAGCGCAGTGGTCAGACGACGGGAGAACGTGTTCATCGGGCGGTTCCAGGTTCCGGGGATTCGCGGTGCCGAATCGATGGAACAAGGGTATGGGGCGCGCCCGACGAAGAGAAATTGCCAGGCTCGATAGTGACTATCGAGCCTGGCTATCCCGCGTGGCGAGGGACGGTCAGAACCTGTAGTTCACGCTCGCCTCGAGGGTACGTGGCGCGCCGGGGGTGACCAGGTCCACCGAGCCATGGGCCGAGGCGTAGTAGTCGCGGTCGAAGGCGTTCTTCAGGCGCAGGGCCATGTCCCAGTGCTGCTCGTTGTACAGCAGCGCGGCGTCGAAGGTGGTGTAGGCGGGCATCACCACGTTGTTGTCCAGCGCGGTGTAGCGGTCGTCGACGTAGTTGGCGCCGGCGGCGACGCGCCAGTGCGGGGTGAGGGTGCGCACCAGCCAGACGTTGGCGCTGTTGCGCGGGGTCAGGGTGGGCACCTGGCCTTCGTTGGCGACACCGTTGGTCTTGCTGTTGGACTTGGTGATCTCGGCGTCGAGGTAGGCGTAGCCGGCATAGACTTGCCACTTGTCGCTCAACTGGCCGCTGAGGGTGGCCTCGAAACCGTCGGTGCGCTGCTCGCCCGCCAGGATGGTCAGGTTGGGGTTGCTCGGGTCGGCGGTCTTCATGTTGGTGCGCTCGAGGCGGAATACCGCGGCGGTCAGCGACAGGCGGCTGTCGAGCAGGTCCCACTTGGCCCCCACCTCGTAGTTGGTGGTTTCCTCCGGTTCCAGCCCGGCGTTGGTCGGCGAGACCGCGAACACTTCACCCGAAGGCTGGTAACTGCGGCTGACCGACACGTAGTAGGACTGGACCTGGTCCGGCTGGAACACCAGGCCGGCGCGCGGGCTCCAGGTCTTGTCGGTGCGGTCGAGGTCGACGTTCTGCACCCGGGCGTCGTTGTATTCCTGGCCGAAGATGTCGTAGCGCACGCCCAGCAGCGCCTTCCACTGCGAGGTCAGCTCGATCAGGTCCTGCACATAGAAGCCGGTGGTCTGCTGGTAGTTGCTGCCATCGGACGACAAGGTGGAAGCATGGTCCGGCACCGCCACCAGGGCGTCGCGGAACACCGGTACGCGGGCCACGTTGTTCTGGCTGTAGACGCGCTGGTACTTGTCCTGGAAACCGACCTCCACGCCGTACAGCAGGTTGTGCTGCATGCCGGCCAGCTGCGCCTGCTGCTTGAGCTCGGTCTGGTTGAACACGCCGGACTCGTCGCGGGCCACGTTGCCGCGGTTGAGCTTGACCAGCAGCTCGCCGTCGGGGGCGGTGACGAAGCGGGTCGGGCTGCTGTCGGCCAGGGTGTTGTTGCGGTCCAGGTCGTAGCGGTAGTAGCGGCTGGTGTTGGTCAGGGTGAAGTCGTCGTTGATCCGGTAGTCGAGGCTGGCGGTGAACGAGAACACCTCGCTGCGCGCGTAGTCCTGCGAGGCGTTGCCCGAGCCGAAGCGCTTGTCGCGGTCGACATCCACCGGGCGGTTGCCCAGGGCCGGGATGCCGAAGTCGATCAGGCGCTTGTCGTACAGGTAGGTGGCGCCCAGGTTCAGTTCCAGGTCGTCGGAGAGCTTGAAGTAGGCTGATGGCGCGATGGCCTTGCGGTCGATGTAGCCGTCGTCGCGGAAGGTGTCGCTGTCTTCGTAGGCGCCGGTGATGCGGTAGGCCTGGTTGCCCTGCGGGTCGGCCCAGCCGCTGTCGAACTGGGTGCGGCGCTTGCCCTCGGTGTCGAGGGTCATGCCCACTTCCTGCTTGGGCGCGAAGCCGGGTTTCTTGCTGATGCTGTTGATCAGGCCGCCCGATGAGCCACGACCGTACAGTACGGCGGCGGGACCCTTGATCACCTCGACCCGCTCGATGTTGGACAGGTCGCGGAAGTACAGGGCGTCGTCGCGCACGCCGTCGATGTACATGTCGCCAATGGCGCTGAAGCCGCGGATGGTCACCTGGTCGCGCTGGCCGTCGCCGTTGGACAGGCCGACGCCGGGCACGTTCTTGAGCACATCCTCCATGGACTGTGCGCCCTGGTCCTTGATCACGCTCTCGGGTACCACGTTGACGGTCTGCGGGATGTCGCGCAGCGGCGCGTCGATCTTCAGCGCGCTCTTGCTCTCGCTGGCCTTGTAGCTCTGCTGCTCGTAGGCGCTGGTCACCGAGGTCGCCGGCAGGGCGAGCGGGTCCTTGCTTTCAGCGTGCAGGGCAGGGGTGACCAGCAGGCCCAGCATCGACAGGGACACCGGGGCGACGGACTTTCTTGCCATTGAATGCGACTCATTTGTTGTTGTGAGGTCGCAAATGGTAGTGATTCGCAAATGTAAAGCAAGTGTAAAGGTGAAATATTCAGAAAAATATTTTTACCGTCGCCAAGATATCCGTTTGCGTGCAATGGGGTGCAAGGGCTGGAGAGCATCCTTGGCCGTCCGGCATGCACTGCGGGATCCATAGCCTTGCCAGCCGTGCTCATTCGCCGACAGCGTCGGCGCCTTGTCCGATGGCGGCCCCCTTGTTGGCCGCCATTGCCCTGAGCGCCGCATCCCCCCCGCCTTACCGTTACCCCTACCGACAACAAGAAATCGCCGTGTCCCCGCACGGTGGAACAGGGGAGCACCATGCCGCCATCCACGTCACTGCTGTCAGTCGCCGCGCTGACCACCTTCGCCTTGCTGCTTGGCGGTTGCCGGGACGAGCCGCAACCCGTCACGCCTGCTGGCGCAATGACGCCCGCCGACCCGGCCCTGGCCACGCTCTACGCCAACACCTGCAAAACCTGCCACGCCAACCCGGCCTCCGGTGCGCCGTTGGCGGGTGATGCGGCGGCCTGGTCGCCCCGGCTCGCACAGGGCGTGGACAGCCTGCTGGACCACAGCATCAACGGCTACAAGGGCATGCCGCCCATGGGCCTGTGCATGCAGTGTTCCGAGGCGCAGTTCCTGGCCCTGATCGGTTTCATGTCCGGCAAGCCTGCCCACTGAGCACAAGGGGTTCCCATGGCCATTCAACTTTCCCGACGCCGTTGGCTGCAACAGGCCACCGCGGCCTGCGCCTTCATGGCGCTTTCCGGTAATCCGCTGCTGGCACAGATGCTGCGCGCGCCGCGCCTGATTCCGTGGCGCAACTGGTCGGGCGGGCAGAGCTGCCTGCCCTTGGCGCGCTTGGCGCCGCAGAGCCTGGACGAGCTGGCGCAGGTGCTGCGCGATGCCCCCGGCAAGGTGCGCCCGGTCGGCTCGGGGCACTCCTTCAGCGGCCTGGTGCCCACCGACGGCACGCTGGTTTCGCTCAGCTATTTCAATGGCTTGCTGGGGCATGACCCCGCCACCCTGCAGGCCGAGTTCGCCGCCGGCACGCCCATGTCGTCGATGGGCGCGGCGCTCAAGGCGGTTGGCCAGGCGCTGCCGAACATGGCCGATATCGACTACCAGACCCTGGCCGGCGCGCTCGCCACCTCGACCCATGGCACCGGCGTCGGGTTCGGCTCGTACTCTTCGCGGGTCACCGGCCTGCAACTGGTCACGGCGACCGGCGAGGTGCTCGACTGCGACAGCCAGCGGCACCCGGAAGTGTTCGATGCCGCGCGGGTGTCGCTGGGCGCCCTTGGCGTGGCGACCAAGGTGCGCCTGCAGAACCGTGAGGCCTTCCGCCTGCGTGAGCGTCAATGGGTCGCCCGCACCGAGGCGTTGCTGGAGGATGTGCACACGCTCACCCGCGACAACCAGCACTGGGAAATGCTGGTGATCACCCATTCCGATTACGCGTTGGCCGTTGCCCTCAATGAAACCAGCGATCCAGCCACGCCCGCGCAGGACCCGGCCGAGGAGGGCGGCAATGAATTCGTCACCCTGATCGAGAAGCTCGACAAGTACGGCAGCGACTTCCCCGCCGCGCGCCGGGCGCTGCTCAACAGCCTGCGCCACATCGCCAGCTTCGACGAGCGGGTCGGTGATTCCCATGAGATCTTCGCCAATGTGCGCAATGTGCGCTTCAACGAGATGGAGTACTCCGTGCCCGCCGAGCACGGCCCGGCCTGCCTGCGGGAAATCCTCGCGCTGATCCGCGCGCGCGACCTGCGCACCTGGTTCCCCATCGAATACCGCTACGTGAAGGCCGACGACATCCCGCTGAGCATGTTCGAAGGGCGCGACAGCTGCTCGATTTCCGTGCACCAGCACTACAGCATGGACCACCACAATTTCTTCGCCGCCATCGAGCCGATCTTCTGGAAGTACGCCGGCCGGCCGCACTGGGGCAAGCTGCACACGCTCAATGCGCGCACCCTGCAACCGTTGTATCCGCGCTGGAAGGCCTTCACCGAGGTGCGCCAGGCGCTGGACCCGCAGGGCAAGTTCCTCAACGCCCACCTGGCCTCGATCCTGGGCGTGGCCTGAACACAAGGAGGTGTCATGAACAGACGCAATTTTCTCGTGGGCGTGGCCGGGGCCGGCGTGTTGCTGGCCGGTGTCGGTGCCTGGCTGCGGCCACGCGCCCAGGGGGCCCCGCACAACGATTACTTCGCCCGGCTCGAGCGCGAACTGCGCGAGCATGGGCCCATGCGCCCGGTGATGCTGATCGACCTCGACCGGCTGGACCACAACATCGATGTGGTGACCCAGTCGGTACGTCGCGCCGGCAAGCACCTGCGCCTGGTGGAGAAGTCCCTGCCGGCACCGCAACTGCTCGAGTACATCGGCCGGCGCGCCGATACGCGGCGGCTGATGGCGTTCCACCAACCCTTTCTCAATCATGATGCGGCGCGCTTTCCCGATGCCGATATCCTGGTCGGCAAGCCCCTGCCGGTGCATTCGGCACAGCTTTTCTACGAGCAGCACCGTGGGCCGTTCGATCCGGCCAGGCAGTTGCAATGGTTGCTGGACACCCCCGAACGCCTGGGCCAATACCTGGCGTTGGCCCAGGGGTTGGGGACCCGGTTGCGGATCAACATCGAACTGGATGTCGGCCTGCACCGTGGCGGTGTGAAAGATCATGCGAGCCTTGAGCAGATGCTCGCGCTGATCGCCGCCAACCCCCTTCACCTGACCTTTGCCGGCTTCATGGGATACGACCCCTTTGTCGGCATGGACCTGCCCGGGATCCTCGGCTCGCCGGACGAGCTGTTCACCAAGGTCATGGCGCTGTACGACGGTTTCGTCGATTACGCCCGCACGCGCTACCCTGCGCTGTGGCAGGCGGACCTGACCCTGAACACAGCAGGTAGCCCGAGCTACCGGATACATGAGCGCGAGCGCACCAGCAGCG
Organism: Pseudomonas entomophila; assembly: GCF_029478665.1. Classification (GTDB taxonomy): domain Bacteria; phylum Pseudomonadota; class Gammaproteobacteria; order Pseudomonadales; family Pseudomonadaceae; genus Aquipseudomonas; species Aquipseudomonas entomophila_F. The sequence goes on from NZ_JARPQB010000035.1 coordinate 26,998, forward strand.
AAGTGTCGGTGGGCTCGGCGCTGCTCAAGCCGAGCCACTTCGACCTGCCGTCGCTGGTCGATCACCAGCCCGCCGCCTACATCGCCACGCCGGTGCTCAAGCGTACGGGCGCGGTGGAAATCCCGGCGCTGGATGGCAAGTCTGCATTATTGAGCGGGTGGGACCCGAACCTGCGCGAAACCTTCTTCATCTACGGCGGCAACTGGCTGGCCGAGCCGGTGTCGCCGGGCGGGTTGCGCTTCAACGGCGTGTTCGGGCGCAGTTCCAACCAGGAGATGGTCAATGGTTCATCGGCGGTGGGGCTGAAGGTCGACGACCAGGTGTTCCTGCGGCCGACCCAGTCCGAGGCGATACTGCTGCAGTTCGGTGACCTGCTGGCGGTACGCGGCGGGCGCATTGTCGAGCGCTGGCCGGTCTACAGCTAGCGGTTCGCCGGCAAGCCGGCTCCTGCGCACCCTGCAGGAGCCGGCTTGCCGGCGAACTTTACGTTTACAAGCTGAAGGGCAGGTTCAGCTTGACCCACAGCATTTCGCCTTCCGGGCGGTTCTGGACCGCGAACTCCTTGGCCCAGCGCGCCTCGATGCTGGCGTACTCGAGAAAGGTGTAATGCACCGCCGGGCCGATGGCGAACACCTGGCCGCGCACGCCATCGTCCACGTCCTCGCCCATGAAGCTGACGGTGCGGCCGAACTGCTTGTCGTCGGTGGTCTGCTTCAGGTAATAGCCGTTCACCCCCAGGCGCAGGTTGTCGGTCACCCGGTAGCTGGCCGAGTAGTCGAAGTGGAACAACTGGCCGGAGCGGTAGTCGGTGTCGGGGTTCTCCTTGTTGAAGCTGTAGGTGGCCTTGACCGAGAGTTCCGTGCGCTCGCTGGGCAGCCAGGTCGCCGACACCAAGGGCTTGTAGGTGTAGAAGTTGTTGCTGGTGTTGGCCATGCGCGCGGCGTCGTAGTCACCGGTGGGCAGGGTGATCTCCAGGGCCGTGGCGAGGGTGAGGTCCGGGCCCAGGTCCCAGAGGATGATCGGCGCGAGGGTGACGTCGCCCTGGCTCTCGCGGCGGCTGTGCTGGCCGAACATCGCCACCTGCTGGCGCATGTAGGGTTGCGCCACATAGCCGCCGAGGCGCCCGCCGAACACGCGTAGCGGGCTGAGGTAATCGAGCCGCGGGATGATCGCGTCGGAGGTGATCTTCACCTGGGGCACCTTGCCGCCGAGGGAACTGATGTCCAGCTTCCGCGCCTGGTAGTGGTTGTAGTAGAGGTTGAAGGCGAACATGTGGTCCGGCAACTGGTCGACGCCCAGCGGCAGGACGAAGAAGCCGTCGGTGCCGGGGCCGATGTTGTCGACGCCGTTTTCGGTGGCGTGGGCCGGGAGTGAGAGCAGCGACGCCAGGGTGCAGGCGCAGGTGAGGCGGGTCGGGTTCATGGTTGGGCTCGTTCTTGTTGTTATGGGCGAATGGCGGTGTGCCGCCCTATACAAATAAGCGCTCGCGAGCCGAGGGCGCAGGGCAATGCCGGACAGGCGAGGGGGCTTTGGCGGACATGCTGCAATATTTTGTTACTCTCACTCCGAGGGCCATCGACTGCGCGATATGATGGCGGCGTCACGCGCGCGGCCCCCAGAACAACAATCCAGGCGCCGTGGCCCGGGAGCAGCCTGCCATGCCCAGCACCACCCTCGACCCGCAACTCGATCTCGCCCTGGCTTCACCCTTCATGCTGCAGACCCTGACCCAGGTCGCCAGTGACCGGGGGGCCAGCAGCGAGCGCCTGTGCCGCGGGCTTGGCTTCACGCCGCAAGAGCTGCAGGACCCCGCGCAACGCATCGCTTGCCGCCAGGCGGTGGCGCTGATCCAGCGTGCGCTCGAAGCCTTGCCGGGGCAGGGGTTGGGCCTGTGGGTCGGCCATTGCAACGTGCTCGGTACCCTCGGCCTGCTCGGCCATGTGTTGTCGCTGTGCAAGACCCTGCGCGATGCTTTCGAGATCGGTGTGCGCTACCAGCACACCAGCGGTGGCATGGCGGTGTACAGCCTGGAGGAGGGCGCCACGGAGTCGGTCATCGAGGTCGAGTGCCGGCTGCCCGCCGCCGACATCCAGGTGTTCGCGGTGGAAGAGTTTCTCGCCAGCCTGATGGTCTATGGCCGTGCCTTGATCGGTGCCGAATTCCAGCCGCTGCGCTTCGAGTTCACCCATGGCGCACCCCGTTACCTGGAGACGTACACGCGCTTGCTGGGGCCCAATGTCGCCTTCGGTTGCCTGCACAACCGCATGGTGATCGCCAGCCATTGGCTGGACCAGCCGCTGCCGGGGCACCAGCCCGTCGCCTTGCGCCAGGCGCTCAAGCTGCTGGAGCTCGAATGTGCCCCGGTGCAGGAGAAGGCGAGCCTGCTGCAGGCCGTGGAACGCGCCATTGCCCGCGACCTGCAGGAGGGGTGTCGCATCGACAAGGTTGCCAGCGACTTGAACATGAGCAGCCGCACCTTGCGCCGGCACCTGGTCGAGCATGGCATCACCTTCGATGCGTTGCAGGAGCAAGTACGGCAGGCCCGGGCCACCAGCTTGTTGGGCAACCCGCGGATGCCCATCGAGCGTATCGCCGAGGTGCTGGGCTACAGCGACGTGCGCGGCTTTCGCCGGGCGTTCAAGCGCTGGACCGGGTTGAGCCCATCAGCGTGGCGGGATAACGCATTGGCGTGCCTGTAGGAGCCGGCCTTGCCGGCGAAGGGAGCACCGCGGTGCCTGCACCGGCCTTGCCGGTGTTCGCCGGCAAGCCGGCTCCTACCTTGAGGGCTGCGTTCAGGAGACTGCCGAGAACACCGAGCCGGTCATTCGCTCGCTCAGCAGCTCCAGCGCCCGCAGCCCGGCCAGCGAGTTGCCCGAGGCATTCAGTGCCGGCGACCACACGCAGATGCTGTAGCGCCCCGGTACCACCGCGACGATGCCCCCGCCCACGCCGCTCTTGCCCGGCAGGCCCACGCGGTAGGCGAAGTTGCCGGCTTCGTCGTACAACCCGCTGGTGGCCATGATCGCGTTCACCTGCTGCGCCTGGCGTCGGCTCAAGACTTGCTCGCCGCTGTGCGGGCAGAGGCCGCCGTTGGCCAGGAAGGCGAAGCCACGGGCCACGTCGACGCAGCTCATCGACAATGCGCAATGGTGGAAGTAGCTGCGCAGCACCGCGTCGACATCGTTGTGGAAGTTGCCGAAGGCCTGCATCAGGTAGGCCATGGCGGCATTGCGCGCACGGTGCTGGTACTCGGACTCGGCCACCACCGCGTCGCTGACGATGCGCGGGTTGGCGGACAGGCGGCGGACGAAGTCGCGCATCGACAGGGTCGGGGTGGCGTAGCGCGACTGGTTGATGTCGCAGATCACCAGGGCGCCGGCGTTGATGAACGGGTTGCGTGGCCGACCCTTTTCCACCTCCAGCTGCACCAGCGAGTTGAAGGCCTGCCCGGATGGTTCGTAGCCCAGCCGCGACCAGATGTCCTCGCCACTGTGGTTGATCGCCTGCACCAGGCTGAACACCTTGGAGATGCTCTGGATCGAGAACGGCGTGTGCGCGTCTCCGGCGCAGTGCAACTGGCCGTCCAGGCTCTGCACGGCGATGCCCAGCTGGTTGGGCGGTACCTGGGCGAGGGCGGGGATGTATTGCGCCACCTGGCCTTGGGCGAGCAGGGGGCGGACGTGGTCGAGGATCTCTTGCAGTAATGCGTGCATGGGGGCCTGGCGTGGGAGGAATGCGGATCGCTTGCCAGTCGGACGAACGCCGCCGCGACGGCGACACAGGGTAGCCGAAAGGTGGCGGAGGAAGGATGAAGGATCGTGGATCAGAGACGACCTCTGCAGGAGCGGCTTCAGCCGCGATCACCCGCGCAGCGGGTGCCAGATACCGCGCAGCCGCATCGCGGCTGAAGCCGCTCCTACACGGTAGGGAGGTTGTGGGCTCAGCCGCTGACGGCGACCACCTTGCCCTTGGTGTTGGCGAACTTGCCGGCCGGTGCCAGCGACAAGGCCGCGCGGTCATGCCCGAGCAGCGTGCACAGCGCATCGATGATGGCCTGGTGGTCCTGGCGCTCCGGCAAACCGGAAACCGCCACGCTGCCGATCACCCCCGCGCCCTTGACCGTGATTGGGAAACCACCGCCTGCGCTGGCGTAATCCACGGGCGACAGGTTGTAGCGTTGGGCGATGTCCTTCTGGTCGATCGCCAGTTGATGGCCGATCCGGTAGGAACTGCACAGGAAGCGCTGCACCGTATTGCACTTGCGCCGTATCCAGTCATGATTGTGCGGTGTCACCCCAGGCCTGGCAGCGAGGAACAACGGGCGCTCGAAGCGGCGGATGTCGATCACCACCAGCCAGCCTTCAGCCTCGGCTCGCCGTTGCAGGAGGGAACCCAATTGCCAGGCCACGTCTTCGTCGAAGTGCTTGAACTGAAGCACCTCTTCCTGGCGGACCAGCAGTGCCAGATCTTCGGCCAGTGCCATGTGAAGCTCCTTCCTGTCGGGGCTGATGAAGCCTCCATGCGAAGTGCGCCGGGGCGACCGTGCCTTGCGCTACCGCTGTCAAATGAAACCTTTTTCATGTTGTCAGAAGCGTAGCAGCATTCCGCCATGCCTTCGGCGCCGCAAGCGGGGCCAAGGCTTCAAGTCCGTGCCATACCGGGCCGCCAGCCTTGTACTAGAGCGGGGCTTGGCGTTATTTCCCAGACAGATGGTATGAATCCCAACCCTTACCTTTCGTCGCCTGCCATGCGCACAAACGATTGCGCGTTCGCCGGCACGCCCGTGCGGCGCTTCACTTTGTAAAACGGTCCAGGCGTTTTTCATCGACGAGCAAGGTCGACACGGCAATGAACGAACAAGCGGCACCCCCAACCCAAGGCGTCACGGTGGAACTGTTGGCAACGGTCGACCTGGGGCCCGAGATCGAAGGCATGGCCGGGCGCCAGTTGCGCATGCGCAAGGTCACCCTCGCGCCGGGCGCTGTATTCGGGCCATTGCACGACCATGTCGATCGCCCCGGCACCGTGTACATCCTGCAGGGCACCATCACCGACCACCGTAATGGCGTAGCCACCGACTACGGGCCGGGGGTGGGTTGGCCGGAGGACCACGACACCCTGCACTGGCTGGAGAATCGCGGCTCGGTGGAGGCGGTGGAGATCTCGGTGGATATCGTGTGCCTTGGATGAAGTCATCCGTCCATCGGCCCTCAGTAGGTCTGATGCCCGGCTTGTCGATTACCCGCCTTGGCTGGTCAGGCAATACAAGGTTGAGCCATGAGGGGGCTGCCTTGTGCATGAACAATGGCGCTATGCTATCGGTTTTGCATGCCACGACAAGGAGCGTACGTGATGCCTGGCATTGCCGACGTAGCGACAGAATTCGAAGCATTCATGAAATCCTGGGAAAACGAGCGCGACTACCTGCCGTCTTCTATTGGTGCCTTGGCCAATGGATTCGAGGGATGGTTGAAGTTCGAGTTCTACCTGTGGCTCATCCGCAAGCACGAATTGCGCGGCCCGAGTGAACAGCACTACAGCGATGTGGGCGTCGAGTACAGAGTCGCCCTCGACCAGCGCTGGTCGGCCATGGATTGCAAGACCAAGCAATGCGATCTCTGGATACGCGACCAGGATGAAACCCGTTACCACTTCATCGAGCTCAAGGTTCCATTCTGCAACACCAACAAAGGCAAGATGTTCGCCGGTGCCAGCAATGACTTCTGGTACATGAGCAGGCTCAAGGCCCAGGCCGAAAAAGCGGCGACAGGCAGCGTGATCATTGTTGGTGTGAATTTCGAACAGGCGCAGTGGGAGCAGCGGGTGGCGGCGGTCGAGACCTCTGCGGGAGACCTCCGTCACACCACGCGTGCCGGTGGTGAGGTATCCGGGGCGCAAGGGCTGCGCTGGGCAGTGTTGACCACCCACTACCCAAAGGTAACGGCCGCCCTGGGCGAGCCAGTATCTGGCTGATCATGGGACTACAGATAGCCAACCCGCACCGGAGGTCGCATGGGTACAAGCACTGATATCGATAATGCAATCGCTGACCGATACCAGGGTTTTTCGGGAAATGGAGAGCTTGCTCAGTTGGAGCGCCTGTTTGATGCCTCATTCGTGTCGGCGCTCCACACGATATTGGCTTCAACCCCACATACCCTTTCATTGAAGATCAGGCTCGACTGGATCGATAAAAGGCCCTATGCCGACATGGCCATTTCCAAGGCGAAGGATATCAATGATCACCTGATCACTCGCCCTGTGGAGCTGGGTGATGCAGCGATTTTTGTGATCGAAGCGTTTAGCCTGAATGGCCAGATTGTCAGCAAGAAGGGTCGAGGCTTGATTCTCCAGGCCAAGGTCGCCCCTGGCCCTGCCATGGCGAATGTTCCGGTTACATCGCTCTCTGGCTCGAACCCTGATGCCTCAACCAACAAGGAACTGGCCCTGCTGTCGCAATGGCCCGGGTTTGAATTGCACCTGGCAAATAACCGTCGGGGCAAATCATTGGGTATCTATTCGATCCCCATGCTTTCCACACCGCCGCCCTACGGCTGGTATGCCGCTGCTCCAGGGCCTGACAGTATTGGGTGGAGCAGCAATGGGCAGTGGCGATCTCGATGGATGTGCGCGCCGGCTGTCAATGGGTGTGCCTGTGATTCGACACTGGGCGAGGTGATCGAGGCGCTGTTCCATCGGCAGAAAATCACCGGAGCGTTCGTGGGGGCTGACTGTTATCCCGTGGCAGGCACCTATAAGGCCATTTATCGAAATCCTCCCCAGAAAGGGCCGACCGATTGGGACATGCTGTGTACCACCCTGCTTGAACTGCCTGTCAAAAAGCATCGCGTTTCATCAGGGGCGCACGGTGTGTTTGCCTCTTTCCCTTATTTACCCCAGTTGATCGGGATGGCAGGTTTACGTGGTATCTACCGCTGGTGGCTCAGTCGATTCAGGCGAGACAGGTTCCCCATTCTGATCATTGAGCGCGTCAGGCAAGACTAGGTGATAGTCGATACCGGGTTTTCTTGCGCTATCGTCGGTTTGGCTAACGGTTTGCTGCTGCTCGGTATGTACCGATCTGGTCCAGCTCACGCTTGAGTCGGTCACGGTCGAGGCTGGCGAAGGGCAGGGCGAAGAACGCCCGGCAACGCTGCTCGATGTGTGCATAGGCTCAGGCTTGACGCCTGTAGGAGCGGCTTCAGCCGCGATCATCCGCAACGCGGATGCCATGCACCGCAGTGTCTGCATCGCGGCTGAAGCCGCTCCTACAAATGTGGCGTCGCGGTGGGCAACTTGGCGAGGAAGGCCTTGATCTGCCGGTTACCCCGCAAGTGCAAGGTGGGCACCTTCGGGGCCGTGTTCAGGCGTACAGCCTCGATACCTTGGCGGTAGCCATGGTCGAACTGCCAGACGAACTTGAGAAAACCCAGGAATGCCTTGTCGAGTTTCTCGCTGCAACCTGAGGGCAGGTCGGGCCGGGGACGGTTTATCAGGCTGCGCAGGAGCACCCGGCGCAGGCACGTCAGGCGGGGAGTATCGAGCCAGATGACAAGGTCCGTCCGGGGCAGGCGCAAATCGAATGTGCGGCGGGCATAGTTGCCCTCGCAGACCCAGGCCTGAGAGGCGATGGCTTCGCGCACCCGGTCACGGAACCGGTCGGCGTCGGGCTCGACCCAGCCGGGCTCCCAGAACAGCGTGTCCAGATGCACCACCGGCAGGCCGAGCCGGGCGCCCAGGTCACGGGCCAAGGTGGATTTGCCGCTGCCAGAATTGCCCAGAATCACGATCCGTTGCATGGAGGACGTCCTGTCGCGCAAGAAAAAGGACGGCGATTCTGCGGGTTTTGCGAAGGCTGTCAACGGCCATCACCCTGCGGCGTTCACCGACGGTAGTAGCGATGGTCGTCCTCGTAGCGATGATGCAAGGCGCGATCGTGATGGCGCTCCCAGTAACGCTGGCGTTCGATTTCCCGGCGGTGCTGCTCGCGGCGCCATTGCTCGCGGCGCCACTGCTCCCTGCGCCAGTCTTCACGGCGGTAATAGTCTCGCTCGTTGCGCCAGTCCCGGTCATCGCGGGCCAGCAACGTGCTGCCCGACGTGCCGGCCACGCTGGCCGTGCTCTGCCAAGGGTTGCCAGTGGCGTGGCCGGGTGCTGGAGCAGCCGCGACTTCGGATGTGAAAACAGAGGCTGGAGTCTTCATTTGCGCGGCCGACACCGAACCCGCCGCCGCGAGCGCGAACAAGCCAAGGAGCAGCATCCGTGGGGCATGTAGTTTCATGGAGAAGACAACCTCTGAATGGCAGTGGATCGTGGCCGCCTGGCGGCACCGCACGGTCGTGCCGTGCGTACCCACATAGACCGGAATCGCGCAAAAAGTTCTGGCCCACCCTTAGATAAATAGTCCGCGAACTCAATGCGTTGCGCGTTGTCGCGACGAGCGTGGCGCCAACCGTCGGACGGCTGCTGGCGGGCCGTGCTGGCGTGCACTAGCGTTCAGGCTTATAGCCCTCGGCCATCATCGCACCGGGCTGCCGGGCAGGGATGTCAGTCACGCACCGTCGCTGCGGGGTCAACGCCCATCATGCCGCACCCATTCCCAGACCCGACCCGGCGCCTGGCGTACCAGGCCAGCGCCCCGATCTTCCAGGCGTTCGTGCAGCAGGCGCAGTGTTGGCCCGAGGCCACGGCGATCACGACCCCGGACTTCGCCTGCAGCTACCGGCAGCTCGAACGCATCAGCCATGGCATCGCCGCGCACCTCCTGGCGCTTGGGGTGGCTGCTGGCGCTCGGGTGGTGATCGTCTCCAGCCGTTGCGCGGGCCTGGTCTATGGGCTGCTTGGCGCCTCCCGCGCCGGGTTGACGTTCAGCGTGGCCGACGCGGCCTATCCGCCTGGGCGCATCGAGCAGATCATCGACCTGCTCCGGCCTGCCTGCGTACTGGTGTGCGGCAGCGCGGAGGTTGCGGTCAACCTGAAAGGTGCGCACGTCATCAAGGTGCCGGAGGCCCCGGACGTGGCTTTGCGGCAGTTTGGCAATGCCGCGGTGGACTTGCCCGAGGTTGACCCGGCACGTCCGGCCTACATCACGTTCACCTCGGGCAGTACGGGCGAACCGAAGGGCATCGTCACCCACCACGCGCCATTGGTGCACTTCGTCCGATGGCATGTCGAGCACCACCGCTTCACCCGCGACGAATGTTTCTCCATGGTGTCAGGGCTGGGGCACGACCCGGTGTACCGGGATGTGTTCACGCCGTTGTCGATCGGTGCGCGGATCGCCTGCCCGGCCCAGGCGACCCTGACCGACCCCCAGGCCCTGGCAACCTGGGTACACGGCGAAGGCGTCACGGTCATGCACCTCACACCGCCGCTGGGCCGGTTGATCGAAACCGGCGCCACGCTTGCGGGCTTGACGCTGGAGCGCCTGCGCTACTTGTTCTGGGGCGGTGACGCGTTGAGCCCGGCGTTGCATCAGCAAATTCGCGCCGTCGCCCCCCAGGCCGCCAGCGTCAACTTCTACGGCACCACTGAAACGCCACAGGCCATGGCGTTTCACCCCATCGAGGCATCGCTGGCCACAGGTCGCATCCCATTGGGCAAAGGTATCGACGACGCGCAGTTGCTGGTGCTGAACGAAGCCGGGCAGTTGGCGGGCGAGGGTGAAACGGGGGAGATCCTGATCCGCAGCCCCTACCTGTCGCTGGGTTATTGGGGGGACACGGCGCTGACCGGCGAAAAGTTCGTGGTCAATCCGTTTACCGGTGACGCCAGGGATATCTGCTATCGCACCGGCGACCAGGGTACCTACCTGCCCGATGGCAGTGTCGACTTTCTCGGCCGCGCCGACAGCCAGGTGAAGATTCGTGGTCACCGTATCGAGCTGGCCGAGATCGAAAGCACCGTCGCGCGAGATCCGCGGATCCGCCAGTGCGTGGTGTTGGCCTTGAATGAACATGGCGCGACAAAGCTGGTGGCCTGTTGCGTGGCGCGCCAGGCGGTGGCGAGCGCTGAACTGCGCGATGCGCTGGGCGCCCTGTTGCCGGATTACATGGTGCCGGCGCAGTGGCTGTTCCTGGACTCGGTGCCGCTCACGCCCAATGGCAAGGTCGACAAGCGCGCGCTGGCCAAGCTCGTCGACACGACGGGTGCCTCGTCAGCCGGGCAGCCGCTGACGCCGGTCGCGCAACAACTGTGCAAGGCCTGGGCACGGATCCTCCAGGTACCGAGCATCGACAGCAACCTGACCTTCGTCGAGCTGGGTGGTGATTCGCTGACCTTCGTCCAGGCCTCGATGACCCTGCAGAAGTTGATCGGCCAGTTGCCTGAGCGCTGGGAGACGACGCCGGTACGGGTGCTGGCGGCGCTGTCCGTCGCGAGCGGAACCCGGCGTCGAGCAATGCAGGCCATCGAGGTACCGGTATTGTTGCGCATGCTGGCGATCATCCTGATCGTCGCCGGGCACTTCGGGCTGTTCGGCGGCTGGGTGGTGACCGGCGACACGGCGACGCTGTTCCTGATTTCCGGCCTCAGCCTGGCGCGGTTCCAGCTGCAGGCCATCGAGGAACGGGGCGATGCCCGCGCCTTGCTCCGCTCGGTCGCCGCCATTGCGTTGCCGACCGTGCTGTACACCGTGCTGATCCAATGCGTGTTCGACCGTCTGCACTGGCAGTCGCTGCTGCTGGTGTCCAACTGGTTCGCGCCTGAGCAGGTTGGGGTCTTCAACTACTGGTACATCGAAGTGCTGGTGCAGATGATCCTGCTCATCGGCCTGGTGCTGTCGATCGGGCGGGTGCGCAGGGCGATCCTGGCCAACCCGTTCCGTAGCCTGGCGCTGGCAGCCTGTGCGTTGCTGGTGGCCGATGTGTTGATCACGCTGTTCGTCTACGACGCCAGCCTGTTGTACAACCGGGTGCCGCAGCATTACCTGGCCATCACCGTGCTGGGCATGGCGGTGCACTACGCCGACTCGACGGCGCGCAAATGGGTGGCCAGTGCCCTGGCGGTGCTGGTGATCGGTGAACTCGATCTGTTCACCCTGGCCGGCTATGGGTGGGAGGCTGCGATGGTCAGGATGCCCATCGATATTGCCCTGCCGGCGGTGCTCGCGCTGATCTGGGTGCGTGCCGTGCCGGTGCCCGCGCTGTTGGCGCGGGTCGGGACGCTGATCGCCTCGTCGACCCTGTTCATCTACCTGACCCATTACCAGTTCAAGTCCGTTGCGCAACGCCTGCTCGACCAGCCGGTGTTCGCGCTGGTGCTCTGCCTGGTGGGGGGCGTGGTGGTGGGGTACTGCTGGAACGGGGGCGTGCGCTGGGTGATGACGCGCTGGAGCAGGGGGCGCGGGAAGCGTCCGGTCGACACGGTGGAATCCGCGGTCTGAGGTGTGGGCGAACGCCTGTTCCAGAGCTCGATGGTTAACCTGAGCCAAACCTTCTGGCAGACTCAGGGCCTCGTTCAGGAATGGATACCGTACGCCTCATGTCCCGCTTGTCCGACTACACCGATGCCGACATCCTCAAGATCATCACGGACGAAGAATACGTAAGAATCAGCGGCTCGCACCGCAACGGTGCTTCGCTGCACGAGCTCAAGCACAAGTGCGGCATGGTGAGCCTGAAGAACTCCAAGACACTGCTCAGCGACAAGCGCGGTTGCGCGTTCATTCCCTGCCATCCGCGAGGCGCGCTGAGCCTGCTGCATCTGCGCTCGGTCGCCAGGGCGCATGGTCTCGATGACGTGCGTCATGAGCGTCAGGACGAAGTGCCGCTGGACCGTCTGGTCATCTCGGCCCAGGACCCATTGAGCTGGCACAAGGGCGAGGAAGTCATGCGCCAGAGCTGGTACACGGTCCGGGCGAGGGCATTCTCGGCCAAGGGCGGCACGTTCTTCCAGTCTGACGACACCCGACGCAAGGCTCCCGCAAAGGCGCTCGAGCAAACCCAGCTTGCCCAGCTCTGCGCTTCAAGGGGGCTGGTCCCTCCCACGCAGGCCCCGGCGCGACGTATCGCCAAGGCGGCTTACGTGCACATCGCGTGTGGCGAGGAAGTTCCCCTGCGTTTCAACGAGCTGTTGGACTGGCAAGAAGGCAAATGCCGGCACTGCAACCCGCCGCAGGTTACCTTGCTGGCGTCCTTCAGCGCTTTCCTCGACGATATGCAGATGGAGTTCCCCGGTTCGCTCAAGCTGATGACAGGCAGGGAACAGGTGGACCGCGGTCAGAAAGTCGTGATTCGCTGCCAATTGTGTGGCGGGCAGAACGCGGCAAGGTCGTATGACCATGTGCGCTACCGGGGCTTCACCTATTGCGACAATGCCAGCTGCGACAACAGCTATCCGGCGCAAGACATCACGCACCAGGATGAGTCCTACTACATCCGTGTGTTGCAGGACGCAGGGGTCGATAACCTTGCGCAGGCCCAACGTCGCTTTCCGCGTGCAATGCGGCATCTCAGTTCGGTGTCGAGGCGTAATGGCGATGAAACCGCGAAGAACAAGTACCTGGCCGTCTGCCAGGCGTTGGCGTTCGTCACCAATGCGCGCCCGGCGGACTATACCGAAGATGAGCTCATCGTCGCGTTCGAAGCGGCGATCAGCGCAGGAGCAATGAATATCGGCCACATCAGGGCCGCCTTGCCTGCGGGTATCAACAACTTCATTACACGCCGCATGGCGGTGGGGGACGCGGTACATCATCGGGTGCTCGAGCACATCGGCTTCGCGTTCAAGCGCGAGCACGACATCCGGACGTTCGACGATGCCGTCACCTTTATCCGCGACAAAGGCTGCGCCAGCTGGAGTGAGTTCGTGTCGCGTTTCCCTGGCGCGACCGAAAGCACGATCAACGCCGGCCTGAAAGATGAAGTGATGGCCGAGTTCGGCTGGAAGGCGCTGATCAATCACTCACGACTCAGTGATGAAGAACTGCTGGAGCGGGTGGCCGCCCTTTGCCGGGACGAGGCGATCCTCAGCCTGAGCCAGCTCGAGCGTGCCCATGGCAGCCTGGTCCGCAATATCCGTGAACGTGATCTCAGCGACGAGATGTGCAAACGGCAGGGGTTCGAGCAGGTGTCCAACTGGCAGGGGATGCGTTTCGAAGAGCTGCTCGCGTTCCTGCGCGATTGCGCCTACACCTCTTCAAGCGACTGGCATGGGTCTTCTTCGGGGTCGTACAAGTATGCCGTGGCGCAGGACTGGCTCCAGGACCTCTCCACGCAGATGGGCTGGGGCAAGTACAAGTCGCTGAGCGGTTCGCGCTATGACTCGCTGCCTGAAACGGTCGTGGCCAATCTGCTGCACCTGTGCGACTACAGGTATCGCGCCCACCCGGCAATCCATCAGTTCCCTGGGTTTGGCGGCGGGCGGTCCACCGGTGATTTCCGGCTGGAGGACCCTCTTCTCTGGGTCGAAGTATGGGCGTACGGGGTGGATGAAACTGCCCCGCGTGGGGCGTTCGTGGACTACCCGCGCCGGCGCCGCTACAAAGAGGCGAAGTACCAAGAGCACGACATGCCGCTGTGCAGCATCGAGGGTGGGCTTTTCTACCGTAACGGGTGCGTCCCGGGGGCTCCGTATCCGCGAGGATTGAGCGGTTTCGTGCGCCATGTCTGTGATCGCCTGACACGCCATGGTTACCCCGTCACTTACAGTACCGAATTGGTTCACACGTTGAGGAAGTCCGTTTCCAGCCTGAGCGATTCACCTGCAATCGATCTTTAGCGGGGCACCGGGCCAAAGATTGCTGGCCGAGGTATGATGCGCCCCCGCTTTTGGAGCCGCCTCATGGCCAAAGACATCGACAACCCCTGCGTCTCGCTGTGTCAGCTCAACAGCGAGTTGTGCGTGAGCTGCGGCCGCACCCGGGACGAGATCCGCAAGTGGCGGGGCATGAAGCGCCCGGAAAAAATGGCGACCGTGCAGCGGGCGGCCACGCGCATGAAGGCCATCGTCAAGAAGAATGCCAAGCGTCAGGCCTGACGCATCAGGGGGTATTGAAGGGGAGATCCGAGGGATCGAACCTGTCCTGGGTGCTCATGCGGATATCGCGCAGCTTCAGCGTTTGCAGGTGGGACGTGTACAGGCCCTGCGCGCTGTAGTTGACCAGCAGCGAGCGACGGCGGGCGCCACTGGTGTTGAGGCTGGCCGCGTGCACCAGGTCGACATCGAACACCAGGATGTCGCCGGCCAGGCCGGACACGTGCACGGCGCGGGACTCGTCGCCGAAGTCGAAGGGTGGCTCGCCCGGTAGCGGGCGATGGCTGCCCGGGACGATGCGGGTCGCGCCGTTGGCGGGGCCATAATCATCCAGGTAGACCAGGGCACCCACCATGTCGCCGGGGCGTTGCGCGCTCAGGTCGCGGTGCAGTTGCTGATGACCGCCACCGGCAAGGGGTTCGCGCCCCTCCACCTGGGCGAGGAAGAAACGCTCTCCGATCAGCTCGCCAGCCGTCGCCAGCACGCACGGTAGCCGGCACACCGCCTGGATCAGCGGATCGCAGTCCAGCTGCGAATGACGCCAGTCCTGGCCACGTGGCACTGGCCATTGCCCCGAGGGTTTCACCCCGGCATCGAACACGGCGCGCAAACCTTCCAGCCAGGCAGCCGGAATCGCTCCGCGTAGCAGGGCATAACCGTCTCGATGCAGCCGCTCGCGTTCGTTCATCGCGTTTCGCAATCCTTGTCATCCGTGCGCCGGGCAATGGTAGTGACTGGGGCGTGCTTTTGCGAGTGCATCCAGGAAACACCAATCGCTTCTAGACTTGCGCTGATGACGGGCACCCATTTGGGGGAGCGACGAATGCGCAGACTGTGGCGAAAGTACCTCGACCTGCTGGAAGCGGACCTGAGCACCAAGGTGTTCGACAACTTCAAGAACCTGCTGGTGTGTGCCTTGCTGTTCGCGGCAGGCACCGAGGCCATCCATGGCGACCACCAGATCCTGCTGGGGCTGTGGGTGTCGAGCCTGAGTGGCTGGGGGCTGATCCTGGTGTCGGCGGTGCTGTTGCTGCTCAATGTCAGCGACACCTTGCATCGTCTGGCCAAGCTGCCCTATCACACGGTGTTGCAGGTGGTGCTGTGCCTGCTGTACCTGATCCTGGCCTCGCGGGTGGTGGAGATCGTCTGGAGCTTCCGCGCGGCCTAGTGTCCTGTCTCGGAAATAAGCTGTTCACTTTTGGCGGCGTCTTGGGCGCCCGGCCAGCGTTGCCACTCCTCGCCATAGCCCTGCTATGACTCGTCGCGGCGCCTCGGCCGAACACCCAAGCCACTCGCCAAAAGAGAACGTATTTCCGAGACAGGACACTAGAACAGCGCCTTGGGCATGAACACCAGCCTGATCGGCACGTCGTGCTTGTAGGTTGCCGCCGCAGGGCCGGCGTCGGCCGTGAAGTCCGGGTGCCAGGCGCGCAGTTCGTGGTCGGACAGCCATTCGAGTTGCAGCTGGTTCTCCGGCGCCGCCGTGTCGAACTGCACCAGCGGATTGACCGCCGACTGGCATTCGGCCGACTGGCCGGGCTCGAGCACCGAGACCTGGAGCTTCTCGCTCCAGGCGAGCGCGCCGCTCTGCGGGCACTTGCGCACCTCGACGTGGTAGCGCCCGTTGGGTGACGGCAGGTCGGCGACGATCTGGTCGGGGCCGCAGGCGGCCAGCAGGGCAGTAGACAACAGCAGGGGCAGGGCGGTCTTGTTCATAGCGGCACTCCGTGCGCCTTGGCGCCCGACCGGCGGTATGCCGGGCAGGCATCGTCGTGATCGAAGGAAACCATAGACCAGGGAAGGTGGTCGTGGGGCGTATTGGCCCGGCCTTGCCGGGCATCGCCAGCAAGGCTGGCTCCTACCGGTGAATCACTGGCAGCGCGCGGTCAACACTTCCCGGCAAAAATCCCGGATAATGCCCGCCATTCATTTGTTCCCGCCCGCTTTCTGGTACCCCCGCGCATGGAAATCAAGGTCAATTTTCTCGACAACCTCCGTCTCGAAGCCAAGTTCGACGACTTCACGGTGATCGCCGACCAGCCGATCCGCTACAAGGGCGACGGCTCGGCCCCAGGGCCGTTCGACTACTTCCTGGCGTCGTCGGCCCTGTGCGCGGCGTACTTCGTCAAGCTGTACTGCCAGACCCGCGACATCCCCACGGAAAACATCCGCCTGTCGCAGAACAACATCGTCGACCCCGAGAACCGCTACAACCAGATCTTCAAGATCCAGGTCGAGCTGCCCGAGGATATCTCCGAGAAGGACCGCCAGGGCATCCTGCGCTCGATCGACCGCTGCACCGTCAAGAAGGTGGTGCAGACCGGCCCCGAGTTCATCATCGAGGAGGTCGACAACCTCGACGCCGACGCCCAGGCGCTGCTGATGCCGGTATCGGACAGCACCACCTACATTCCGGGCAAGGACCTGCCGCTGGAGCAGACCATCGCCAATATGTCGGCGATCCTGGCGGGCCTGGGGATGAAGATCGAGATCGCCTCGTGGCGCAACATCGTGCCCAACGTCTGGTCGCTGCATGTGCGCGACGCGCAGTCGCCGATGTGCTTCACCAACGGCAAGGGCGCCACCAAGGAAGCCGCGCTGGCCTCGGCGCTGGGCGAGTTCATCGAGCGGTTGAACTGCAACTTCTTCTACAACGACCAGTTCTGGGGCGAGGACATCGCCAACGCGCCGTTCGTGCACTATCCGAACGAGCAGTGGTTCAAGCCCGGGCCCAAGGATGCGCTGCCGGCCGAGATCCTTGACGAGTACTGCCTGGAAGTCTTCAACCCGGACGGCGAGCTGCGCGGCTCGCACCTGTACGACACCAACTCGGGCAACAAGGAGCGCGGCATCTGCTCGCTGCCATTCGTGCGCCAATCGGACGGTGAGACGGTGTACTTCCCGTCCAACCTGATCGAGAACCTGTACCTGAGCAACGGCATGAGCGCCGGCAACACCCTGGCCGAGGCGCAGGTGCAGTGCCTGTCGGAAATCTTCGAGCGGGCGGTCAAGCGCGAAATCCTCGAAGGCGAGCTGTGCCTGCCGGATGTGCCTCAAGAGGTGCTGGCCAAGTACCCCGGTATCGTCGCCGGTATCCAGGGGCTGGAGGAGCAGGGCTTCCCGGTGCTGGTCAAGGATGCGTCGCTGGGCGGCGAGTTCCCGGTGATGTGCGTGACCTTGATGAACCCGCGCACCGGTGGCGTGTTCGCCTCGTTCGGCGCCCACCCAAGCTTCGAGGTGGCATTGGAGCGCAGCCTCACCGAACTGTTGCAGGGGCGCAGCTTCGAGGGCCTGAACGACCTGCCGCAACCCACCTTCGAAAGCCACGCGCTGACCGAGCCGAACAACTTCGTCGAGCACTTCATCGACTCCAGCGGCGTGGTGTCGTGGCGCTTCTTCAGCGCCAAGGCCGACTTCGAGTTCGTCGAGTGGGACTTCAGCGGCCATGGCGAAGACTCCAACGTGCAGGAGGCGCAGACCCTGTTCGGCATCCTCGAGGACCTGGGCAAGGAGGTGTACATGGCCGTGTACGACGACCTCGGCGCCACCGCCTGCCGCATCCTGGTGCCAGGCTACTCGGAGATCTACCCGGTCGAGGACCTGATCTGGGACAACACCAACCGGGCGTTGGGTTTCCGTTCCGACATCCTCAACCTGCACCAACTCGACAACCGTTCGCTGAAGCTGCTGCTCAAGCGCCTGGACAATGCCGAGGTGGACGACTACACCACCATCACCACGCTGATCGGCGTCGAGTTCGACGACAACACGGTCTGGGGCCAGCTCACCATCCTTGAGCTGAAGCTGCTGGTCCACCTGGTGCTGCAGCGCTTCGAGGACGCCAAGGAACTGGTCGAGATGTTCCTGCAGTTCAACGACAACACCGTCGAGCGCGGGCTGTTCTACCAGGCGCTCAACGTGGTGCTGGAGGTGGTGCTGGACGATGAACTGGAGATGGCCGACTACGAGTT
Organism: Pseudomonas entomophila; assembly: GCF_029478665.1. Lineage (GTDB taxonomy): Bacteria > Pseudomonadota > Gammaproteobacteria > Pseudomonadales > Pseudomonadaceae > Aquipseudomonas > Aquipseudomonas entomophila_F. The sequence goes on from NZ_JARPQB010000035.1 coordinate 44,943, forward strand.
TAACTTCCGCCGGATGTTCGGCAACGAGCGGATGGACGCGGTGCTGGGGTCGGTGGACGGCAGCGTGCGCTTCCATGGGCTGACGCCGACCAGCATGAAGCTGGAAGGGCTGGACCGGCACCTGCGCCTGGTCGAGAGCTACAAGAAGCTGCACGCGGCGCGGGCTCGTGCGGCGGGGTTGGCTGGTTGAGGTATCCGGTTGCTCCAAGGCGTTCGACGGTCGTGTCGCAGCGCGTTTGAGATCGAGCGCCGCTCGTGCGGCGCATCGCGGATAAATCCGCTCCTACCAGGGCCCGTTATGCCTGGATGGGACACGGTTGCCTGGCGGGTGTAGGAGCGGATTTATCCGCGATGCGGCGCTCGATCTGCAGAGCACTGCAACGCCGCTGCCAAGCACCTGCTCGCCATCACGCGATCAAAACCATCCAAATGAGCGCGACACTGCGCCACGCTTGTCAGGCCGACCCCAAGGTCACATGCTGACGCCCACGTCACCGTGCGTTACACGGATCGTTGTCGATGTCTCGACCAAGGAGGTCAAGGTGAAAAGAAAACTGCTGGCAGCGTCGGCGCTGCTGTGGATGTTCTCGCTGAATGCACAGGCGGACTGCGCGGTGCTGGGCCCGTGGGAAGACCCGTGCTCGGGCGCGGTGCTTGGGCCAACGGTTTGCGTGTGCGAGCGTTGATGCCCTTTTTCTGATGACAAGGAGGTTGCCAATGAAGAAAGCGTTGCTGGCTGTGCTGTTGACCTGGGGCGTCGCGCTGACCGCCCAGGCGTCCTGCCCGGTGTTCGGCCCATCCAAGGACCCGTGTGCGGGGCCGGTGTTCGGGCCGTCCACCTGCGTCTGCCCTTGAGCTGATCGAGGGATATGAGAAAGGGCCGCTTTGCGGCCCTTTTGCGTTGTGCAGGGTTACTCGGTGGCGGAAAAGGCGTCGTGATACCGCACTGTGCCCTGCGCCATCGCGTCGTCGAAGGCCAGGGCCTGGAAGTACTCGGCAGGGACGCCCGGCAGCGTCAGCCCCGGTTGGGGCTTGAAGCCGAACCTGGCGTAGTACGCCGGGTCACCCAACACCACGCAACCGGCACCGCCCATGCGCTGCAACTCGGCCAATGCGGCCTTCATCAGCAGCGACCCGATGCCTTGGCCCTGGCGGGCCGGCAGCACCGAGATCGGCCCCAGGCCGAACCAGCCGCTCAGGCCTGATGACAGGGTCACCGGGGAGAGTGCGACATGGCCAACCAGGCTGTCGCCCTCGACGGCCACCAGCGACACGCTGAGTTGCCCCGCCCGGCGCAGGGCGTCGACGATGAAGTGCTCGGTATGGCTGGAGTGCTCGGCGTTGGCAAAGGCCGCCTCGGTCAGGCGGTTGATGTTGGGGATGTCTTCAGGTCGTTCGTTGCGCAGTGTGATGTTCATATTCAATCGCTTTGTTTTTGCAGGATGAACAGGTGATAGCCGTACTCGCCGAGGTGGCGCGCATGGATCTCCAGTTCGCGGGTGATGTCGGCCAACGCCTGGGAGGCGAAGGCAGTATTGTCCAGCGTGGCCAGGCGTTCCCGCAGCGGGCCGAGGTAGTTGTCCCAGGCCTGCTGGCTCATGGGGAAGTGCTGCAGTACCCGGTAGCCCAGTTTGCCGATGGCGGTCAGGCGTGATGCCACGTTTTGCAGGTCGGGGTAGTTGGCCTGCCAGAACGCGCCGGCCTCGTCGGATAGCACATCGGCGACCTGGACCAGATCGCTGACCACCAGCACGCCCTGTGGCGCCAGGAACGCTCGCCAGTACTTCAGGGCCTGGGCGAAGCCCATGATGTAGGCGCAACCCTCGGCCCAGATCGTGTCGAACTGCCCGGCTGCGAACGGCAGCGCGGTCATGCTCGCGCACACCTGGCGAACGCGCGCTTGCAGCCCCTTGGCCGCGAGCGCGTCGCCCAGGCGGCCGAGGTTGTGTTCATCGTTGTCCAGTGCGGTGATGGCGGCATGGCCGTGTGTTGCCAGCAGTGTGGTGCTGGCGCCTCGGCCGCAGCCGATCTCCAGCACCTTGGCTGGCGCGAAGGGCAGGGCCTGCAACGCTGCCAGGGTGTCTTCGGGCGAGCCGGGCCCGAGGCGCTGAAGGCCTTCGAACAGGTGCTCGAAGTCGGCCATGTAGCGTTCGTGTTCGTTCATGTCCTTCGATAACCATTTCAGGCGCAGGGCCTGTTTTTCGTTGAAGCCCTGCTTGCGCAGCCAGGCCAGGTGGGCGCCCGGCGCTTGATGTTCCAAGGCTTGGTGCCAGGGGCGCATGGAGGCCCGGCCCAGCATCGCGGCCAGCAGTTCCCGCGATTGCTGGCGGACGGCGATTTCTTCATCCAGCGTGCGCAGGCGGGCGAGCAGGGTGGGCCTGTCGATACGTGCCCCAAGGCACGCCTGGCATTCCTTGAGGGTCAGGCCGCCCGCCTGCAACTGCTGCAGCAACCGCAGCTGCTGCAGGTCCGCATCGCTGTAGCGGCGGTAGCCATTGGCCTCGCGGCTGGACCTGATCAGCCCGAGCTTTTCGTAATAGAGCAATGTCGAACGGCTGAGGCCCACCAAGGCCGCCAGTTCGGAAATGCGATACATCGGCGTTCACCTCACTGTGTTGGGGGCGACCTTGAACTATGAAGTTATAGACAGGTAAAGGGGGTGGCCTGTTGGTTTTTGATGGGGGGTTTGCCGGAAGAGATGCAGGGGTTGTGAGATCGAGCGCCGCCCGTGCAGCGCATCGCGGATGAATCCGCTCCTACACGTTTGTTGCAACGTGGCCTGTTGGTACGACGCGCTTGCTACCTGCCTGTAGGAGCGGATTCATCCGCGATGCGCCGCGCGGGCGGCGCTCGATCTGACCCGCAACCACAAGTCCTGATCCAGCCGGTACAGCTGTGCTATCACTACAGCATTCCACATGGAGGCCGGGGGGCCCGTGATGAAGCGCCTGTTCTTCCTGCTGCTTGTGTGTTGCACCCTGCTGCCGGCCTGGGCCTTGGGCAACGAACCCGTGGGCACTAACACCGACGGCACACCTGGCGAACCCGCCGAGCTGCGCATCGCCAACCGCAGTATCTTCACCTTCCATGCCACGTTGCTTGGCGAGACCCCCGCCGCACGGGCACAGCGGGCCGCCATGGTGATCGACGACGTGTTGCGTGGCACCGACGAACTCAAGGTCAGCGTCGACCCGATCATGCACAGCCACCTGGTGCTGCTGGGCGGGCGGCGTGCGTTCATCGTCGCCCCCCAGGACCTGGGGCTGGAGGGCGGCGACACCCGCGCGGCGGCCGAGCAGGCCGCCGCCGTCCTGCGCCAGGTCGTCGAAGAGTCGGGCGAGGCGCGCAACCTGCATTTCCTGTTCAAGGCGCTGGGCTACTCGGCGTTGGCCAGTGTGATCTACCTGGCGCTGATAAAGGCCGCCAACCTGGCGCGGCGCAAGCTGCGTGGCCGGCTGCCGCAACTGATGCGCGAGCGCGCCTACCAACTGCGCGTCGGGCAACTGCCGTTGTTCGACATGCAGTACGTGTACTTTCTGATCGACCGTCTGTTGCGCCTGCTGTACTGGGGCGTGGTGCTGCTGCTGAGCTACCAGTGGCTGAGCTTCGTGCTGTCGCAGTTCCCTTACACCCGGCCCTGGGGCGAAAGCCTCAACGTGCACCTGCTCGACCTGCTGCGTTACCTGCTCGATGGCATCCTCCACGCCATCCCAGGTATCGCCGTGGCCGTGCTGATCTTTTTCATCGCCCGTGGCATCAGCGGGTTCAGTCGCCGCTTGCTGGAGCGCATGGCGCGCCCAGGGACGCTCAACTGGCTGACGGAAGAAACCCTGCAGCCCACCACGCGCCTGACTTCGCTGGCGATCTGGCTGTTCGCCCTGGTGATGGCCTACCCGTACCTGCCGGGCTCGGGGACCGATGCCTTCAAAGGCCTGTCGGTGCTGCTCGGCCTGATGATCTCCCTGGGTGCCTCCAGTGTGGTGGGGCAGGCGGCGGCCGGGTTGATCCTCACCTACTCACGCACGCTGAAGGCCGGGGAGTATGTGCGCGTGGGCGACAACGAGGGCACGGTGACCGAGGTGGGCATGTTCAACACCACGATCCGCACCGGGCTTGGCGAGGTGCTGACCTTGCCCAACTCGATGATTACCGGCTCCGTGACGCGCAACTATTCGCGGGTGGTCCAGGGCCAGGGCTATATCGTCGACACCGTGGTCACCATTGGCTACGACACACCCTGGCGCCAGGTCGAGGCCATGCTGATCGAGGCCGCGACGCGCACCGAGGGGATCGTCGCCACGCCCAGGCCGCAGGTGTTCCAGACTGGGCTTTCGGACTTCTATCCCGAATACCGCCTGGTGGCCCAGGCGATCCCCAGCGAGCCGAGGCCACGGGCGGAGCTGCTGAGCCTGCTGCACGCCAATATCCAGGATGTATTCAACGAACATGGCGTGCAGATCATGTCGCCGCACTACCTGGGCGACCCGGCGCAGGCGAAGTGGGTGCCACGGGACAAGTGGTTCTCGGCACCTGCCCGGGATCCTGGCGAGGGCAGCGAAAAGAACTGACCCGCCGCGCACTCACACGCTGCGCGTCAGCCCGCCATCGACCTTGATGTTCTGCCCGGTGATGTAGGCGGCGCCGTCGCTGGCCAGGAAGGCGATGGTGGCGGCGATCTCCTCGCTGGTGCCGTAGCGCTTGAGCGGCACGCTGTCGCGGCGTTGCTCGGTGGCCGGCAGGCTGTCGATCCAGCCGGGCAGGACGTTGTTGATGCGCACGTTGTCGCCGGCGAACTCGTCGGCGAAGATCTTGGTGAACGCCGCCAGGCCTGAGCGGAACACCGCGGAAGTGGGGAACAGGGCGCTGGGTTCGAAGGCCCAGGCGGTGGAGATGTTGATGATCACCCCGGCCTTCTGCCGTTGCATGATCGGTGTCACCAGGCGGGCCGGGCGGATGACGTTGAGCAGGTAGGTGTCCATGCCCTTGTGCCAGTCCTCGTCGCTGATCTCGAGGATCGGCGCGCGCGGGCCGTGGCCGGCGCTGTTGACCAGCACGTCGATGCGCCCCCACTTGGCCATGACGGTGTCGACCAGGCGTTGCAGGTCATCCACCGACTGGTTGCTGCCGGTGATGCCCACGCCACCCAGTTCATCGGCCAGGGCCTCGCCCTTGCCCGACGACGACAGGATCCCGACCTTGTAGCCGTCGGCGGCCAGGCGCCGCGCCGCGGCCGCCCCCATGCCGCTGCCACCGGCGGTGATGATCGCTACTTTTTCGACTGACATGCTGCCTCCAGGTAAATGCCTTGACTGAGGCTGTAACCCTAGCAGCACGACGTGGGGCGAGGGAGGCAGCCGGGCTTTGCAGAGCCAGTAGCTCAGCTATCGGCTACCTGTTCCAGCAACCAGGCCTTGACCCGCTGCAAGGTCGCCGGCTGTCGGGGCTTGCGTGGCCACACCAGGTAGAACGCCTTGTCCAGGCGCAACTGTTGGGGGAAGACCTGCACCAGCCTGCCGGCGGCGAGGTCGGCCGCGACGAAGGCATGGCTGGCCAGGCAGATGCCCTGGCCGTTGACGGCGGCCTCGATGGCCAGGGCGGTCTGGTTGAAGCGCATGTGCCTGGCGCTGACCGGGGCGTGTCCGGGGTACAGGGTGGCGGTGAACTGGGGCCAGAAACCGTGGGCGTCGTGAAGCCAGACGAAGCTTTGCAGGGCCTCGAAACTGTCTGGCAGGCCCTTGTCCGCAATCAACTGCGGGCTGGCCACTGCGACGATATGCTGCTCGAGCAGCAGTTCGGCGTTCAGCCCGGCGCCGAAGGGTAGCTGGCCCTGGCGCACGGCGAGGTCCACCCCATCGGTCTGGAAGTGCGACAGCCGGTCGGTGGCGAGCAGGCGCAGGTCGATCTGCGGGTTGTCCTCGGCGAACGCCCCCAGCCGGGGTATCAGCCATTTCGAGGCGAAGGTGGGGGTGACGCTGACCGTCAGGTGGGTCGGCGCTGGCCTGAGCAGGCGGGTGGCCTCGTCGATCATCGCCAGGGCGTCGCGCACGCTGGCGCTGTAGGCCAGGCCTGCGTCGGTCAGCCCCAGGCCCCGTGGCAGGCGTTCGAACAGGCGAATCTCGAGGCTGGCCTCCAGGCCGCGGATCTGCTGGGCAACCGCGGCCTGGGTCACCTCCAGCTCTTCGGCGGCCAGGCGAAAGTTCAGGTGCCGGGCCACCACCTCGAACATGCGCAGGGCGTTGAGTGACGGCAGTGACGGGAATCCAGCAGGCATGGCGATGGCTGTTCTATCGACGGGAGCGTGTGTGCCGAGACTAGCCTTGATGCCTGGGTAAAGGAACCCATGCCAGTAGAAAAACCATCACCTAGATCGCGTACTGGGCAATGCCGTTGCCGAACGACCAGTTCTCCTTGCGCACTTCGACGAGGTTGATGAACACATCTTCCGGGCGTACGCCTGCCTCTGCGTTCAACCCTTCGGCGATGGCCTGGAAGAGCGCTTTCTTCTGCTCGACCGTGCGCCCCTCGCTGATGGTGAGCTGGATGAATACCTGGCCGTCGGTGCGCTGTATGCCCAGATATTCGCGGTCATTCACCAGGCGGTCGTCGTCGTGTTCGGTGAGCACCTGGAAGTTGTCGTGCTCTGGCACATTGATGGTGCGTTTCATGGCCGCGAACACCACCTGCCCGAGCTTTTCCAGGTGCGTGCGGTCGGGGTGGCGGCGGATGTCGATGCGTACGAGAGGCATGTGCAGCTCCTTGAGGGTGGCAGAGTATAGGCAACAGCATGGCCCCCTGTAGGAGCCAGCTTCGCTGGCGAACCGGGCCGACGCCTGTCTCGGATCCGTGCACGACGCTGTTCGCCAGCAAGGCTGGCTCCTACGGGTGCCGGATATGGAGAACAGCATGGCCCCCTGTAGGAGCCAGCTTCGCTGGCGAACCGGGCCGACGCCTGTCTCGGATCCGTGCACGACGCTGCGCTGGCGAACCGGGCCCGACGCCTGTCTTGGATCCGTGCACGACGCTGTTCGCCAGCAAGGCTGGCTCCTACAGGGCAGCGGGCTACCGCCTGGTTGCTTTGCCGCCCGGCACATGCAGGTAGGACATCACGCTTTCGGTCAGCTCGGTCGCCAGTTTCACCGCTTCCTTGTTACGTGCCATGACCCCGGCCACCAACCCTTCGATCAGCGCCAGCACGGCGATGTTGGAACTGGTCAGCACCGGGTGATCGGCGGGGGCGTACAGCACATGGCGGGCGATCGGTGCCAGGGGCGAGGCGGGCGAATCGGTGATTGCCAGCACCGTGGCATTGCGCTCATGGGCGAACCGCGACAGTTGCAGGGTGTCCTGGGAATAGCGGGGCAGGGCGATCGCCAGCAGCACATCCTGCTCGGTGATCGCGGCCAGGCGGTAGGCGGCATTCTCGTTGCCGCCTTCCATGCTGATGGCGCAGGCGTCCTGGCAGAACGGCACCAGGGTCGACGCTGCCAGCCCGGCCAGGTACACGCTGTTGCCGAAACCCAGCACATACACCTTGCGCGCACCGACCAGGCTGCTGATGAAGGCCTCGAAGGCCTCGGCCTGGTTGTTGCTGGCCGTGGTCGCCAGGTTGCTGGTGGCGCTCTGGATCTGCTCATGCAGGCCGAAGTCGCCGCCCGGGCGCTGGGCCAGTTCGTTGCGCAGCTTGTCCACTGGCGAGACCATCTGCTGCAGGGTCGTGACCAGCTCGCTCTTCATGCCGCTGTAGCCGCCGAGGTCGAGGGCCTTGGCCAGGCGGTTGACCGCCGCCGGCGAGGTGGCGGTGGCCTGGGCCATCTCCTCGATGGTCAAGGTCGCGGCCTTGAGCGGATGGCGCAGGATGTAGTCGGCGACCTTGCGCAGCGAGGGCGGCAGCTCGGCCAGGCCCTGCGACAGCTTGCGCAGGACCGGTGAGGCATAGACGGTGGTGTTCTTCGAATGGCTGGTCATCCGCGGCGAGGCTCCTGTAAGCGTGGCCGTAGTGTATCCCAAGGCATTTCCCGGCGCGGAGCCGGGAAGTGCAGAGGCTTACTTGAGGCTGCCGGCGAGGAACTGGCGCAGGCGCTCGGACTGTGGCCGGGCGAGCACCTCGCGTGGGTCGCCACACTCTTCGGCCAGGCCCTTGTGCAGGAACAGCAGCTGGTTGGACACCTCGCGGGCGAAGCCCATCTCATGGGTGACCACGACCATGGTCCGGCCTTCCTGGGCCAGGTCCTGCATGACCTTCAGCACCTCGCCCACCAGCTCCGGGTCGAGCGCCGAGGTAGGCTCGTCGAACAGCATCACCTCCGGCTCCATGGCCAGCGCCCGGGCAATGGCCACCCGTTGCTGCTCGCCGCCGGACATGTGCGCCGGGTAGGCGTCGCGCCGGTGGCTGACACCGACCTTGTGCAGGTAGTGCTCGGCCTTTTCACGCGCCTCCTTGCGGCCCATGCCCAGCACCTGCACCGGGGCTTCCATGACGTTCTCCAGCGCGCTCATGTGCGACCACAGGTTGAAATGCTGGAACACCATGCTCAACCGCGCGCGCAGCCGTTGCAGTTGGCGCGGGTCGGCGGCGCGCAACCCGCCACGCGGGCAACTGCGCAGTTTCAGTTGCTCGCCGTTGACCAGGATCTGCCCGGCGTTGGGCTGTTCGAGCAGGTTGATGCAGCGCAGGAAAGTGCTCTTGCCCGAACCGCTGGAGCCGATGATGCTGATCACGTCGCCGGCGTTGGCCTGCAGGGAGACGCCGCGCAGCACCTGGTGGTTGCCGTAGCTTTTGTGCAGTTGCTGGATGTCGAGTTTGTTCATGTGTCGATTCCCGTGGTGTCAGTCGCTGAGCAAGCGACCCTGGCGGATGGGTGTGCTGCCGGCGACCTTGGCCAGCCACAGGCCGGGCTGGGCGAAACGCAGGCGTTCGCGGGCATAGAGGATGCCGTCGGTGCTGGCGTGGACCACGCTGTGGCGGTCGCTGAGCGGATCGATCACTTCGAACAGCGGATCGCCGGCCCGCACCTTGGCCCCCAGCGGCTGCAGGAAGCTGACCACGCCTGGGTGTTCGGCGTAGGCGTACTGGGCGCCGGCGAACGGCGTGGCCGGGCAGTGGTGATCGGGCGCGGCGGGCCACGGGCCGTCGATCAGGCCCTGGTCGGCGAGGTAGCCGAGAATCTGCTCGGCGCTGGCCTGGCACTGTTCGCGGCCGGTGTCGGCCATGCCGCGCAGTTCGATGGTGGTGGCCACGCAGGCCAGGGGGATGTCGGCTTCGGGGAAGTACTCGCGCAGGTGCAGCCAGGGCGCCGCGCAGGCTTCATCGAAGGCATCGCCACCGGCGCCTTCGGCCAGCAGCGCCGTTTCGGCGCCCAGGCGTGCGGCCAGTGAATGCAGCTGCGGCCAGTGCTGGGGCATGGCGTAGAGCAGCATCACCGACTCGAAATCGCAGTGCAGGTCCAGCACCAGGTCGGCGTCGCAGGCGTGTTGCAGCAGCAGGCGGCGCAGGCCGTCGAGCTCGGACCTGGCCGGCGGCAGGTCGGCGAGCAGGTCGAGCATGGCCTGGCGGATGGTCGCCACGTTGGCGTCGCCATCGCCACCCAGCCGGCCTTGCAGGTGCGCCGCCAGCGCCTCGGTCAACGCCGGGAATTCGCGGTTGAAGTTCTTGCCGCTGTCGAATTCGAAACGGCCCTGGTGGGTGGCCTGGAACATCTGGCCGATGCCGATCGGGTTGGCCAGCGGCACCAGTTCGATCACCCCGCTGAGCCGCCCTTGGGCTTCGAGCTCGAGCAGCCGGCGCTTGAGCTCGACCGCCACGCGCATGCCCGGCAGCTCGTCGGCATGCAGCGAGGCCTGGATATAGGCCTTGCGCGGGCCGTTGCCGAAGCGCAACACGCGCAGGCTGCGCTGGGTGCCGCAGGTGCTCCAGGGCAGAGTGTGGTCAATGTGCTGCATGGGAAGCTCCTTAGTGCTTGCGCGGGGCCAGGTAGGCCAGCCAGCGGCGTTCGGCCAGCTTGAACAGGCGCACCAGCATGAAGGTCAGGGCCAGGTAGATCAGCCCGGCGGTGATGTACGCCTCGAAGGGCAGGTAATAGCGGGCGTTGAAGGTCTTGGCCGCGCCGGTGATGTCGACCAGGGTGACAATCGAGGCCAGGCTGGTGGTCTGCAGCATCATCAGCACCTCGTTGCTGTACTGCGGCAGCGCCCGGCGCAGGGCCGACGGCAGCAGGATGCGGCGGTACAGGGTCAGGCGCGACATGCCCATGGCGCGGGCGGCCTCCAGCTCGCCCCGGGGCGTGGCCCTGAGGCTGCCGGCCAGCAGCTCGGCGCTGTAGGCGCTGGTGTTGATGGCGAACGCCAGGCAGGTGCAGAAGGTGGCGCTGGACAGGTACGGCCACAGCGGGCTCTGGCGCACCGCCTCGAACTGCGCCAGGCCGTAGTAGATCAGGAACAGCTGCACCAGCATCGGCGTACCGCGGATCACATAGGTGTAGAGCCAGGCCGGCACGCGCAGCAGGCAGGACCGCGAGACGCGCATCAGTGCCAGCGGGATCGCCAGCGCCAGGCCGCAGGCCAGGGAGATCAGCAGCACTTTCAGGGTCAGCGCGATGCCACCCAGGTACAGCGGCAGGTTCTGCCAGATCAGTTGATAGTCGAGCATCATCGAAGGCGTCCTCTCACAGCTCGGCGGCTTTGACACCGACCGAATAGCGCTTCTCCACACCTCGCAACAGCACCAGTGACACGCTGGTCAGCAGCAGGTACAGCCCGGCCACGGCGAGGAAGAAGGTGAAGGGTTGGTGGGTGGCGTCGGCGGCGTTCTTGGCCTTGAACATCATGTCCTGCAGGCCGATCACCGAAATCAGCGCGGTGGACTTGGTCAGCACCAGCCAGTTGTTGGTGAAGCCCGGCAGGGCCAGGCGCACCATCTGCGGCACGCTGATCCGCCAGAACACCTGCAGGCCGCTCATGCCATAGGCCGCGCCCGCTTCGGCCTGCCCGCGGGGGATGGCCAGGAAGGCGCCGCGAAAGGTCTCCGACAGGTAGGCGCCGAAAATGAAACCCATGGTGCAGACCCCGGCGATGAACGGGTTGATGTCGATGTACTGCTCGTAGCCCAGCGCCAAGGCCAACCGGTTGACCAGGTCCTGGCCGCCGTAGAACACCAGCAGGATCAGCACCAGGTCGGGAATGCCGCGCACCACCGTGGTGTAGACATCACCCAGGGTCGCCAGCCATTTCAGCGGTGACAGGCGGCAGGCCGCGCCGATCAGGCCCAGGGTGATGGCCAGGGCCATCGCCAGCAGGGCCAGGCTGACACTCAGCCACGCGCCGTCGAGAATGCTCGAGGCATAGCCGTGAAGCATGATGGAAGTCCTCGTCGGGCGGGGTTATTGGCCGTAGATGTCGAACGGGAAGTACTTGCTCTGCACTTTCTGGTAGGTGCCATTGGCGCGGATGGCGGCGATGGCGGCGTTGAACCTGGCCAGGTTGGCGCTGTCGCCCTTGCGCACGGCGATGCCGGCGCCGCGGCCGAAGTACTGCGGGTCGCTGATGTCCGGGCCGACCAGGGCGAAGCCTTGGCCCGCCGGGGTCTTGATGAAGCTCTCCGTGGTGTTGACGATGTCGGCGAGGGTGGCGTCCAGGCGCCCGGCCACCAGGTCGAGGAAGGCTTCGTTCTGCGAGGCGTAGCGCACCACTTCGACGCCGGCGGGCTCCAGTTGCTCGGTGGCGTAGCGGTCGTAGGTGGAGGCGCGCTGCACGCCGACCTTGCGGCCCTTGAGGTCGGTGACCGGGTCGTTGAGGAGGCTGCCGGCCTTCATCGCGAACTTGCCGGGGGTGTGGTAGTACTTGTCGGTGAAATCGACCGATTTCAGGCGGTCCTCGGTGATCGACATGGACGACAGCACGGCGTCGATCTTGCGCACCTTCAATGACGGAATCATCCCGTCGAACTCCTGGATGACCCACTGGCATTTCACCTGCATCTGCGCGCACAGGGCGTTGCCGATGTCGTAGTCGAAGCCGGCCAGCTCACCTTCGGGGGTGCGGTAGGAGAACGGCGGGTAGGCGGCTTCGATGCCGATGCGCAGGCTGCCTTCGTCGGCTTGTGTGAGTGCGCTGCAGGCACAGAGTGCCAATGCGCCGAGAAGTCCGGTCTTGTTCATATTCTTGACTCCGGTGGGTAGGGCGGTGCCTGCCATGGCCCGTTGCGGGCGATGGAGCAGGTGAGTCAGAAAATGACATGAATTATTTCACAAATCAACATAGTGAAAATATTTGTGTCAGTCAGGCGACTGATGGTTGTCCGAACAGGCAATGGATTTGTCGGGTAGTCGGGTGATGGCGACCAGTTGCCCGGCTGAGGTTTTGTGGTGGTGCATGGATCGAGCGCCGCCTACGCGGCGCATCGCGGATGAATCCGCTCCTACAGTCTGTTTCGGGCCAGTCATGCCTGTGCCAGAGGCGATGCCTCGTAGTAAGAAACAGGGCGGTCTCCGGCACTCTCCCAGACAAAACTGGCCCGAAACAACCGGTAGGAGCGGATTCATCCGCGATGCGCCGCGTGGGCGGCGCTCGATCTGATAGGCGCTGAAGATTGTGTGGCTGGCCCCCTTGCCCACAAAGCGATCAGCCCCCTTCAACGCAAGCGCAACACCCGATCCAGCGACCATCTCCCGCCACCCCGGGCAACCAGCAGCAGAAGCAGGCCAGCCCAGGACAGGTGGGTGGGCCAGGCATCGGGGTAGACGAAGATCTCGATCACCGTGGTCATGCCCAACAGGGCCAGCGCCGACAGGCGGGTGAACAGGCCCAGCACCAGCAGCAGCGGGAACAGGTGCTCGGCATAGGTCGCCAGGTGGGCCGTCAGCCAGGGTGACACCAGCGGCAAGGCATAGTCGCTCTGGAACAACTCATAGGTGCCGGGGGTGATGGTGAGTAGCCCTTCGACCTTGGTGCGCCCGGACAGAAAGAAGATCGAGGCGATGCCCAGGCGAGCGACCAGGCACAACAGGCTGTCGCTCAACAGCCGTTGCAGCCAGTCGGCAAGGCGGTTCCAGTGCTGGCGCAAGCCATGGGCTGACGTGCTGGCGTGGGTGATGTCCATGACGGCTTCCTCAAGCGAAGGTGAGTGGGCGAAAGACCCGGGCTTGCAACAACCGGCCGAGCAGGTCGTTGAAGTCCAGGTCGGGTTGGGTCTGTTCGGCGTGCAGCGACGCCTGTTCCAGTGGCTGGCCAGAGGCGCAGGCATCGAGGAAGGCGCAGCCGCCGAGACCGATTGCCTGGTGCGCCACGCCGTCGCGGTCACCGCTGAACAGCACACCTTCGGCGGCCCAGGGGTGATCCTGCGGCCATGGCAGGTGTTCGCGGCTGTGCTGCCAGAGGCTGTAGGCTGGGTGCGCAGCGAACCACTGCCAGCGTACGCCGGCACGCGGGCGCAGCAGGCTGCGGGCAAGGTCACTGGCGGTCATGCCCGCCAGGTCTGCCAGTTGCAGGCAGGGATCGTCGGGTGCGCTGAAGGCTTGGTTCCAGGCGAAATCCAGGCGCGCGACGTCCGCCAGGTAGACCAGATGGTGAAAGGCCTGCAGATCGTCGAGAAAGGCTGGGAACGCCGCGCCGTAGTGGATCAACCGTGGGTCGCAGGGGGGCGACTGCTGGGCGTAGGCAGCGGCGGCATCGTGCATCCATTCGGGCCCGACCAGCGTCTCGACGCTGGGGAAGTTGGCGCGCAGCGCATCGACGCAGCCGGCCAGCACGGTGTTGCGGTACACCGCGAACGCCGCTTGCTCGGTGAGTGCCGCCAACTCCGGGGCAGGGCGCAGGTACAGGGCGTCGACGAACGCGGTCTGGAACTGACCAAGTCTGAGGTTCATGGCAGGTCTCCGGTCACGATTACCTGGGCAATGGCGCGCTCGGCCAGCAAGTCGTCGAAGGGGGGGATGTTGCCGTCGCGTTCGATCAGGGTCGGCCGTGGGCCGATCCGCTGGATCAGTTGCCGGTACAACATCCACACCGGCTCGGCGATGCGGGCGTCATGGGAGTCGATCAGCAGGGTGCCCTGGTCGTCATGGCTGTGGCCGGCCAGGTGCACTTCGGTGACGGCCTGGGCAGGGAAACGTGCGAGGTAGTCCTGTGCGCTGAAACCGAGATTATGGGCACTGACGTGCACGTTGTTGACGTCCAGCAGCAGGCCGCAACCGGTGCGGCGGACCAGTTCGCCGAGAAAGTCGATCTCGTCCCAGTCGTGGCCGTCCAGGTGCAGGTAGTGGCTGGGGTTCTCGATGGAAATAGCGCGCCCCAATGCCTCCTGGGTGCGCTGGATATTCGTGCTGATACGGGCCAGCGCTTCGTGGCTGCGGGGGAAGGGCAGCAGGTCGGGGTGGTACTGGCCGCGCCAGGTCGACCAGGCCAGGTGCTCCGACACCAGTGCCGGGCGCACCTGTTCGATCAACAGGCGCAGGCGGCGCAGGTGTTCGATATCCGGTTCGGCGTCCGCCGCCAATGACAGCGCGACACCGTGCAGCGACAGCGGATGACGCTCGGCCATCCGCTGCAGCCAGGCAAGGCGCGGACCACCGACCATGTAGTTCTCCGGATGGACTTCGAACCACAGCCCATCGGCGCGACAGGCCAAGGCCTGGGCATAGTGCTCGGCCTTGAGCCCGAGCCCGGCGCCCATCGTCGTGATCACGTTCATGGTCGGCGGCCTTTGTTCAGGACTTGATCGGGGTGAGCGAACCCATGCCGTTGGGGGTCTGGATCGACGTGCAGGTGCCGGTGGGGACGTTCTTCCAGTGCATGCCGTCGTAGTCTTTCTTGGCGCTGCCGGCGCAGGTGGTGCCGGCGCCGGCCTTGCAATCGTTCTTGCCGGCCATGGCGACGCCGTAGCATTTCTCCATGGCGGCGCCGGTGCCGGCTGGCTTGGTGTCGTCGGCCATGACGGTGCCGGCCAGTGCGGCAAGGGCGAGGGCGGCAGAGGCGAGGGCGAGGGTTTTCATGGTGGTGCTCTCCAGGGGAATTGGCCGAGGCGGTTTACCGGCGGCTCATGGAGTAGTTCGTGGCGGGGGCGGATCGGGTTACAGGCGCAGGAAGTTTTTTTGTTCTTTTGCCTTGAGATTGTCTGCGCCTATGAGATTGAGCGCCGCGCGCG
>NZ_JARPQB010000036.1 GCF_029478665.1 Pseudomonas entomophila
CAGAGGTTTCGGCGAGGTTTCAAAGGTTTTCATACAGAACCTAATCCACACCATCATCAGCGCAGAGCGTCCTGCCCCACATTCAAGTGTAGGGGGACAGTCAGGGCGCTCTGCGGTGTTGATGAATTCTGCCGCCATGCAGCGAGCTTCCATCCAGCGAGGCCCCGAGGAATGAACGGGGCCGATGCCGGTATTGGCACCGGCCATCAACACCATCGCAGGCGAGTCCGAGGGCAACAGCTGGCCAGACTTGACGCATCCCGGGTAGCGCCGGGCGCCTGCCCCTTCCCTTCACTTCGACCGCATTGGACAGGTGCCAGCGAGCTTCACGGCTCGGGTTTGGTCACCTGTGCTGGCATCTGCCTAATGCGGTTGCTCAACCAAACAAGAGGTCGCCATGGGTGCACTTAGAGCCGCACAGTTTGAGTACGACAACCGGATGCCGGCGGCGGTGATCGACGATGATGCCGACCAGCTGGAGTGGGTCGAAAAGCACGCTGCTCAGTTGGTGCTGGGCTATCGGATTAGCTGGGGCTACCGCGGCGAACGCGGCGAGATTACCCAGGCCGACTTCGCCCAGGCTGTGCAGGATCACCTGAACAACCGTCAGATCGACGGCCTGGACACTCGTGACGCCTTTGGCCAGTTGGTCATGGCTGGCATGGGCACCGGCAGCGCGGGCTTCATCATGGAGCTGTGCACCTACCTTCTCGGCGGCACCAAGGTGCTCAAGGAGATCGCCGCCGACCTGGTCAGGCCGGTGGCTGCCAAGGCTGTTGCAGCTGAGCAGCAGCGCGATCAGGAAGTTCAGGAGTGCGGGTTTTGAGCCCGCACGTCCTGATCGACCGGCAGCTGGACGCCCTGGCGCATCCGGCAACGTCCATCAGCTGGAGCGCAACGGTCCAGACGCAGCTCACCGAAATGCTGGCCGACCAGCGCCTCACTATCGAAGAGTTCAACCACTACTGCGGGCGCCTCAACAAAATCGTTGATGGGCGCAAGGAGGTTGTATGACCACGCCAATCGTTCAAACGCTCATCGACGAGCAGGTCGCAGAGTTACCCGAGGCACAGGCCATGCCGGCCGACCGGGTGCTGATGCTGTTCAAGGGGCCGACCTTCGAAGCTGCGGTGCACGAAGCAGAGCTGGCCAGTATCGAGAATCCGCAGGCTTGGAAGTGCCGGGCCTGCATCTGCGGCGAGTGGACGGTCGGGTATGAGGTGCGAGCATGAGCTACTCGCGCACCGACTACTACACCGAAGGCTTGGCGGAAGCCTTCGAAGAGCACGGTGTAGCTGCAACACCCGAGCAGATCCGAGCGATCGCCGATGATGTTGCTGGCTGGACCGAGAACATCGGCATGACCTTCCACACGCCTGTAGGAGACCCGCGCGATAGCGAGCTGGGCGATCTTCGCAAACAGCTGGAACGCGAGCGCAACAAGGTAGCCTGCAAGGCGTGTAATGGCTCAGGAACCCTTCACTTCTCAGGCCCCTACCACGGCTCGACGAGCAGCTGCAACAAATGCAATGGCACAGGCAGGCACGACCCATGACCAACCATCAACGCGGCCGCCGCTTCACCACCTGGCGCGGCTCCTTCATCGCCCTCTTCTTCTGCACTGCCTGGATGCTCGCAAGCGCATTGGCCGGCAGCATCACTTCCTGAATACACACCCGAGCACGGCGGGCCGCCTCGCGGATAGCCGTACCCTGAGTGGAGCGTAAGCCGGCAAGAGCGCGCAACCATCACCGGCAGCCAGGGCGTCCAGTAGACACCCACGGGCGTGACCTGGCATTTCCCTTTTTCAATTGACGGCGCCGGCCTGGCGCGAGGTGTTCACCAATGTCCACTACCAACATGCGCATCTGGGAGCAGGTGCAGACGACCGATACCCGCTTCACCAAGAACGCCGAGGTCGGCGGCCAGAAGATCACCAGCCTGAACGGCACCGCGATGGTCATGAAGGCCACCGAGATGTTCGGCCCGGTGGGCATCGGCTGGGGCTGGAAAGTGCTGGAGGAACGCTTCGACGACGGCCATGAGGTGTTCGCCGGTGAAGGTGACAAGCGCATCTGCTTGGGCCGCGAGATCGGCCACACCGTGAAGATCCAGCTGTGGTTCATGCAGGACGACCGGCGCGGCGAGGTCGAGCAGTACGGATGCACCCGGTACCAGTACAAGACCAAGTACGGCATGACTACCGATGGCGAAGCGCCGAAGAAGTCCCTGACCGACGCCATCAAGAAGGCCCTCTCCATGCTCGGCTTCAGCGCCGACGTGTTCTTGGGCATGTTCGATGACCAGAACTACGTCGAGCACCTTCGCGCCGAGGAGGCAATTGAGCAGGCGGAGGACCGCCAGGCCGAGGTCGAGCGCCAGAAGCAAGAGCGCCTGGACTTCATCCGGGACACCATCGAGACCATGAAGCGCGCGGTCACCCCGCATGAGCGCAAAAAGATCCACGACCACGCAGTGCGCAAGCTCATGGTACGCAAGGACGAGAAAGGCGCCGCCCGCATCTCGCTCGAACTGCGAAATATCGAAGCCGGCAAACCACAGGAGACTGCAGCATGACCCAGCTCTACGCACTCACCGGCCAGATGGCCGAACTGGCCGCCATGTGCGACACCGACGACGAAGGCCTCAAGCAGGCCATCCAGGACACCATGGCGGGCATCCAAGGTGAGTTCGAGGTTAAGGCCGACAACATCGTCATGCTTCGCCGGAACATCGAGGGCGACATAGGCGCAATTGACGCCGAGATCGACCGCCTCAACGAGCTCAAGCGCATCAAGGCCAATAGCGTGACGGCGATCACTGAGTACCTACGCAAAAACATGGACGCGGCGAACATCAAATCTATCAAGCGCCCGCTGTTCACCATCAGCCTGGTGGTCGGCAAGGAAAAGGTGATCGTCGACAACGAGGAGGCAGTTCCCGACGAACTGACCTCGGTCGCCACCAAGATCACGCCGGACAAGAACGCCATCGCCGCCAAGCTCAAGGCAGATCGAGAGCACAACGATTCCGTCCGCAAGCGCATGACCGCCGGTGAAGACTGCGAACACGAACTCATCCCAGAGCCAGGTTGGGCACACCTTGAACGCGGCGAAAGCTCAATCCGAATCAAGTAAGGAGGCCGCATGGCTCGTGGTATCAACAAAGTCATCCTGGTCGGCACCTGCGGCCAGGACCCAGAAGTCCGATATGCCCCCAATGGCACCGCGATCACCAACCTCAGCCTTGCCACCAGTGAGTCGTGGAACGACAGGCAGACCGGGCAGAAGGTCGAAAAGACCGAATGGCACCGCGTCACCCTGTTCGGGAAGGTAGCCGAGATAGCCGGGGAGTACCTGCGCAAGGGCTCCCAGGTTTACATCGAGGGCAAACTGAAAACCCGCGAGTGGGAGAAGGACGGGATCAAGCGCTACGTCACCGAGGTGCACGTCGACATCAACGGAACCATGCAGCTGCTCGGTGGCCGCCCACAGAACCAGCAGCAGAGCGGCGACCCGTACAACCAGGGCGGACAGCAGCAGTACAACCAGGCGCCGCGTCAGCAGGCACAACGCCCGCAGCAGCCGGCCCCGCAGCCAGCCGCCGAATTCGACAGCTTCGACGACGACATCCCGTTCTGAGGTGCGCCATGAGCCGACGAATTCGACGATCGCTGCGGCTGCATAAGCGCCGCGACCAGTTCAACTTGCCGCCCAGCGGATTGAAGGAGGTGCCGTATGGCGATGTCACAGCAGGCTCGGGACGAGAAGCGACGAGCCAAGGCCGAGCGCCTGCAGGAAGAAGACCTGCGCTTGAAGGTTCGACCAGGGACTAAACAGGCCCTGCTGGAACTGATGGAGTGGGCCGGGATTGAGGAGCAGGGCGAGGCGATGACACTGATGATTCATCGGCTTCATGAGCTGGCCCGCGACGAAGCAGTCAAGCTGCTAAAACCTCCGCGCCACAAGATTGAATTGAGCCCTTCTGTGGCGCGAAAGCTAGATCGGTTCCGAATCAGTCGGGAGCTTCGCACGCCAGACCTGCTGCTTGGCGACGACCCGGACGATACCGGCCTGATCCTCCTCGCAGAGCGGGCCTGAACCAGGCGGCCCCTTTCACCGGATCAGCATGCTGATGATTCAGCAGGAACCGGGGTAGGTGGTCTTCCCTGTTCTATCTTAGCAGCCAACTGCAGCGCAGTTGAATTGTCTCCATAGGCCGCCTTCTCCATAAAGACAACGTGCTCTTCCGCAGCAAGAAGGGTAACGTCTAAGTTATCGAACAGCGCATGCGCAACGGCAAATCTCTTGAATTTCTCACCATCACCAGTTAAACAATTATAATACAGCATAACCAATTCATAGTCCGAAAGCAGAGAGCGAACAACTAGCGGAAAACCTTTTTTATCAGAATAATCAGAGCTCTCAACAAACCTAAAAATAGAATAGAGACTCCTATAATAAAGACCTAAGTCCCCTTTGTTTTCCACCATGATAGACCCATAAGCCTTCACAGCCCTTTCTTGAGAATCAGCAAAATCAAATTGCTTACCCCAACCTGAGTATTCTTTTTTAATTTTGTTAACCCATATCCTGAAGCAATCTCGACCAACCGCAACTCGGCCTTTGTCGCCACGCCCATGCAAGTCAAAAGCCTGCACAATTTGCTGCTGCAAAGAAAGCATATTATAGAACTGTGACTCAATCTGCTGCCTAGCGCTCTGCTCTCGTGCTTCAAGCAAATCTTTCCGTTGAATCAGTAGCGTTATCAACACGCCTGAAAAAGCCAAGCCTGAAAAAAGAGCATTTAGAGTTCCAAAGCTATCCCCAAACTCCCCTTTCCGTAGGGAGTCAGGAACATCTACAAATGGCACATTCCAAACCAAAAAACAGAAAAACATCAAGTAACCAGCAAGAACCGCCGATAAAACCAAGGCCACCTTCAGGAAACTACTAGCTTTAAAGCCCATCCTTTTGATCAGCCATGACGACACCAAAGCCAAAGCCAAAGCCAAAGCCAACAAAACTACCGACACAGGCACTATCCGCCAGCCGACACCTGAGAGCGACTGATAAGTAGGTTCGGACAAAATCGACTCGGCAGCACTAATGGCATCTCCGAGATATCTACCGTTTTGGTCAACATCTAATTTCAAACTAAACCAACTCATAAATTTTATACCCTTGCGTCCACGAACAAGTTGTAGGTGGGATACCAAATACTCCACCACAATCCAAATTGCCACCATGCCGCCACCAGCACGGAGGCCAGTGTATTCAGACCAGGATGTATCGGCCATGACGGAGCAGAAGAAAGGAGCCGCCAAGCACTCAGCGGACTACCGCGAGCGCGAGAAGACGAAGGCCGCGAAGCTGGGCATCGAGAAGGTGTTCTTCAACATGCCTGCCGGGATCAAGTCTGCGTTGGCTGCCGAGGTCGAGCGTCACGGCTACGACCAAGTGCAGGAGCTCTGGCAGGACCTGGCCCTGTCGTGGATCGCGCAGGATCCTGTAGAGCGGGCGCGCCGACTTGAGCGGCCTGACGCGCCAGCTTTTTACATCTCGCCGAAACTAGCGCGACAGTTCGAAGAAGCCAGCTTGGCGGAACTGAGGCGTGATCCTAGCGATTAGGCACAGAGACCTACGCCAGTTTTCTGACCTTCACAACTGCGCCCTCAACTTCGTTCCACGCGTTTGAAACATGAGGATGCTCTGCCTGCCGATACTTCGAGTTGTCGAGTATCAGGGTCTTGGCCTTTTGGCTGATGTTTACCAGGTCTAAATCAAGATCCTGCGCAGCCCCAAGCACCGCAACGAGAGCCTGCTCCAACGCGATTTCGCGATCAGTTGCCATTTTCACTCCTTGTGCCCGGCCTCATGCCGGTCACCCGTAATACCCCATCCCACCCCAAAATGCCACCATGCCGCATCCAAGCAAGAAGGAGGCCAAGCTCCAAGTGCTGAATCAGGTAATCGGCGACACAAATCAAAAAGGCTTCAGAGTGAACATCAGCGTGCCTCGAAGCGTTCGCCCCTCTATGCCGTGAAACACCCCGACCAAATCACCGTTGTGGGTTTCGTCGGTTATTTGCTCACCGCAAATGTCATAGATCACTTTCCCCCGATGCTTGACGTGTCGCTGGTTCTCGATTGTCCCAATCTCCCTGCCGGTGTCGCTGATCACTCTGAATCGGCCTTTTGGGACCTGAACATCAAACATATCCATAACTACTCCTTGTGAGCCTCACGCAAAACCTAATCGTCCAATTTACCACCATGCCGCCACCAGCACGGGGAGCGACGCATGCAGTGAAAACATAAATCACAAATATTTCTTCTCAGCTACCAGACTTGAATCCCCCGCAATGCAGTCCCTACAAACCTCAAACTGTTGCCACCCAGAAGTACCATTTAACTTAAGATAGGAGATATCAAAGTCATAGTAGATATTATCAATAAACGTATCATCGATTTCAAAACCGAACGTCTCCGCGCTGGCAAGTCCAGGACACCCCACTACTGAAACCTCATCTCCATTCAGACTCACACGGATAACAAGGTTCTCACAGCATGCTCCTAAGTTACTTAGAACGAATTCATCTCTATCGACAAAACCTTGCCTAGTCATTACAGGGTGCGAGGACTTAAAGACCAGCTGCAATATTGGTTCCAATGCCTTTTCGTTGTTCCTCAATGACAGCTTTGTTGCCTCTGCCATTTCAGTTTGCTGACGAACCGACTCTTTAAGCTCCTGAGCCTGCAATAGAAGCGCCTCAGTGCCTTGTCTAAGCTCCTCGCCTTGCTGAAAGTATCCAAATACCAACCAGGCAAGCGCTAACGGCCCAAAAGCACCAGCCAGAAAGTCACCCAGCTCATTTAGGGAAAGGCTGGCTAACTCATCTTGTCGATAAATCGCGATAAACAAAAAGCCGCACATATAGATAAAAGTAAAAAGCAAAGCCAAGACTGTTCTGAAACTCATGCGTTGGCGCCCTGCCTAAATCAATTTTCCTAATATAGCGGCGAGGAGCCACCATGCACAATCGAATCGTCTGCCAGTTCAGTTGCGGTGCCGCTTCGGCGGTGGCCACCAAGCTGGCCTTGGCTGAATACAGCGACACCCATGACGTCCAGATCGTGAACGCCTTCATCGCCAACGAGCACGAAGACAACCGCCGGTTCGCCCAGGACTGCGAAGCCTGGTTCGGCCAGCCGATCACCGTCCTGCGGGACGAGAAGTACAGCGCCGATGCCCATGAGGTGTTCCGGCGCGAGCGCTACATGAAAGGCCGTTCCGGCGCACCGTGCACCAAGATCCTCAAGAGGCGCCTCCTCGACACGTGGAAGCAGCCGGGTGACGTAATGGTGTTCGGCTACACCGCCGAAGAGTCCGACCGCCTGGATGACTTTCGGGAGCGCAATCCAGACCGCCCAGTGATCGCCCCGCTGATCGATCGCGGCCTAGGCAAGGACGACTGCAAGGCCATCCTGTTGCGCGCTGGCATCGAGCTTCCGCTGATGTACCGCATGGGCTACGACAACGCCAACTGCATCGGTTGCGTGAAGGGTGGCGAAGGCTATTTCCGGGCTATCCGTCAAGATTTTCCCGATCAATTCGAGGCGCTATGCGCCATTCAGGATGATCTGGGCGAAGGCTCCTACCTATTCCGCAACCGCACCACCAATGTTCGTTTCTCCCTTCGCGAACTCGGCAACGGTCCGATTCGCCGCAACGAAAAACTTCCGGCCTGCTCGTTCTTCTGCGAGCTTGCCGAAGCCGACATCATCGCTCGCGCCTGACACGGAAATCACAATGACAACAGCAATCGACCTGTTCGCCGGCCTCGGCGGATGGAGCACCGGCGCGCGCGCCGCAGGTGTCCAAGTTCTCTGGGCGGCAAACCACTGGCCTGAGGCAGTGAAGTGGCATGCGGCCAATCACCAAGATACCGACCACGTATGCCAGGACCTGCACCAAGCCAACTGGGCAGCAGTTCCGCGCACCGATATCGGCATTGCCTCCCCATGCTGCCAAGGCCACGCAAAGGCCCGCGGCAAGAAAAACGGAAACCCAGAGCATGATGCGTCGAGATCCACGGCCTGGGCTGTGCCTTCAGCGGCCGAGGTGCTCCAGCAGGACGCTTGGGTGATCGAGAACGTGCCCGAGTTCGTGAACTGGGTGCTCTACCCCAGCTGGGTGGATGCGATGCAGCGCCTAGGCTACCAAGTCGCGCCGCACATCGTGGACTGCGCCGACCTCGGCGTGCCGCAGCATCGAGTGCGTCTGTTCCTGATCTGCACCAAGAGCAAGGCGCCGATCCAGCTTCAGCTCCAGCAGTGCTCGCATGTGCCGGCGAGCAGCTTCCTCGACTTCGACGCCGGGCGCTGGTCGCCGATCGAGAAGCCTGGTCGGGCCCAAGCCACGCTCGACCGCGTTCGCAACGGGCGCCAGCGCTTCGGCGATCGGTTCATCATGCCCTACTACGGCAAAGGCTCCGGCACTACCGGCCGAGACATCAACCGGCCGATCGGCACCATCACAACCCTGGACCGCTGGGCACTGGTCGACGGTGACCGCATGCGGATGCTCAGCGCCGAAGAGGCTTTGGCCGCGATGTCGTTCCCGGCAGACACCCTGCGGCCGGACAACCACCGGCTGACCATGCACATGGCCGGCAATGCGGTCCCGCCCCTTGCGGGCCAGCGCGTAATCGAGGCGCTGCTGAAGGCCGCTTGACATCAGCGTGGGTCTTCCGGGTCTCGCTTGAATCGCCCTTCTCCAAGTTGATAGCTGATCAAGTCGGAAACCTGACTCCGCAGTTCAGACACCTCACCTTGCAAGCTTTGCAATTGCTCTTCACGGTGATTGTTGAACCAGGCGCGATCAACTTCAATTGCATCGATACGGTTCGACATCTTACGGATATTGGTGAGAACTGATATCCCAACGGCTAACGCCCCCAGCGCGACGACAAAGGTCAACAGCGGCAATAAATCGTCCATTCCGAGAACTCCATCTGTTTCGCGCGAATGTAGCGCAGAGGTATCCCCATGCCCACAGAAAACCAATCCAGCATAGAGCCGAGCGCAAAGCAGATCTTCCGCGACTACTGCGACCGCTGCGCCGAGAAAGTGTCGACCTGGCCGGCTTGGAAGCGTGAGGCGATCAAGTCGCCCCCCGTGCTGGCGGTCGTGTGCAGGGGTGACGAGGCGCTGGGCACGGCATGCGGCAGGTGCATCAGGTGCGAACGCATCGCCCGGGAGAGCAAGCCATGAAAATCCATTGGGCGGCCCACATCGACTACGACCACGACGGCAACGACGACGAACACTTCTCAACATGCGGTGTTGGCCGTGGCCAGCGCGACGGCGAAGAGTGGGAGTCGGCCAGGTTCAAGTCCGAGGTGACTTGCAAGGCCTGTCTTAAAGCCATCGCCAAACAAGAGCGCAAATCCTGACAGGAGCACATTTGTACTCCACCCCGCTGTAACCCCTCTCCCCTCTATTCACTGCCGCGATATGGTGGCCAAGGAATCGTCATGCCTGAAGAAATCAAGCTAATCCAACGTGTGGTCGTCGAGCGCGACGCAGATGGCTGGTGGGATCACCCCGATCTGCCGGAATTCGACGAGGACCACGCGGCCTTCAGCGCTTGGCTGGTGCAACAGGGCCTCGAGCTGAAGCAATGGCACATGGAAGCGGACATCATCGACCATCACCCCTACGATGACGGTGAATGCCATTGCCTCGGGTGGGAGCCGGAATGCCCCGGGGCAGAGTGGTTCTTGCTCGGGATCTTCGACACGGAGGACGGTCCGTGCGTCAGCTGGGCACGCCGCAAATCTAATGAGGCCTGGTCGCTAAATGGCGACGACGGCTCTTGGGACTACCCGAGCTTGGCCGCCCTGCTGCGCGACAACTACGGAAACGTGGTTGATGGAACCAACTTCGGCCCAGGCCTGGGCAATGATCTTCAGGTGGGAGACACCGTGTTCCGCGGAGTCGAGTGCAAGGCCGATCCTGCAGTGTTTCTGCCTGATTCTGACGATCTCATGAATCACATGTTCGAAGCGGCGGCCGGCAGCGACGCGGGCGAATGGGCAGACAACTACCCTGACCTCGACGACGAGGCGAAAGCAGCTCTCGGGCAGGCTTTGGAACCACTGAAGGCCTGGGCTCGAGAGTTCTGCCAACCCAACTTTTTCACGATCGAGAGCACGGCCGAGCACGTCATTACCGAAGAAGACGTGCGCCTCGCCAAGGCAGGCGGGGTGCTCCTGTGACCCGCCTAGCCCTCTGCATCCTGCTGCTGGCCACCGGCGCCAGCGCTGAGCAACTCACCGATGACATCAAGGTCGTGCACGACCAGAAGCGCGGCGCGACCTGCTGGGTGCTGTACGGAAGCTATGGCAGCCAACAAGCGATCTTCTGCATCCCCGACAGCCAGCTCAGCACAGGCAACGAGCGCCAGCTCTCCCCGCACGAACAACAGGACAGCGGGCCAACCCCGGCCGGCGCCCAGGCGCAATGGATCGAAGAGAGGTATTCGCTGTGAAGGTGCTTTCAATTCGCCAGCCATGGGCCTGGCAGATCATCTACGGCGGCAAGGACATCGAAAACCGGAGCTGGCACACCAAGTTCCGTGGGCGGTTCTTGGTGCACGCCGCCCAAGGCATGACCCGGCGCGAGCTGCGCGAAGCCAACAGGTTCTGCATGCTGCGCAACCTGCCGATCCCTATGGAGCTGTCCAGCCTGAAACGTGGCGGAATCATCGGCTCAGTTGAACTTGTCGACAGCGTCGAACGCAGCGAATCGCCCTGGTACATGGGAGAGAAAGGGTTCGTCCTGCGTGATCCGCGACCGTTGCCGTTCGTGCCGATGAAGGGGCGCTTGGGGTTCTTTGATGTGCCTACGGAAGCGTTGTGCACATGTCCATCAGGCAACGGCTCACTCCGCTGGCCGTGCCCTGTTCATCCACCGAAGGAGCTGATGCCATGAAGACACTCGGCGAAATCATCGAGGCCGCCAAGTCTGGCGAGCGGCCCGACTATGACGAACTCCGCTTGGCTGTCTGCGCCATGGACGGGCTCATGACGTTCGACCGCCAGGCCATCTGGAAGCTGGCCGAGGGCGAGGAGAAGGGCAAGAAGCAAATCCTGGTATGGAGCAGCCTATGGCAGCGCGATGAGCAGTTCGATCGTATCAAGCGGGCCATGGCCACAGACCCGAAAACGTGGCTCGGCCCCAACTACGACCCCGACAGCCCGGAAGTCCAGGAGCGGCGGCGTGTGTCGATCGCCATCATGGAAAGGGCTGCCCGACGCGCACAGGAGAAGAACCAATGATCGCCCTCGCCTACATGGCCTACCTGATCTATAGGGCGCCGCGGTGAATAGCCACCAGTACCAGCCATTCTCTGCTCGGGGCTTCGGTAGCTGGCACACCTGCAGCGCCTGCGGAACATCCAAGCACAGCGGCTACTACTGGCTGGCCGGCTATAAGAGCAAGACCGAACCGCCCTGCATAGCCTGGAAGATCGACCAAGAGTGGAAGGCCCAGGCCATCCCCGCGCCCATCACCGAAGCCTAATCCCCCCCCAACTACTCAAGCCCGCCTCGCGCGGGCATGGAGAGCTATTGCAATGCCAAACCACATCACCAACAAAGTAAGCGCGCCAGCTCACGTGCTCGCCTCGATGATCAACGAAGAAGGTCACATCGACTTCAGAGTACTCATCAAATTTGAGGGCGATTTCTCTTGGGACATGATTTGCGGTGCTGCAGAAACCGCTGCAGAGGCCGCAATCAATCTGCCACTTAGCAGCCACCCAATGCTTTCCACAATGCAGCGGCACAGCCGCGAGACTTCGTCTGTGACGAAGCTCAGCGATGAAAGCTTCGAGCAGTTCGTGCAGATGCTGCGCAACCACCGTAAGTGCGGCTACCTGCATGACATGGACTTCGGCCGTCAAGCCTGGGGCACCAAATGGAATGCGTACGGCCAGAAGGTTGACCTTGAAGGCCTCTGCCTGTCGTTCGATACAGCCTGGAACGCGCCCATCCCCATTTTCAAAGCACTCTCCGCCCTGCATCCAACGGAAGAAATCACAGTCGTGTTCGCTGACGAGGACATCGGCAGCAACTGCGGAACCCTGAAACTCAAGGCAGGCGAACTGGTAGAGCAGGACTGCGCGGGGTCATGGAACGGAATGAGCGAGGCCGAGCAGGCGAAGTGGCGGGCTTTCGCTATGGAAGTGACAGGCCGAACCGAAGAAGACGACGAATAACAAACCTGCCGCCACCGGCGGCGTGGAGACCATCCCATGGAAACCGAGATCCTTTCGGACGAAGAGCTGGCCGACCTGACCGGCTACAAGGCCAGAGGTTGGCAGCGCCGCTGGCTCAATGATCGCTGCTGGCACTTCGTCGAGAGCCGCGGCGGCCGCCCTCTGGTGGGTCGCCAGTATGCCCGCATGAAGTTGGGCGTAACCCTTGAGGTAGCGCCCCTAGCTCCCCTCCCCCCACCAGCCGCCGCCGCTTGGACACCAGACTTTTCGAAAGTGAGATGACATGCGCCCGCGCAAGACTGAGAACCGCCACCTCCCACCCCGACTGTACGAACGAAAGCGCAAGCGCAAAAGCGGCAAGGTTTGGGTCAGCTACTACTACCTAGATAGGTCGGGAAAGGAGATTGCCCTAGGCGCCGACCTGAACATCGCACGATTAAAGTGGGCTGAGCTGGAAGCGAAAGACAAGCCGCGTGATCTGCTGCTGATGAAAGCGATCTTCGATAGGTACCAACGCGACGTAATCCCCAAGAAGGCTGAACGGACACAGAAAGACAACCTAGCGGAACTTCGTCAGCTTCGCCCCTTCTTCGACGAGGCGCCAATTGACGCAATAACGCCGGCACTGGTCGCACAGTACCGGGATGCCAGGTCAGCGCCTGTGAGGGCAAACCGGGAAATCGCTCTTTTGTCCCACGTGTACAACCTGGCCCGCGAGTGGGGTTTCACCACGAAGGAGAACCCTTGCCAGGGCGTGCGTAAAAACAAGGAGACGCCCCGCGACTTCTACGCCAATGACGCGGTCTGGCGGGCGGTGTACGGGAAAGCGGTTGAAGAGCTGAAGGTCGCCATGGATTTGGCGTACTTGACGGGCCAGCGTCCTGCGGACGTGCTGGTGATGAGGAAGGACGACATCGAGGACAAGGCCCTCGGCGTGAAGCAAAAGAAGACCCACAAGAAACTGCGGATCCTGCTGGAGGTGGACGGATTGGCCAGCGGCCTGGGCGTCCTCATCGAAGAGATCTTGAAACGCAACGCGGCGCACGGATCACCTTACTTGATACTTACCGATGCGGGGAAACGAGTTACTGCGGCGATGCTACGGCACCGTTGGGATGATGCTCGGGAGGAGGCCGTGAAGGAAGCGACCGCCGCAGGGGACCAGGTGCTGGCCAGCCGAATCAGTCAGTTTCAATTCCGCGACATTCGCCCAAAGGCGGCCTCGGAAATCGCCGATGTCGACCATGCCAGCCTGCTGCTTGGCCACACGAAGGGAGACATAACCGAGAGGGTTTATCGACGCGTCGGGGCGCTCGCCAAGCCGACCAAATGAGCAAAGTATTAGGACGCGTCCTAATTCAAAGTATCTGGCGCCATTCCCAAGGGTGTTCCCACGGGTGGTTTTTCTGCACCCCGAAAACGCAAAAAGCCCTGAATAATCAGGGCTTTGAATGTGGCGGAAGCGTAGAGATTCGAACTCTAGGATAGTTGCCCATCGACGGTTTTCAAGACCGTTGCCTTAAACCACTCGGCCACGCTTCCAGCTGGTTTTGCGGCGGCAATAATACCTTAATGAAACACGCTGTCAAACTCTCTGTGTCGCGGGTTGTGGCAGCTCTGGTATGCTTCAGCCCATACGTTCCAATACCATGGGTCCCGACCCACCGGTTTAAACACCAAAGGAGTGCGCCATGCGCGAACAGGATTACGCCATCCAACACGGCCAGCAGGCCGAGCAGCAGGAAGTCAGCAAGGTCCTGCGCAACACGTACAGCCTGCTGGCGCTCACCCTCGCCTTCAGCGGCATCATGGCCTTCGTCGCCCAGCAGATGCGTGTCGGCTACCCGAACATCTTCGTGGTGCTGATCGGCTTCTACGGCCTGTTCTTCCTCACCAACAAGCTGCGTGACTCGGCCTGGGGCCTGGTATCCACCTTCGCCCTCACCGGTTTCATGGGCTTCATCCTCGGCCCGATCCTCAACCGCTACCTGGGCATGGCCGGTGGCGCCGAAGTGGTCAGCTCTGCGTTCGCCATGACCGCCCTGGTGTTCGGCGGCCTGTCCGCCTACGTGCTGATCACCCGCAAGGACATGAGTTTCCTCAGCGGCTTCATCACCGCCGGCTTCTTCGTCCTGCTGGGCGCAGTGGTGGCCAGCTTCTTCTTCCAGATCAGCGGCCTGCAACTGGCGATCAGCGCTGGCTTCGTGCTGTTCTCGTCGGTCTGCATCCTGTTCCAGACCAGCGCCATTATCCACGGCGGCGAGCGCAACTACATCATGGCGACCATCAGCCTGTATGTATCGATCTACAACCTGTTCGTCAGCCTGCTGCAGCTGTTCGGCATCATGGGTCGCGACGACTGATCCAACCGTTCGCATCACCTCGAAAAGCCCGCCTCGGCGGGCTTTTTCGTGCCTGATCGAAACTGGAATTTGCCAACAAAGCAATTGACCTAAAAGTCAGCTTATTCGCTGATTCCTCCGCGATTATGCGGCCATCGTGCTTGCCACTACCCCTCTGCGATTTCACCCCGTAGAATGCGCTCCTTTTTTCATCCAGGGCAGCAATTTCCATGAGTTCACTCGAGCAAGGCCCAGGCGCCACGGCGCCAGCCAATGAACTGGTTCTAGGCCTCGAAGACAAGCCACGCCTGATGATCGGCCTGCTGGCCGCCCTGCAGCACTTGCTGGCGATCATCGTACCGATCGTCACACCCGGTTTGCTGATCTGCCAGGCGCTGGGCGTATCCGCCCGCGACACCAACCTGATCGTGTCGATGTCGCTGGTGATCTCGGGGATCGCCACCTTTGTCCAGTGCAAGCGCTTCGGGCCATTCGGTGCCGGGCTGCTGATCGTCCAGGGCACCAGCTTCAACTTCGTCGGGCCGCTGATTGCCGGTGGCGCGCTGATGGTCAAGCAAGGGACGCCGGTGGAAAGCGTGATGGCGGCGATCTTCGGCGTGGTCATCGCCGGTTCGTTCGTGGAGATGGGCGTCTCGCGCATCCTGCCCTTCGTCAAACGCCTGATCACCCCACTGGTGACCGGCATCGTCGTGCTGATGATCGGCCTGACCCTGATCAAGGTCGGCCTGATCAGCATGGGCGGCGGCTTCGGCGCCATGGCCGACGGCACCTTTGCCAACGGCGAGAACCTGCTGTTGTCGGGCGTGGTGCTGGCGATCATCGTCATCCTCAACCGTATCCCGGTGGTGTGGATGCGCAGCTGCGCCATCGTCATCGCACTGGCCGTCGGCTATGCCCTGGCCGGTTACCTGGGCCGCCTGGACTTCACCGGCATGCACCAGGCCGCGCTGTTCCAGGTACCCACGCCGCTGCACTTCGGCCTGGGCTTCTCCTGGGCGCTGTTCATCCCGATGCTGGTGATCTACCTGGTCACCTCGCTGGAAGCCATTGGTGACGTCACCGCCACCAGCAAGGTCTCGCGCCAGCCGGTCGAAGGCCCGGTGTGGATGCAGCGGATCAAGGGCGGCGTGCTGGTCAACGGCGCCAACTCGTTGTTGGCGGGTCTGTTCAACACCTTCCCCAGCTCGATCTTCGCCCAGAACAACGGCGTGATTCAGCTGACCGGCATCGCCAGCCGCCATATCGGTATCTGGATCGCGGCCATGCTGATCCTGCTGGGCCTGTTCCCTAGCGTTGCCGGCGTGATCCAGGCCGTGCCGGAGCCCGTGCTCGGTGGCGCGGCCATGGTGATGTTCGGCGCGGTGGCCGCCTCGGGTATCAACATCCTCGCCAGCACCCGCCTCGACCGCCGCGCCCTGCTGATCATCGCCGTCTCGCTGGCCCTGGGCCTGGGCGTGGCGCAGGTGCCGGAGTTCCTGTCGCACATGCCGTCGGCACTGCGCCATGTACTGGAGTCGGGTGTCGCCACCGGCGGCATCTGCGCCCTGGTGCTCAACTGGTTCCTGCCGGAGAGCAAGGAAGCGGCCTGAGCCATGCCCTGCTGAACCGAAAAGCCCGCGCCCACCAGCGCGGGCTTTTTGCTTTATCATGGCCACATTCCTCTGTACGAGCTTTCCATGAAATTCGCCATCGCGGTTTTTTCCCCAGCCCATGCGCCCTCCTCGCGCCGCGCCCTGCGCTTCGCCGAGACGGCGCTGGCCGGCGGGCATGAAATTGCCCGGCTGTTCTTCTACCAGGACGGCGTGCACAGCGCTTCGGCCAACATCGTCACACCGCAGGATGAGCTGGATGTGGCGGCTCAGTGGCGTGCGTTCGTCAGCGAACACCGGCTCGACGCCGTGGTGTGTATTGCCGCCGCCCTGCGCCGTGGCGTGCTGGACGACTCGGAGGCCAACCGTTACCAGCGTCCGGCCGTAAATCTGCCCATGCCCTGGGAACTGTCAGGCCTGGGCCAGCTGCACGAGGCGGCGCAACTGGCCGATCGCCTGGTCTGTTTCGGAGGGGATTGAGATGGCCAAGGCGCTATTGATCATCAGCCGCCAGGCGCCCTGGAACGGCCCGTCCGCTCGCGAGGCACTCGACATCGCCCTGGCTGGCGGGGCCTTCGATCTGCCCTTGGGCATGCTGTTCCTCGATGACGGCGTGTTCCAGCTCGCTGCCGGCCAGCAACCCGATGCCTTGCAGCAGAAGAACCTTGCCGCCAACCTTCAGGCCCTGCCGATGTTCGGTGTCGAGGAATTGTTCGCCTGCGGCCATAGCCTGGCCCGTCGCGGGCTGGATGATGACTCGCTGAGCCTGCCGGTCGAGGTGCTCGACGATGCCGCGCTGGCTGCGCTGATTGCCCGTTTCGACCAGGTGGTGACGCTCTGATGACGACCCTGCATGTAATCGCTCATTCGCCGTTCGGTGACGAGCGCCTGGCCAGTTGCCTGCGCCTGCTGGGCCCGCAAGACGCACTGCTGCTGTGTGGCGATGCCACTTATGCACTCAAGCCCGGCGGCGAGCCCTTCGCAGCCCTGCAAGCCGCCCATCTCGGCGACCGCCTGTTCGCGCTCACCGAGGACCTGCAGGCCCGCGCCCTCGACAACCAAACGGCCAAGGCCGTGGACTACCCCGCCTTCGTCGAGCTCACCCTGCACTACGACAAGGTCAACAGCTGGCTATGAGCACACTGACTGTCGGTGATCGTTCGATCGCCCTGGACAAGGATGGTTTCCTGGTCGACCTGCAAGACTGGTCCCATGAGGTCGCCGAGTGCCTCGCAGGCCGCGAAGACATCACCTTGACCACGGATCATTGGGAGGTCCTCGAACTGCTGCGCCAGTTCTACGACGAGTACCAGCTGTCCCCAGCCACCCGTCCGCTGATCAAGTACACCGCACTCAAGCTGGGCGTGGAAAAGGGCAACAGCCCGCACCTCAACCGCCTGTTCAACGGCACTCCCGCCAAACTCGCCGCCAAGCTGGCGGGCCTGCCCAAGCCGACCAACTGCATATGACCGAACCGCTTGCATTGACCCTGGAAACCCCGGCCGAACATCCCTTCGCCGAATTCGTGCGTATTCTCGGCAAAGGCAAACGTGGCGCCCGCGGGTTGACCCGCGAAGAGGCCCGTGCCGCCATGACCTTGCTGCTTGAAGGCAAGGTGGAGGACACCCAGCTCGGCGCCTTCCTGATGCTGCTGCGGCACAAGGAGGAAAGCGCCGAGGAGTTGGCCGGTTTCACCGAGGCCCTGCGTGTGCACTTGCAAGCACCACGGATTGCCGTCGACCTCGACTGGCCGAGCTACGCCGGCAAGAAACGCCACCTGCCCTGGTACCTGCTGGCTGCCAAATGCCTGGCGGGCAACGGCCTGCGCATCCTGATGCACGGCGGTGGCGCACACACCGCAGGGCGGCTTTACACCGAGCAACTGCTTGGGCTGCTGGACATCCCCCTGTGCCGCGACTGGGCATCGGTCGAACAGACGCTGAACGCTCGTCGACTGGCCTTTGCTCCACTGCTGGACTGGGCCCCACAACTGCAGCGCATGATCGACCTGCGCAACACCCTCGGCCTGCGCTCGCCGATCCACTCGTTGGCCCGCGTGCTCAACCCCCTTGGCGCGCGCTGCGGGCTGCAAAGCATCTTCCACCCCGGCTACCAGGCCGTGCATCGCGAAGCCAGCCGCCTGCTCGGTGACCATGCGCTGGTGATCAAGGGCGATGGTGGCGAGATCGAGATCAATCCGGACGTGATCAGCCATCTCTACGGCACGTCCGCCGGCGAGGCGTGGGATGAGGAATGGCCAGCCTTGAGCGCCCAGCGCCATGTCAAACCCGCCAGCCTGCAACCTGAGCACCTGCTGGCCGTGTGGCGCGGTGAGGCCGACGACAGCTACGGCGAACTGGCCGTCATCGCCACCATGGCCCTGGCCCTGCGCGGGCTTGGACAAAACCGCGAGCAGGCCTTCAGCACCGCACAAACCTACTGGGCAACCCGGAAAAGCATCGAATAATCAGATCTGATTAGTGCAGTATTTGCGCTATTTATTCGAACGTTTTTATCTAGACTGAGTTCCAACGACAGACAACTTTGTTCGAGGAGCTCCAGCATGGGCCTTTTGATCGACGGCCACTGGCATGACCAGTGGTACCAGAGCAGCAAGGACGGCGCCTTCCAGCGCGAAAACGCACAGCGCCGCAATACACTGCCCGCTCCAGAGGCTGGTCGCTATCACCTGTACGTGTCGCTGGCCTGCCCCTGGGCCCACCGCACCCTGATCTTTCGCGCCCTCAAGGGCCTCGATCCGTTGATCGACGTCTCGGTGGTCAGTTGGCTGATGGGCGAGCACGGCTGGACCTTCGACCAGCAGGAAGGCTCAACGGGCGACCACCTGGACGCCTTGCAGTACCTGCACCAGCGCTATACCCAGGACGACCCGCACTACACCGGGCGCGTGACCGTGCCGGTGCTGTGGGACAAGCAGGAGAAGCGCATCGTCAACAACGAGTCGGCGGAGATCATTCGCATCTTCAACACGGCATTCAACGAACTCACCGGCAATACGCTGGACCTGTACCCAGAGCCCCTGCGCGCCACCATCGATGCGCTCAATGAACGTATTTATCCTGCAGTGAACAACGGCGTGTACCGCGCAGGCTTCGCCACTTCGCAACCCGCCTACGAGGCGGCCTTCGATGACGTGTTCAACGAGTTGGATCATCTGGAGGGGTTACTGGGCCGCCAGCGCTACCTGGCCGGCGAGTACCTGACCGAAGCCGACGTTCGCCTGTTCACGACACTGGTGCGTTTCGACGCGGTGTACCACGGTCACTTCAAGTGCAACCTGCGCCGCCTGAGCGATTATCCGAACCTGTCCAACTGGCTGCTCGAGCTGTATCAGTGGCCGGGCGTGGCCAAGACGGTGAACATGGAGCATATCCAGAAGCACTATTACATGAGCCACAAGACCATCAACCCGAATGGGATCGTGCCCAAGGGGCCGCTGCAGGATTTCAACTTGCCGCATGATCGCCAGCGGTTGCCTGGCAAAGGCATCTGGCAAGGCTGAAGCACCTGGGGCCGCCTTGCGCCCCATCGCCGGCAAGCCGGCTCCTACGGGGATGGTGCAGGAGCCGGCTTGCCGGCGATGGGCTGCAACGCAGCCCCAGTTGTTTCAGCTATTTTGTACCCCTTCGAACCACGCCAGCTTGTCGCGCAACTTCACCACTTCCCCGACGATCACCAGGGTCGGCGCATGCACTTCATGGCGGGCCACCAGCTCGGGCAGGTCTGCCAGGGTACCGGTAAACACCCGCTGGTTACGCGTGGTGCCTTGCTGCACCAACGCCGCAGGCGTACTTGCCGCGCGGCCATGGCGGATCAGCTCGGCACAGATGGTCGGCAACCCGACCAGCCCCATGTAGAACACCAGGGTCTGGGCCGGCGCCACCAGGTCGTGCCAGGGCAGGTTGCTGGTGCCATCTTTCAAGTGCCCGGTCACGAAACGCACTGACTGGGCATAATCCCGATGGGTCAACGGAATCCCACCATAGGCGGAGCAGCCACTGGCCGCCGTGATCCCCGGCACCACCTGGAACGGAATCCCTTCATCGGCCAGTTCCTCGATCTCCTCGCCACCCCGGCCGAAGATGAACGGGTCGCCGCCCTTGAGCCGCAGGACGCGCTTGCCCTGGCGTGCCAGGTCCACCAGCAGGCGGTTGATCTGATCCTGGGGAACCGCATGGTCGGCACGGCGCTTGCCGACATAGATGCGTTCGGCGTCACGCCGGCACATCTCGATGATGGCCGGTGCCACCAGACGGTCATAGAGCACCACATCGGCCTGCTGCATCAGGCGCAAGGCGCGGAAGGTCAGCAGGTCCGGGTCACCTGGACCGGCACCGACCAGGTAGACCTCGCCCCCTTGCTGCACTGGCGCGCCGTCGACCATTGCCTGCAACAGGCGCTCGGCTTCCGCGCCCTGCCCGGCCAACTGGCGCTCAGCGATCGGCCCCTGGAACACGTTCTCCCAGAAACCACGACGCTGGTTGACGTCCGGATACAAGGCCTTGACCTTGTCGCGAAAACGCGCGGCGAGCCCGGCCAGTTCGCCATAGGCGGATGGAATCCACGCTTCCAGCTTGGCGCGGATCAACCGCGCCAGCACCGGGGCGTCGCCACCGCTGGACACCGCCACCACCAGGGGTGAACGGTCGACGATGGCCGGGAAGATCACCGTGCACAGGGCCGGTGCATCCACCACGTTGACCGGCAGGCTGCGCGCCTGTGCGTCTGCCGAGACCTGGGCGTTGAGCCCAGGGTCATCGGTGGCCGCGATCACCAGGCGACAGCCCTCCAGATCCGACGACTGATAGCCACGCACCAGGACTTCGCCACCGCCCTCACGGGCCAGCGTGGCGAGCTGGCCGTCGACTTCCGGCGCCACCACCCGCAGCGCGGCGCCGGCATCAGCCAGCAGACGCGCCTTGCGCAAGGCGATCTCGCCACCGCCGACGACCAGCGCGCGGCCACCCTGCAGCTTGTGGAACAGCGGCAGGTAGTCCATTCAGCGAATGACCTCGACACCGCCCATGTAGGGCTTGAGCACTTCCGGCACACGGATGGAACCGTCGGCCTGCTGGTAGTTCTCCAGCACCGCGACCAGGGTACGGCCGACGGCCAGGCCCGAACCATTGAGGGTGTGTACCAGCTCTGGCTTGCCGGTTTCCGGGTTGCGCCAGCGGGCCTGCATGCGGCGGGCCTGGAAATCACCGCAGTTGGAGCAGGAGCTGATCTCGCGGTATTTGTCCTGGCTTGGGACCCACACTTCCAGATCGTAGGTCTTCACTGCGCCGAAGCCCATGTCGCCGGTGCACAGGGCCAGTACGCGGTACGGCAGTTCCAGCAATTGCAATACGCGCTCGGCGTTGGCGGTCAAGCCTTCCAGGGCTTCCATCGACTTCGACGGCTCGACGATCTGCACCATCTCGACCTTGTCGAACTGGTGCTGGCGGATCATGCCGCGGGTGTCACGACCCGAGGCGCCGGCTTCGCTGCGGAAGCACGGGGTGTGGGCGACGAGCTTGATCGGCAGCTGCTTGGCGTCGATGATTTCACCGGCCACCAGGTTGGTCAGCGACACTTCGGCGGTCGGGATCAGGTAGAAGTCGGCCTCGCCTTCTCGGCTGATCTTGAACAGGTCTTCCTCGAACTTCGGCAACTGGCCGGTGCCCTGCAGGGCCGGGGCCTGCACCAGGTACGGGGTGTAGTGCTCCTCGTAGCCGTGCTCGCCGGTATGCAGGTTGATCATGAACTGCGCCAGGGCGCGATGCAGGCGCGCGATCGGGCCGCGCAGCACGGCGAAACGGGCACCGGACAGCTTGGCCGCGGCTTCGAAGTCCAGGCCACGGCTGATCTCGCCCAGGGCGACGTGGTCCTTGATCTCGAAGTCGAAGGTGGTCGGGGTGCCCCAGCGGCGCACTTCGACATTCTCTTCTTCACTGGCGCCGACCGGCACGCTGGCGTCCGGCAGGTTGGGGATGGTCAGCAGGATCGCGTCCAGTTCCGCCTGGATGCCGTCCAGTTCGGTCTTGCCTTCGGCCAGTTCGTTGGCCATGCGTTCGACGTCGGCCATCAGTGGCGCGATGTCCTCGCCCTTGGCCTTGGCCTGGCCGA
The DNA here is from genome assembly GCF_029478665.1 of Pseudomonas entomophila. Lineage (GTDB taxonomy): Bacteria > Pseudomonadota > Gammaproteobacteria > Pseudomonadales > Pseudomonadaceae > Aquipseudomonas > Aquipseudomonas entomophila_F. Next base: position 22,367 of record NZ_JARPQB010000036.1, read on the forward strand.
TCGATTTGGAACGGGCGTTACGCTCGGCCTGCAGTTGCTCGGTGCGGGTCTGCACCGATTTGCGGCGCTCTTCCAGCGATTCGATGCGCGCGACATCCAGGCTGAAGCCACGGGTGGCCAGGCGGTCCGCCACTACCTGAAGTTCAGTGCGTAACTGTTTGGAATCGAGCATGTCGTTCTCTCGTTATGTGTAGAAGTTGGTTCAGAATCGGGTCAGGGACAAGCCGGCCCAGGTCGCGAGCAGGCCGCCTACCACGCTGATAATGGTATAGCCCATGGCCAGCGGTACTTGCCCGCTTTCCATCAGGCGCACGGTATCGAGCGAGAAAGAGGAAAAAGTGGTCAGACCGCCCAGAAATCCGACGATCAATCCGGCGCGCAACTCGACCGGCGCCAGGGGCTTATGCAGGAACAGCCCGTAAAGCAGGCCGATCAGCAGGCAGCCGACCAGGTTGACCGCCAGCGTACCGGCATAGAAGTGCCGTGGCCAGTGGGCCGCCACCCAGTTGGCGGTGGCGAAGCGCAGCAGCGTGCCGGCAATGCCGCCTGCGCTGACAGCGGCGATGAGTGCGATCACGGTTTTCTCCGCTGGCGGGGGCTGGTGCGATCGAGCTCGGCCAGGTGGCGCAACTTCTCGCCAATCTTCAGTTCAAGGCCGCGTGGCACCGGTTGATAGTACTGGCGTGGTTCGAGCTGCTCGGGGAAATAGTCCTCGCCAGCGGCATAGGCGTCAGGCTCGTCATGGGCGTAGCGGTACTCCTCGCCGTAGCCGAGCTGCTTCATCAGCTTGGTTGGGGCGTTACGCAGATGCAGCGGCACCTCCAGCGACCCGTGCTCGGCCGCTTCGCGCATGGCCGCCTTGAAGCCCACGTACACCGCGTTGCTTTTCGGTGCGCAGGCGATGTAGGTGATGGCCTGGGCCACCGCTAGCTCACCCTCCGGGCTGCCCAGGCGCTCCTGCACATCCCACGCCGCCAGGCACAGGCTCAGGGCTCGGGGGTCGGCGTTGCCGATATCCTCGCTGGCCATGCGTACCACGCGACGGGCGATATACAGCGGGTCGCAGCCACCGTCGAGCATGCGTGCGTACCAGTACAGCGCGCCGTCCGGGTTGGAACCGCGCACGGATTTGTGCAAGGCCGAGATCTGGTCGTAGAACGCCTCGCCGCCCTTGTCGAAGCGGCGGCGGCTGTCACCGAGCAAGCTCTGCAGCAACTCGACAGCAATCTCACCACCGTCTTCGGCCAGGTCCGAGGCGTTCTCGAGGAAGTTGAGCATGCGTCGGCCATCGCCATCGGCGGCGGCCATGAGCATCTTGAAGGCTTCGTCGCCCACCCGCAGGTTGCGCTTGCCCAGGCCCCGCTCTTCGCTGAGGGCACGATCGACCAGCTTGCGCAGCGCCGCTTCGTCCAGGCTCTTGAGCACGTATACCCGCGCCCTTGAGAGCAAGGCGTTGTTCAGCTCGAACGAAGGGTTCTCGGTGGTGGCGCCGATGAAGATCAGCGTGCCGTCCTCCACGTAGGGCAGGAAGGCGTCCTGTTGCGACTTGTTGAAACGGTGCACTTCGTCAACGAACAGGATGGTGCGACGGCCATACTGCCCCGCCTGCTGCTTGGCCACCTCGACTGCCTGGCGGATCTCCTTGACCCCGGCCAGTACCGCCGAGACCGTCTCGAAGTGAGCATCGCAGAACTGCGCCAGCAACCGCGCGAGGGTGGTCTTGCCCACCCCCGGCGGCCCCCAGAAGATCATCGAGTGCAGGGCGCCCTGTTCCAGCGCCTCGCGCAGTGGCTTGCCACGCGCCAGCAGGTGCTCCTGGCCGACGTACTCATCCAGGTTGGACGGGCGCAGGCGGGCGGCCAGGGGCTGGGCGACGGGTTCGCTACGAAACAGGTCCATGACGGGCTCTGGTTACTCCTGGATGATGTCCGCGCCTTTCGGGACATCGAACTTGAACTTGGTCGCCGGGATGGCTTCGTTGGCCTTGACCCCGTTGAACAGGATGTTGGTGCGTTGGCCGACGCTGTCGATCAGTTGCATGTCGTTGATCAGGCCCTTGCGGAACGACACCCGCAGCGAGTCGAACAGGGTGTCCTTGGTTTTCGGCTTGAGGGTGAAGTCGGTCACCTCGCCCTGCTCCTTCGAGCTGATATCGAAGCTCTGGCTGATCTTCGACACATCACCCGACAGCAGCAGCGCCGGCGTCTGGCTCAGGCGCACATCGAGCTTCTTGATGGTGGCCTGTTCCAGGTCCGGGTCCCACAGGGTGACTTTCTGGCCATCGGACACCACCACCTGCTCCTGGGGTGCGTCGGTGTGCCAGTAGAACAGGCCCGGGCGCTTGACCGCCATCTCGCCGTTGGCTTCCTGCAGGCTGGTGCCGCTGGCGTCCAGGGTCAGCTGGGAGAAGCGCGCGGTGATGGTCTGGGACTTTTCCAGCAGTTGGGTGAGGCGAGCCACGTCTTTATCGTCGGCATGTGCCGACACGGCGCCCATGGCCAGGGCAGAAACCAACAGCATGCGAATCGCGCGCATGGGAATCCTCATTGAGCATTGGAAAGGCCGGGCACCTTCGTTGGTGCCCGGCAGGGTGTTCATCAGTCGCGCGGGCCGCCCGGGGCAATCACTTCCCGCGAGCCGTTGCTGTTCATGGGGGTGACCACGCCGGCCATCTCCATCGCCTCGATCATCCGGGCGGCACGGTTGTAGCCGATCTTCAGCTTGCGCTGCACGGCAGAAATCGAGGCGCGACGGCTTTCTAGCACGAACTGGACGGCTTCATCATACAAGGCGTCGCTCTCGGAATCTTCGCCGTCACCGCCACCACCACCGCCATCGAAGCCGCTGCCGGCCTCTTCGACGCCGTTGAGGATGTCGTCGTTGTAGTCTGGAGCACCGCGCAGTTTCCACGCTTCGACCACGCGGTGCACCTCATCGTCGGAGACGAAGGCGCCGTGCACGCGGATTGGCAGGCTGGTGCCCGGCGGCATGTAGAGCATGTCACCGTGGCCCAACAATTGCTCCGCGCCACCCTGGTCGATGATGGTCCGCGAGTCGATCTTGCTCGATACCTGGAACGCCATGCGGGTCGGGATGTTGGCCTTGATCAGGCCGGTAATCACATCCACCGAAGGGCGCTGGGTGGCCAGGATCAGGTGGATACCGGCGGCACGGGCCTTCTGGGCGATACGGGCGATCAGCTCTTCGACCTTCTTGCCGACGATCATCATCATGTCGGCGAATTCGTCGACCACCACCACGATGGTGGGCAGCGTTTTCAGCGTAGGCGGCTCGTCGTCCATGCTTTCGCGGCGGTACAACGGGTCGTGAACGACCTCGCCAGCTTCTTCTGCATCCTTGATCTTGCGGTTGAAGCCCGCCAGGTTGCGCACACCCATGGCCGCCATCAGCTTGTAGCGGCGTTCCATTTCAGCAACGCTCCAGCGCAGCGCGTTGGCGGCGTCCTTCATGTCGGTGACCACCGGGCACAGCAGGTGCGGAATGCCTTCGTAGATCGACAGTTCGAGCATCTTCGGGTCGATCATGATAAGGCGGGCGTCTTCCGGGCCCGACTTGAACAGGATCGACAGGATCATCGCGTTCACACCTACCGACTTACCGGAGCCGGTGGTACCGGCCACCAGCAGGTGCGGCATCTTCGCCAGGTCGGTGATCACCGGCTTGCCGCCAATGTCATGGCCCAGGGCCAGGGTGACCGGCGACTTGTTCTCATCGAACTGCGTCGACGACAGCACCTCGGAGAAGCGCACCATCTGGCGGTTCTCGTTGGGGATCTCGATACCCACGGTGGTCTTGCCGGGGATCACCTCGACCACGCGCACACTGGTCACCGCCAGGGAGCGCGCCAGGTCCTTGGCCAGGTTGGCGATACGGCTGACCTTCACGCCCGCGGCGGGCTGGATCTCGTAACGGGTAATCACCGGGCCTGGGTGGATCGAATCGACCGAGACCTCGACACCGAACTCCTTCAGCTTGATTTCCAGCAGGTGGCCGACACCGGCCAGCGACTCGGGCGAGTACTCGATCTTCTTCTCTTCGGCAGGGTCGAGGATGGAGATCGACGGCAAGGTGCCTTCCACGGCGCTGTCGATGAACAACGGCGCCTGCTTCTCCTTCATCACCCGTTTGCTTGGCTCCGGCGCCTTGACCGGCGCAGGCGGAATGTTGATCACCGGGGCCGGTTGCTGTTCGCGCTGGGCAACGTGCTTGGTCAACGCTTCGTCGCGCTCGATGATGCGCTCACGAGCCTTGACCTGCTCGCGCTTGTCCGCCACCACCGGGGCAACCACCTCCTCGACCTGCTCATCCACCTCACGCAACTGCGCCACCAGGCGCTTGCGCTCGTTGCGCGCCTCCCACCAGCGGTTGGCGGCACCCTGCATCAGCTCGAACAGGTCGAGGGTGATCTTGCCGGTGACGTCCATCACCTTGAACCAGGACAGGTCGGTGAACACGGTCAGGCCAAACAGGAACAGGGCAATGAACATCAGCGTGCTGCCCTGCACATTGAGCAGGTTGCGCGCCAGGTCCCCCAGGCTCTCACCCAGGGCCCCACCCGCAGAGAACGGCAGGCTGGCCGAAGGGTGGAAATGAATATGCGCCAGCGCCGCGCCTGACAGCACCAGGAATACCAGGCCGATCAGCCGCCAGGAAAACAACCAGCCGCTCCACTGCCAGGGCTGATGACGCTCGCGGAATATCTGCCAGGTCTTGATCGCCAGCAGCAGCGGGAAGATGTAGGCGAAGTAGCCAAGCACCATGAACAGGATGTCGGCGAAATAGGCCCCGGCACGGCCGGCGGCGTTCTGCACCTGGTCGGCGTTGCTGGTGTGGCTGAAGCCTGGGTCGGCGGTGTCGTAGGTGACCAGTGCCATCCACAGGTACAGGCACAGGGCACCAACGGCGATCAGCGCACCTTCCTTCAGACGGTAGTGCAGCTGCTGCCGCCAAAGAGGCACTGGCAAGGGGGCTGGAGTTGCGGTGGATTTCTTCAAAACGCGTCTATTCCTGCGCGTGCTGCGCGTCCAAACAGTGAAAGGCCGTACGCAGGCCTTTGAACCACTACTTTTAACATTACTGCCCGCCAGCCGCCATGGCGGCACGCTGCTGGAGCGTAAACGGGGGCTACTTTCACAATGGTTGCAATTTGAGCATGCATTTTCTTTTGTGACAAAGGCTTATGCTGTGTTTTTGCACAGGTGTGACAGCAAATGTGCCAGATGGTGCCCAACCCAGGGCGAAACGACCTCCAGGTCACCTGGCGTGGGAGCTGGCCTGCCCCTAGATGGCGGCCGTTGACCGCACTCGCGAGCCGCGCCATGCTGGTCGCCCTCCCCTCCCCCGCCGCTCAAGAACACCATGCTCACCTGGCTCACCCGCGACTCGCTGACCTTCCCGCCCCTGGAAAAGGCCCTGCACGACCCCAACGGCCTGCTTGCCGCCGGAGGCGATCTCACGCCTGAACGCCTGGTCGCCGCCTACCGTCACGGCTGCTTCCCCTGGTACCAGGATGGCCAACCGATCCTCTGGTGGTCGCCCGACCCGCGCACTGTACTGTTCCCCGAAGAGCTGCACGTCTCGCACTCGCTGGCCAAGTTCATCCGCCAGGGCCACTACCAGGTCAGTTTCGACAGCGACTTCCCGGCCGTGATCGAGGCCTGCGCCGCCCCGCGTGACTACGCGGACGGCACCTGGATCACCGACAGCATGCGCGCGGCCTACTGCGAACTGCACCGCCGCGGCTTCGCCCATTCGGTTGAAGTGCGTCGAGAAGGTGAACTGGTCGGCGGGCTGTACGGCCTGGCCATGGGCCGCCTGTTTTTTGGCGAATCGATGTTCAGCCGCGCCGACAACGCCTCGAAAGTGGGCTTCGTGGCACTGGTCGAGCACCTGAAACAGGCCGGCTTTGTCCTGATCGACTGCCAGATGCCCACCCACCACCTGCATAGCCTGGGCGCCCGGGCCATCAGCCGCGCCGAATTCGCCGACCACCTGGCGCGCCACCTCGACCAGCCCAACGGTGCCAGCTGGGTTCGCTAGGCGAGTTTCCAGAGCTGGCTTACACTTAGAAACAACGACTCATCGAAGGGGTTGATCATGACAGAGTTGGCGCGGTTGAAGTTCTATGCCACTCAACCCCACTCCTGCAGCTACCTGCCGGATGAGCAGGCCACCACGCTGTTTCTCGACCCGAGCCAGCCGATGGACGTGCATGTGTACGCCGACCTGTCGGAAATGGGCTTTCGCCGCAGCGGTGACCACCTCTATCGCCCGCATTGCCAGAACTGCAATGCCTGCGTGCCGGCGCGCATCCCTGCCGCGCGCTTCATCCCCAACCGCCAGCAGCGGCGCATTCTCAAGCGCAATGCCGACCTGACCGTCAGCGCCGTGCGCCCGGTATTCAAGGAAGAGTATTTCGAGCTGTACCGCCGCTACATCGAGCAGCGCCATGCCGATGGCGACATGTACCCGCCCAGCCGTGACCAGTTCTCGACCTTCCTGGTCCGTGACCTGCCGTTCTGCTGGTTCTACGAGTTCCGCCTCGAGGGGCGCTTGATGGCGGTGGCGGTCTGCGACCTGCTGCCCAATGGCCTGTCGGCGGTGTACACCTTCTACGAGCCCGATGAAGAACGGCGCAGCCTGGGCCGCTATGCCATCCTCTGGCAGATCACCGAAGCCCTGCGCCAGGACCTCGACGCCGTGTACCTGGGATACTGGATCAAGAACTGCAAGAAAATGAACTACAAGACCCAATATCGCCCCATCGAACTACTGATCAATCAGCGCTGGGTCACCCTCAACTGAAAGCATTGGCTTGACACGCAGTTTTCGGGCATACTCCACGCCACTTTTTTTGCCCGGTGCAGTCGTGCGTCGGGCCAACACTGGATACCGAGGGCTTTACTGCATGTCGAAAGAAGACAGCTTCGAAATGGAAGGCACTGTCGTCGACACCCTGCCCAACACCATGTTCCGCGTGGAGTTGGAAAACGGGCACGTCGTTACCGCGCATATCTCCGGCAAGATGCGCAAGAACTACATCCGTATTCTCACTGGCGACAAGGTCCGCGTCGAACTGACGCCATACGACCTGAGCAAGGGCCGCATCACCTACCGTGCGCGCTAAGCTCAAGCCATGAAAAGGCCCGGCCATGTGCCGGGCTTTTTTGTACCTGTTGAAAACGCATCGCGGCTGAAGCCGCTCCTACAGGCACCGCACACCCTGTAGGAGCGGCTTCAGCCGCGATGGGCCGCAAAGCGGCCCCAGCTTACGCGACTTCTGCCGTGGTCTCGTAGTCGAACACCAGCTCACCATCACGCAAGTCGATGTGCACCACGCCACCATGCTCGGCCAGCTCGCCAAACAGGATCTCCTCGGCCAATGGCCGCTTGATCTTGTCCTGGATCAGCCGCGCCATCGGCCGCGCGCCCATCTGCACGTCGTACCCCGAGGCCGCCAACCAGCCGCGCGCGGCATCGGTGACCTCCAGCAGCACGCGCTTGTCTTCCAGCTGCGCCTGCAGTTCGATGAGGAACTTGTCGACGATGCTCTTGATCGTCTCGTGGGAGAGACGGCCAAACTGGATGATGGTGTCCAGACGGTTGCGGAACTCCGGCGTGAAGCTCTTGCGAATGACCTCCATGGCATCGGAGGAATGGTCCTGGTGGGTGAAGCCGATCGAAGCCCGCGCGGCGGTTTCAGCACCGGCGTTGGTGGTCATGATCAGGATCACGTTGCGGAAGTCCGCCTTGCGCCCGTTGTTGTCGGTCAGGGTACCGTGGTCCATCACCTGCAGCAGCAGGTTGAAGACTTCGGGGTGCGCCTTCTCGATCTCGTCCAGCAGCAGCACACAGTGCGGCTGCTTGGTGATGGCTTCAGTCAGCAGGCCACCCTGGTCGAACCCGACATAGCCGGGCGGCGCGCCGATCAGGCGCGACACGGTATGCCGCTCCATGTACTCGGACATGTCGAAGCGCACCAGCTCCACACCCAATGCCTTGGCCAGCTGGCGAGCCGCCTCGGTCTTGCCCACGCCGGTCGGGCCGGCGAACAGGAACGAGCCAACAGGCTTGTCCGGCGCCTTGAGCCCGGCACGGGAAAGCTTGATGGCGGTGGCCAACGAGTCGATCGCCGCATCCTGGCCGAATACCGTGAGCTTAAGGTCACGCTCAAGGTTGCGCAGGAGCTCTTTATCGGAGCTGGTGACATGTTTCGGCGGAATCCGCGCGATCTTGGCGACGATATCTTCGACCTGCGGCACATCGATGCGCTTGACGCGGTTGGCTTCCGGCTGCAGGCGCTGGTAGGCACCCGCCTCGTCGATCACATCGATGGCCTTGTCCGGCATATGCCGGTCATTGATATAACGCGAGGCCAGTTCGGCGGCGGCGCGCAGGGCTTCGTCGCTGTACTCGATGTTGTGGTGGCTCTCGAAGCGGCCCTTCAGGCCACGCAGGATTCCCACGGTGTCCTCCACCGATGGCTCGCTGACATCGACCTTCTGGAAGCGACGCGCCAGGGCACGATCCTTCTCGAAGATGCCACGAAACTCCTGGAACGTGGTCGAACCGATGCAACGGATATCACCGGACGACAGCAGCGGCTTGAGCAGGTTGGAGGCGTCCATCACGCCACCGGATGCCGCGCCGGCACCAATGATAGTGTGGATCTCGTCAATGAACAGGATCGCCTGCGGACGCTTGCGCAGCTCACCGAGCAGCGCCTTGAAGCGCTTCTCGAAGTCGCCACGGTACTTGGTGCCCGCCAGCAGCGCGCCAAGGTCAAGGGAGTAGACGACGCTCTGGGCCAGCAAGTCTGGCACCTGGCCATCGACAATGCGCTTGGCCAGGCCTTCGGCAATAGCGGTCTTGCCCACGCCGGCCTCACCGACCAGCAACGGGTTGTTCTTGCGCCGACGGGCGAGGATCTGCGCGACGCGCTCGACCTCCTGCTCACGCCCCACCAGCGGGTCGATGCGCCCGGCACGGGCCAGTTCGTTCAGGTTGCTGGCATAGGCGTCCAGCGGGTTGCCGGAAGAAGAGGTCTCGCCACCCTCCTCGTCCTGCATGTCTTGTTCGTTTTCAGTATGTGGGCCATGGCCCGGCACTTTCGAAATACCGTGGGCGATGTAGTTGACCACATCGATGCGGGCCACGCTCTGCTGCTTGAGCAGGAACACGGCCTGGCTTTCCTGTTCGCTGAAGATCGCCACCAGCACGTTGGCGCCGGTCACCTCGCGCTTGCCGGAGCTCTGCACGTGGAACACGGCACGCTGCAGCACGCGCTGGAAGCCCAGCGTGGGTTGCGTTTCGCGATCCTCGTCATGCACAGGGATCAGCGGGGTGGTCGAATCGATGAACTCCTGCAGGTCATGCTTGAGTTTGTCGAGATTGGCGCCACAGGCGCGCAGAACGGTCGCGGCAGCCTCATTGTCAAGGAGTGCCAGCAGCAGATGTTCGACGGTCATGAATTCATGACGTTTCGAACGCGCCTCCTTGAAGGCCAGATTGAGGGTGACTTCGAGCTCGCGGTTTAACATAGCTTCACCTCATACCCAAGTGGTCGGCGATTAACCGTCCTTCTCGATTTCACAGAGTAGCGGATGCTGGCTTTCCCTGGCGTATTGGTTGACCTGCATGGCCTTTGTCTCGGCGATGTCACGGGTAAACAATCCGCATACTGCCCGCCCTTCGGTATGGACGGTCAGCATGATCTTCGTTGCCAGCTCGCGGTTCAGACTGAAGAACGTCTCGAGCACTTCGACGACGAAATCCATTGGCGTGTAGTCATCGTTGAACAAAACCACCTTGTACATCGGTGGCGCCTGCAGGATCGGCTTGGCCTCCTGGACCGCAAGGCCGGCGCCATCGTCCTCATGCCCGTCCTCGTTCGACTGCGGGCGATCCTGATTGAATGTTAGTCGAATCTCACTGGGTACATGCATGGAAAGAATTTCATCATGAGCGACAGGTTAAGGTTGTGGGTTGACCGCTTCAGGCAGCTGTCGGCGCGGGCGCCGGCTGACCTTGACTAACGGCAAAACGGTGTTACAACCAATAAGAACCCACCGTGGTCTATAAAGATCCGCGCAGTCAACCAGATTTTCTCGCATGGTTCGTATGCGGATGAAGTGGATGATACTCCAGTGATGGAGTCCTTTGCAGAGGGACATAGGGATGGCAAGCGGTAAAGTCAAGTGGTTCAACAACGCCAAGGGCTACGGATTCATCAATGAGGTTGACCGTTCCAACAAGACGGTGGTTGATGAGAAAGGCAAGGAAATCGATCTGTTCGCCCACTATTCAGCGATCCAAATGGACGGTTACAAGACGCTGAAGGCTGGCCAAACCGTGGATTTCGACATCACCCAAGGCCCCAAAGGGCTCCACGCTTCGAACATCCGCAATTCCAGCGCCACAACGACAGGAAGCTCGCTTTCAGTGGATACCGCTGAAGCCTGATCCGCTGATTGTCCTGAGACACGAAAAAGCCGGCGACCCTTTAAATAATGGTCGCCGGCTTTTTGATCCCTGATTACATATGTTTGATCAACGCATCGCCAAAGCCTGAACTACCCACCAGCGTCGCACCGTCCATCAGGCGTTCGAAGTCGTACGTGACGGTCTTGGCCGCGATCGCGCCATTGGTACCCTTGATGATCAGGTCCGCCGCTTCGGTCCAGCCCATGTGCCGCAGCATCATTTCGGCCGACAGGATCACCGAACCCGGGTTGACCTGATCCTTCCCGGCATACTTGGGCGCGGTGCCGTGGGTGGCCTCGAACATGGCCACGGTGTCCGACAGGTTGGCGCCCGGCGCGATACCGATACCACCCACTTCCGCCGCCAGGGCGTCGGACAGGTAGTCGCCGTTGAGGTTGAGGGTGGCGATCACGTCGTATTCGGCCGGACGCAGCAGGATCTGCTGAAGCATGGCGTCGGCAATGGCGTCCTTGACGATCACCTCACGGCCCGTCCTGGGGTTCTTGAACTTCATCCATGGGCCGCCGTCGAGCAGCTCCGCGCCGAACTCGTCGCGCGCCACCTCGTAGCCCCAGTCCTTGAAGGCACCCTCGGTGAACTTCATGATGTTGCCCTTGTGCACCAGGGTCAGCGATTTGCGGTCGTTATCCACCACATATTGCAGCGCCTTGCGCACCAGGCGCTTGGTGCCCTCCTTCGAAACCGGCTTGACGCCGATGCCACAATCCTGGTCGAAACGGATCTTGGTGACGCCCATTTCCTCCTTGAGGAACTTGATCACCTTGTTCGCCTCGGGCGAGCCGGCCTTCCACTCGATGCCGGCATAGATGTCCTCGGAGTTCTCGCGGAAAATCACCATGTCCACGTCGCCAGGCTTCTTGACCGGGCTTGGCACGCCCTGGAACCAGACCACCGGACGCAGGCACACATAAAGGTCGAGCTGCTGGCGCAGGGCCACGTTGAGCGAACGGATGCCGCCGCCGACCGGCGTGGTCAGCGGCCCCTTGATCGAGACCACATAGTCCTTCACCGCATCAAGGGTCTCCTGGGGCAGCCAGGTGTCCTGATCATAGACTTGCGTCGCTTTCTCGCCGGCGTAGACCTCCATCCAGGCGATCTTGCGCTTGCCGCCGTAGGCCTTCTGCACAGCGGCGTCGACCACCTTGATCATCACCGGCGAGACATCCACGCCGATGCCGTCGCCTTCGATGTAGGGAATGATGGGGTTGTCGGGAACATTGAGCGAATGGTCTGCATTGACGGTGATCTTGGCACCGTCAGACGGCACCTTGATTTTCTGGTATCCCATGCTGCACTACTCCGCTTTTCCTGGTGTGATTGGAAATCGTGCGATCCACTGAGCCTAAACCACATCCGTCGACCTGCAAGGTGGCACCCGTTGGCAGCAACTGTTTTGGATTGACCGCAGCGCCGCATTCGCCGGCAAAGCCGGCGCCAACAGGCACCGTGTCGGGCTTGCCCCCTGCGGCAACACGTCACATTGCTCCTACGTCTTTGGTCTTATAAATGCGCTGATACGACTTCACCTTGCTGATTAGCCCAAAGGGTTTGATATACTCCGGCGCGACCGAAGGGTCATCGGGGCGAATCCCAGGAAAATGCGGCTCGCCCTCGGCCAGGAAATGGCCATAAGCCTGGGTTGTTACCGCAGCCCAGCACTTGACGCTCGACTGATGCATCCACCATCACCGCTCGCAGCCTCTCGACTTTCCGCTCATGGCGTCGCCAGGGCGAAGCGCCTACCCTGCGCACCTCGAGACTCGAGTACGCTCAGCACATAGAGAGTTAACCCGCATGCCCACCCGTTCCAAGATCATCTATACCTTCACCGACGAAGCCCCCGCCCTCGCCACCTACTCGCTGCTGCCGATCGTCGAAGCGTTCACCGCTTCGGCCGATATCGCCGTCGAAACCCGCGACATCTCCCTGGCCGGCCGAATCCTCGCGGCCTTCCCGGAGCAACTGGGCAGCGCGAAGCAGGTAGGCGATCACCTGGCGGAACTGGGCCAGCTGGCCACCACCCCTGAAGCCAACATCATCAAGCTGCCGAACATCTCTGCTTCGGTTCCACAGCTGAAGGCGGCGATCAAGGAACTGCAAGCCAAGGGTTTCAACATCCCCGACTACGCCGACGAGCCGGCCTCTGCTGAAGAGAAAGAGTCCCGCGCCCGTTACGACCGCATCAAGGGCAGCGCCGTGAACCCGGTCCTGCGCGAAGGCAACTCCGACCGCCGCGCCCCGCTGTCGGTCAAGAACTACGCACGCAAGCACCCGCACAAGATGGGCGCCTGGGCCGCCGACTCCAAGTCGCACGTCGCCCACATGACCCACGGCGACTTCTACGGCAGCGAAAAGGCCGCGCTGATCGAGGCTGACGACAGCCTGCGCATTGAACTGGTCGGCAAGGACGGCACCACCACCGTCCTGAAAGAGAAAACCGCGGTCAAGGCCGCCGAAGTCATCGACTGCGCCACCATGAGCCGCAAGGCCCTGAAGGCCTTCATCGCCGAGCAGATCGCCGATGCCAAGGCCTCCGGCGTGCTGCTGTCGGTGCACCTGAAAGCCACCATGATGAAAGTCTCCGACCCGATCATGTTCGGCGTGATCGTCGAGGAGTTCTACAACGACGTGCTGGCCAAGCACGCCGCGGCGCTGACCGAGGTTGGCTTCAACTCGAACAACGGCATCGGCGACCTGTACGCCCGCATCAAGGACCTGCCTGCTGAAAAGCAAGCCGAGATCGAAGCCGACATCCAGGCCCTGTACGCCGTTCGCCCGGCGCTGGCCATGGTCAACTCGGACAAGGGCATCACCAACCTGCACGTACCGAGCGACGTCATCGTCGACGCCTCGATGCCTGCGATGATCCGCGACTCGGGCAAGATGTGGAACACCGCCGGCGAGCTGCAGGATGCCAAGGCCGTGATCCCGGACCGCTGCTACGCCGGCATCTACCAGGCCACCATCGAAGACTGCAAGCAACACGGCGCCTTCGACCCGACCACCATGGGCAGCGTCCCCAACGTCGGCCTGATGGCCCAGAAAGCCGAAGAGTACGGCTCCCACGACAAGACCTTCCAGATCAAGGCCGACGGTGTCGTGCGCGTGGTCGACGGCAAGGGCAAGGTCGTCCTGGAACAGAACGTCGAGGCAGGTGACATCTTCCGCATGTGCCAGACCAAGGACGCGCCGATCCAGGACTGGGTCAAGCTGGCCGTCAACCGTGCCCGCCTGAGCAACACCCCGGCGGTGTTCTGGCTGGACCCGGCGCGCGCCCACGACGGCGTGATGATCGAGAAGGTGCAGGCGTACCTGAAAGACCACGACACGTCCGGCCTGGACATCCGCATCCTGGCCCCGGTCGACGCCATCAAGTTCTCCCTGGCCCGCATCCGCGAAGGCAAGGACACCATCTCGGTGACCGGCAACGTGCTGCGCGACTACCTGACCGACCTGTTCCCGATCATGGAGCTGGGCACCAGCGCCAAGATGCTGTCGATCGTCCCGCTGATGAACGGCGGTGGCCTGTTCGAAACCGGCGCCGGCGGTTCGGCACCGAAGCACGTGCAGCAGTTGGTTGAAGAGAACTTCCTGCGCTGGGACTCGCTGGGTGAATTCCTCGCGCTCGCCGCTTCGCTCGAGCACCTGGGCAACACCTACGACAACCCGCGCGCCAAAGTACTGGCCAACACCCTGGACCAGGCCACCGGCAAGTTCCTCGACACCAACAAGTCGCCTTCGCGCAAGGTCGGTGGTATCGACAACCGCGGCAGCCACTTCTACCTGACCCTGTATTGGGCTGAAGCCCTGGCCGCCCAGAGCGACGACGCCGCCCTGCAGGCGCGCTTCGCCCCGCTGGCCAAGACCCTCAGCGAGAACGAAGCGACCATCGTCGCCGAGCTCAACGCCGTCCAGGGCAAGCCGGCCGACATCGGTGGCTACTACGCCCCGGATGCCGAGCTGACCGCTAAAGTGATGCGCCCGAGCCAGACCCTGAACAGCGCCATTGCCGCACTGTAAGGTTCGCTTGACGTAACAGCACAAACCCCGGCCACGCACCGGGGTTTGTGCTTTTTGGGATTGGGGCTGCCTTGCAGCCCTTTCGCGGCACAAGGCCGCTCCTACAGGAGACCGCGACCCATTGTAGGAGCGGCCTTGCGCCGCGAAAGGACCGCACAGCGGTCCCAAGATCGAGAAGGACAACACACATGACCTGGCAACCCCACATCACCGTCGCCACCATCGTCGAACACGAGGGCAAGTTCCTCTTCGTCGAGGAATTCAAGGCCGGCCAGCACGTCTTCAACCAACCCGCCGGCCACCTCGAAGCCAACGAAACCATCACCCAGGCCGCCCTGCGCGAGACGCTGGAAGAAACCGCCTGGGAAGTCGAACTCACTGGCGTGGTCGGCATCTACCTCTATACCGCCCCAAGCAATGGCATCACCTACCAGCGCATCTGTTTCGCTGCCCGCCCCGTGCGCCACCACACCGACCTGGCCCTGGACCGCGACATCATCCGCGCCGTATGGCTGAGCCGCGAAGAGCTGCTGGCCGAGCCATCACGCTGGCGCAGCGAACTGGTGCCCCGTTGCCTGGACGACTACCTCAAAGGCCCATTGCACAGCCTCGACCTGCTGCGCGACTGACGCCAGCCTGCGGGTTTGATAGAATCGGCGTTTTTCCCTCTGATACACATTCGGTAGCCATGACCAGCCCAGCACTCAAAGACCCCGCCAAGACCCGCGTCATCGTCGGCATGTCCGGCGGCGTGGACTCTTCCGTCTCCGCCCTTCTGCTCATGGAGCAGGGCTACCAGGTGGAAGGTCTGTTCATGAAGAATTGGGAAGAGGACGACGGCACCGAATACTGCACCGCCCGCGAAGACCTCGCCGACGCCCAGGCGGTGTGCGACCGCATCGGCATAAAGCTGCACACCGCCAACTTCGCCGCCGAATACTGGGACAACGTGTTCGAGCACTTCCTCGAAGAGTACAAGGCCGGCCGCACACCCAACCCGGACATCCTGTGCAACCGCGAGATCAAGTTCAAGGCGTTCCTCGACTACGCCCTGTCCCTGGGCGCCGACCTGATCGCCACCGGCCACTATGTGCGCCGCCGCGACACCGGCGAGCTGACCGAGCTGCTCAAGGGCCTGGACCCGAACAAGGACCAGAGCTACTTCCTGCATGCCGTCGGCGGCAAGGAGATCGCCCGCACCCTGTTCCCGGTCGGTGAGCTGGAGAAGCCTGAAGTGCGCGCCATCGCCGAGAAACACGGCCTGGCCACGGCAAAGAAGAAGGACTCCACCGGCATCTGCTTCATCGGCGAGCGCCGCTTCAGCGATTTCCTCAAACAGTACCTGCCGGCCCAGCCGGGTGAGATCCAGACCACCGAAGACGAAGTGATCGGCCGCCACCACGGCCTGATGTACCACACCATCGGCCAGCGCCAGGGCCTGGGCATCGGTGGCCTGAAGGACGCCGGCGATGAGCCGTGGTACGTACTGCACAAGGATCTCACCCGTAACGTGCTGGTAGTTGGCCAGGGCAACGAACACCCATGGCTGTTCTCCCGCGCCCTGCTCGCCTCGGACATCTTCTGGGTCAACCCGATCGACTTGAGCAGCCCGCGCCGGCTCACGGCCAAGGTGCGTTATCGCCAGGGCGACCAACAGTGCACCCTGGAGCGCACCGAGAACGGCTACCGCGCGGTGTTCGACGAACCTCAGCGCGCCGTTACCCCCGGCCAGTCGGTGGTGTTCTACGACGGCGAGGTGTGCCTGGGCGGCGGCGTGATCGAGACCGCCGAGCCGTGGAGCCCGCGTCAATGAACAACCTCCAGGAGCAGCTGATCGCCCTGGGCGGCGTGTTCCAGGCCGCCGTGCTGGTCGACCGCATCGCCCGCACGGGCCAGGCCAGCGAGGCCAACATCGGCTGTATGCTCGGCAGCCTGCTGGTGCGCGACCCGAAGGATACGCTGGAGGTGTTCGGCGGCGACGACCTCAACCTGCGTGACGGCTATCGTGCGCTGGTCGGCGCCCTGGAGCGCGACCCCAGCAGCCTGCAGCGCGAGCCGCTGCGCTACGCCCTGTCGATGCTCGGCCTTGAGCGCCAGCTGAACAAACGCGGCGACATGCTCGACATCATCGGCAATCGCCTGCCGCAGATTCAATCGCAGGCCGATCATTTCGGCCTGGTTCACGAAAACGTCATCGCTTCCAGCGGAGCCTTGTACCAGGACACCCTGAGCACCCTGCGCCAGCGCATCCAGGTGCATGGCGACATGCGCTTCCTGCAGCAGGCGAGCAATGCCTCGAAGATCCGCGCCCTGCTGCTGGCCGGCATCCGTGCCGCGCGCCTGTGGCGCCAGCTGGGTGGGCATCGCTGGCAACTGGTGTTCAGCCGGCGCAAGTTGCTCAACGAGCTTTACGGGATGATGCGTACCAACGACTGAACGAACACCGTGCCCCTGTAGGAGCGGGTTTGCCCGCGAATGCGTCAGTGAATCCAGCATTGCATCGCGGGTAAACCCGCTCCTACAGGGGCTCAAGCAAGACTCGAAATGGCCCGACCTTTGGTCAGCCACCCGACTCGGGCGCGTTTTTCATGTATGATATGCGCCCTTCCAAAAGCCTGACTGTCCGAGAACACCCCATGCAGCTCTCTTCGCTCACTGCGGTTTCCCCTGTAGACGGCCGTTATGCCGGCAAAACCCAGGCCCTGCGCCCCATCTTCAGCGAATTCGGCCTGATCCGTTTCCGCGCCCTGGTCGAAGTGCGCTGGCTGCAGCGCCTGGCCGCCCACCCGCAGATCGGCGAAGTGCCGGCGTTCTCCGCCGAAGCCAACGCCGTGCTGGACAGCCTGGCCACCGATTTCAAGCTCGAGCACGCCGAACGCGTCAAAGAGATCGAGCGCACCACCAACCACGACGTCAAGGCCATCGAGTACCTGCTCAAGGAGCAAGCCGCTCAACTGCCTGAACTGGCCAAGGTCAGCGAGTTCATCCACTTCGCCTGCACCAGCGAGGACATCAACAACCTGTCCCACGCCCTGATGCTGCGTGCTGGCCGCGACGACGTGCTGCTGCCGCTGATGCGCCAGATCGCCGAATCAATCCGCGCCCTGGCCCACGCCCACGCCGAAGTACCCATGCTGTCGCGCACCCACGGCCAGCCGGCCTCGCCGACCACCCTGGGCAAAGAACTGGCCAACGTCGTCTACCGCCTGGAGCGTCAGATCGCTCAGGTGGCCGCCGTGCCGCTGCTGGGCAAGATCAACGGCGCCGTGGGCAACTACAACGCCCACCTGTCCGCGTACTCGCAGATCGACTGGGAGCAGAACGCCCGCGCCTTCATCGAGGACGAGCTGGGCCTGGTGTTCAACCCCTACACCACCCAGATCGAGCCGCACGACTACATCGCCGAGCTGTTCGACGCCATCGCCCGCTTCAACACCATCCTCATCGACTTCGACCGCGACGTCTGGGGCTACATCTCGCTGGGCTACTTCAAGCAGAAGACCGTCGCCGGCGAAATCGGCTCCTCGACCATGCCGCACAAGGTCAACCCGATCGACTTCGAGAACTCCGAAGGCAACCTGGGGATCGCCAACGCGCTGTTCCAGCACCTGGCCAGCAAGCTGCCGATTTCGCGCTGGCAGCGTGACCTGACCGACTCCACCGTGCTGCGCAACCTGGGCGTGGGCTTCGCCCACAGCGTCATCGCCTACGAAGCCAGCCTGAAAGGCATCGGCAAGCTGGAAGTCAACGCCGCCCGTATCGCCGCCGACCTGGACGCCTGCTGGGAAGTCCTGGCCGAGCCGATCCAGACCGTGATGCGCCGCTTCAACATCGAGAACCCCTACGAGAAGCTCAAGGAGCTGACCCGTGGCAAGGGCATCACCCCTGAAGCGCTGCTGACCTTCATCGACGGCCTGGACATGCCGGCCGAAGCCAAGGCCGAGCTCAAGCAACTGACCCCTGCCACCTACATTGGCAACGCCGTGGCCCAGGCCAAACGCATCTGACCTGCGCCCCGCGCTTAACGCCCGGCCTGGCCGGGCGTTTTTATTCCCGTCTGAAAATTACGTTTTTTCAATAGGTTGAACATGAATTCTGATACTCCACTGCAACTGCTGGGCGGCCTGACGGCCCGTGAATTCCTGCGCGACTACTGGCAGAAGAAGCCGCTGCTGGTGCGTCAGGCCTTCCCCGACTTCGTCAGCCCCATCGATGGCGACGAGCTGGCCGGCCTGGCCCTGGAAGAAGAAGTCGAGTCGCGCCTGGTGCTTGAACATGGCGAGCGCCCGTGGGAACTGCGCCGCGGCCCGTTCGCCGAGGACGCCTTCGCCGACCTGCCCGAGCGTGACTGGACCCTGCTGGTGCAGGCGGTGGACCAGTTCGTGCCGGAAGTGGCCGAGCTCCTCGAAGAGTTCCGCTTCCTGCCCAGCTGGCGTATCGACGACGTGATGATCAGCTACGCGGCGCCCGGTGGCAGCGTCGGCCCGCACTTCGACAACTACGATGTGTTCCTGCTGCAGGCCGAAGGCAAGCGCAACTGGAAAGTCGGCCAGATGTGCAACAGCGACAGCGCGCTGATCGACCATGCCGACCTGCGCATCCTCGCCGATTTCGAGCAGAGCGACGAGTGGACCCTGGAGCCCGGCGACATGCTCTACCTGCCGCCGCGCCTGGCCCACTACGGCGTTGCCGAGGGCGAGTGCATGACCTACTCGGTGGGCTTCCGCGCCCCGAGCGCGGCCGAAGTGCTGACCCACTTCACCGACTTCCTCGGCCAGTTCCTGCCGGACGAAGAGCGCTACAGCGATGCCGACGCCCAGCCGGTCAGCGACCCGCACCAGATCCAGCACGATGCCCTGGACCGCCTCAAGGCCCTGATCGACAAGCACATGGCCGACAAGGACCTGCTGCTGACCTGGTTCGGCCAGTTCATGACCGAGCCGCGTTACCCGGAGCAGGTGGTGGGCGAGGAACTGTCCGAACAGGAGCTGCTCGACTACCTCGGCCAGGGCGCCATCCTGATCCGCAACCCGAGCGCACGTATGGCCTGGTCGGAGTTCGGCGACGACCTGCTGCTGTTCGCCAGCGGCCGCAGCTGCCCGCTGCCGGGCAAGCTGCGCGAGCTGCTGAAACTGATCTGCTCCGCCGACGCCCTGCACAGCGAAAACCTGGCCCAGTGGCTGCAGGACGAAGACGGCCTGATGCTGGTGCAGCAACTGGTCATGCAAGGCAGCCTGGGGTTCGCCGATGAATAAGATCAGCGTTCGACTGGCCGACTGGCACAAGGACAACGCCGATATCCACCGCATCCGCAGCGCCGTGTTCGTCGCCGAGCAGCATGTGCCGCCGGAGCTGGAGTTCGACGCCGAAGACCCGAGTGCCGTGCACTTCCTGGCCATGGAAGGCGACTACCCGATCGGTACCGCGCGCCTGTTGCCCGACGGCACCATCGGCCGGGTGTCGGTACTCAAGGACTGGCGCGGCTTGAAGGTGGGCGATGCGCTGATGCAGGCGGTGATCGTCGAGGCGCAGAACCGCGACCTCAAGCAGCAGATGCTCAGCGCCCAGGTGCACGCCACACCGTTCTATGAGCGCCTGGGGTTCCGCGTGGTCAGCGAGGAGTTCCTCGAAGCCGGGATTCCGCACGTGGACATGGTGCGCGACTCGCGCGAGATCGCCTGAGCCGCCAGTCGCCGGCAAGCCGGCTCCTACAGCGTTACCCGTAGGAGCCGGCTTGCCGGCGAACCGTTTGGTCAGGCAATCACGACCTGGCCATCCCCCAGTGACTGCGCGGCAATGCCCACCAGCGTCACGCTGTCCGCACCGAACTTCAGTACCAGGTCATTGCCCACCTGGCTGGCATGATCACGCCAGGCCGGCGCAGCCGTGCCGCCCTCCACGCCCATGAACACCAGGCGGTCCTGGCCGGTGAAATCCAGCACCCGGTCCAGACCGAAGTGCCCGCTGAACAGGAACGTATCGCGCCCGGCACCGCCACTGAGCACATCGTTGCCGGTACCACCGACCAGCACGTCATTGCCCGCGCCGCCCTGCAGGCGATCATCCCCGCCCAGGCCGAACAACCACTGCCCCTGGTTCCCCGCCAGCAGTTGGTCACCCGCCTGGCTGCCACTGATCGACGCTGCGTAGGGGTTGAGCTTGCCACTGTTCAGCAACCCATCCACCCCTAGCTGATGGGTCACCTCCTTGGTGAAGATCACCAGGTTCGGCTCCTTGCTGACCAGGTTCTCGACGCTGTGCAACTGGCTGATGCCGCCCGCGGCATCCTGCACATACACCGTGCCCTCGCCGTCGCGGGCGATGCTCAGGCTGGCCAGTGAATCCTGCAGCTTGAGCGTGTCATGCCCGTCGCCGCCATCGATCAGGTTGAAGCCGCCATCATCACGGAAGGTGTCGTTGCCGGCACGCCCTTCGAGGTAGTCGTTGCCACGCCCGCCATGGATCAGGTCGTCCTTGTCGGTGCCGATGATGAAGGTGCTGCCCTTGTGCGGCTCGGCGTTGCGGTTGAGGTCCTCGACCCAGGTCGAGCCCCGGGTCGTATCGGACAGGTTGCTGACCACCACGGTCGAGTCGCGGGTGGTCCATTGATAGAAGGAAGAGTCCACCACCCGTCCAAGGCCATCGGTGTAGGCGGCCGGCAGGTGCGACAGCCAGGTGGCGATGTTGGCGATGGAGAACGGCAACAGGTTCCAGGCGTCGGAGGCGTAATGGTCGTTGAAGTTGACGATGTTGTTGGTGGCCGAGGCCTTGGCGCCGTCATGCACGCCGGCGGTTCCCCAGGTGACCGAGGTGCCGTCGAGCACGCGGAACACCGGGTCGTTCTCGTAGCCGATGTTGAGCACCTTGTCGGCGTCGGCGGCCTGGGTCGGCGAGGCGAAGGCGACGTAGCGCGAATCCTGGTAGAAGCCGCCCCAGCGCGAGGTGCTGAGGTCCGCCAGGCTGTTCACTGCCAGCCCGCCAAGGCTGTGGCCACTGACGGTGACATCGGCGCCGGTCAGGCCGTTGGCCTTGGCAAACGCCGCCACATTGTCGAGCAGGCGGCCGTAGGCGTTGCCGGTGTAGTCGCGGGCATAGCCCGGTGGCCCGAACGCCGCCAACAGGTCGTTGATCACATCGCCGATGGTGTCGCCAACCAGCACTTCCCGTGGCCCACCGGTACCGCGAAAGGCGATGCCGATGGCCGTCAGATGACCGTCAGCGTCGTAGCGACCCATGACTTCAGCCTGTGCCGTGGTATAGCCGGCGTTTTCACCATAGAAGGTTCCCCGTGCATCGGTCTTGCCCTGGTAGCCCAGCTGCGCGGCGCTGATAGGGTTCCAGCCAATCGCCTTGGCGTTGGCCAGGGCCTTGGCTTCGGCGTCCGGGTTCCAGGGGATGCCGGGGATCACGCCCTGGCTGTCGGTGCCACCGATCAGTGCCTTGGCCAGCGTTGCCGGCAGGCCCAGGCCGAAGCCATGCTGCTGGTAGCCTGCGGCGAATCCATCGTCGATACCGTGGTAGGCGTACATCGCCAGGGCCATGGCATCCTTGTAGAGGGCGGAAGAGGCAGAGCTGCCAAGTTGGCGGTAATCAAATACGGGCATTGGATACATCCCTGTTCGTTGTAGGTAGGACGCCCCAGCGACATCGTCCTTTGACACGACTGACGGGCGAAAGGCAAAACTGGCACGCCAGTGCCACAAGATTCAAGCCCCTGGGAGTGGCAACCCTGCCAAAATCACGGATAAAAAAACTGTACATGCATACAGATAAAACTTGCCTGCGCGCCCTGCCTTGCGCATCCTAGTGCCCATTCCCACCGATCAAGCGTTGCGGCCATGCGCCTCTTTCTCTGCGAAAAACCCTCCCAGGCAAAAGACATCGCCAAAGTGCTCGGCGCCCAGCGCCGGGGCGACGGCTGCTGGCAAGGCACCGATGTCTGCGTGACCTGGTGCATCGGCCACCTGCTGGAAACCGCCCCGCCCGACAGCTACGACGAGCGCTACAAGCGCTGGTCGCTCGACGACCTGCCGATCATCCCCGAGAAGTGGAAAATGACGGTCAAGCCCAAGACCGCCAGCCAGTTCAAGGCGGTCAAGCGCCTGCTCGGCGAGGCCCGCGAACTGGTGATCGCCACCGACGCCGACCGCGAGGGCGAGATGATCGCCCGCGAACTGGTCGAGCACTGCCGCTACCGGGGGCCGATCCAGCGCCTGTGGCTGTCGGCCCTGGACGACGCCTCGATCCGCAAGGCACTGGCGCGCCTGCTGCCCGGCCAGGAAACCTTCAACCTCTACCACTCCGCCCTGGGCCGCTCGCGGGCCGACTGGCTGATCGGCATGAACATGAGCCGCCTGTTCACCCTGCTCGGGCGTCAGTCCGGCTATCAGGGCGTGCTGCCCGTGGGTCGGGTGCAGACACCGACGCTGCGCCTGGTGGTGGACCGCGACCGCAGCATCGCCGATTTCGTGCCGGTACCCTTCTGGGCCATCGACGTGCAGCTGGAAAGCGCCGGCAATGTGTTCAACGCTCAATGGCGCGCGCCGGAGGATGCCTGCGATGACCAGGGCCGTTGCCTGAAGCAGGCCCTGGCGCAGCAGGCCGCCCATGACATGCAAGCTGCCGGCAGCGCCCGGGTGATGAAGATCGCCACCGAGCGCGTCCGCGAGGCCGCGCCCCTGCCCTTCGACCTGGGCACCCTGCAAGAGCTCTGCTCGAAGAAACTGGGGCTCGGTGCCCAGGAGACCCTGGACATCGCCCAGGCGCTGTACGAAACCCACAAACTGATCACCTATCCGCGCAGCGACAGCGGTTACCTGCCACTCAGCCAGCATGGCGAGGCGCCGGGCATCCTCGCCGCGCTGCAACGCGCCGATGGCAGCCTTGCACAGCTGCAACCGTACCTCGACCCGCAACGCCGCTCGCGGGCCTGGAACGACCAGAAGGTCAGCGCCCACCACGGCATCATCCCTACCTCCGCCGCCAGCGACCCGTCGCGCCTGCCACCCAAGTACAAGGCGGTGTACACCCTGATTCGCGCCCGCTACCTCGCCCAGTTCCTGCCCAACCACGAGTACGACCGCACCCAGGCCGACTTCGATTGCGCCGGGCACACGCTGCGCTCGGTCGGCAAGCAGATCATCGAGCCGGGCTGGCGCCGTGCGCTCCCCGAAGCGTTGACCCCCACGAAGGGCCGCGAGGCGCCACCGGCCCAGGTGCTGCCGGCACTGCGCGAGGGGCAGGACTGCGCGGTGCGGGGCTTGCAGCTCAAGGACCTGTGGACCCAGCCCCCTAAACCGTTTACCGAAGGCGATCTGATCAAGGCGATGAAGAACGTCGCCAAGCTGGTGGAGGACCCACTGCTCAAGCAGAAGCTCAAGGAGACCACCGGCATCGGCACCGAGGCGACTCGCGCCAGCATCATCCAGGGCCTGCTCGACCGCGGCTACCTGGTCAAGAACGGCAAGGCACTGTCGGCCACGCCAGCAGCCTTCAGCCTGATCGATGCCGTGCCCCGGGCCATCGCCGACCCCGGCACCACGGCGATCTGGGAACAGGCGCTGGACATGGTACAGAGCGGCGAGATGAGCCTGGACGAGTTCGTCACCCGCCAGTCGGCGTGGATGGGCAAGCTGGTGCAGCGCTGCAGTGGCATGCGCCTGAACATCACCGGGCCAGCGGCAGGCAAGGCCACGGCGCCCTGGAAGAAGAAGCGCAAGGGGGCGGCCAAAGGCAAGGCAGCAACCAGCAAGCCCCGACAGCCTCGGCGCAAGGCAGCAACCTAGCGCGGCTTGCCTCGAATAATGCCCTCGACTGGCGATATGAAAATCCTCTGCTATTTTTTCATGAAAATAATCATAAAAAATTTCACGAGGCCCCGGCATGTTCAAGCAATCCGCCCAGCACGTCGCCAGCTACTACGCCCAGACCTACCCCGCCCCCATCCCCCTGCGCCCTACCCTGCAAGGCTCCGTCGACACCGATGTACTGATCATCGGCGCCGGTTTCAGTGGCCTGCACACCGCCCTGCGCCTGGCCCTGGCCGGCACGCGCGTGACCCTGCTGGAGGCCAGCCGGGTGGCATGGGCGGCGTCCGGTCGCAACGGCGGCCAGGCGTTGCTCGGCTGGTCGTGCGACATGCCGCCCCTGCTCAAGGCCCTTGGCCTGGAACGCGGGCGCCGCCTGTGGGACAGCATGTGCTGGGCCGCTCGGGAAATGCGCGAGTTACCCCAACGCCACGGCTTCGATATCGACTACCGCCTCGGCAGCCTGTGGGCCGCGGTGCTGCCGCGTCGCGTCAAGCTGCTGGAGGAAGCTCGTCGTGAAGCGCAGGACACGCTCCACTACGATTGCCTGCGCTTGATCGGCCGCGATGAGCTGCCCGAATGGATCGACAGCCCGCGCTATCAGGCCGCGCTGTACGATCCCAACGGCGCCCACCTCAACCCGCTGAAACTGGCCCAGGGGCTGGCGGCCACGATCGAGCGGGCCGGGGGCGACATCTTCGAACAGAGCCAGGTGCTCGACTACCAGGAACACGCAGACGGCTTCGTCGCCCGCACCGCCAGCGGTGAAGTGCGCAGCCGCGTGTTGGTGCTGGCCTGCAATGCCTACATCGACGGCCTCGACCGCGCCCTCTCGCGCCGCTTGCTGCCGGTAGGTTCCTACCAGGTGGCCACCGCGCCGCTCGATACGGGCCTCGCCGCCTCGCTGCTACCCCGCAACAGCTGCGTGATCGATAACCAGTTCATCCCCGACTACTTCCGCCTCACCCCCGATCACCGCCTGCTGTTCGGTGGCGGCTGCACCTATCTGGGCGGCATCCCCAAGGATGTCGCCGCCGCCACCCGCCCTTGCCTGGAGCGGGTGTTCCCACAACTCAAGGGTGTGGCCATCGAGCACGCCTGGGGCGGGCATATCGACTGCAGCCTCCAACGCACGCCGGATATCGGCCGCCAGGGCCAGCGCTATTGGCTGCAGGGTTTCTCCGGGCATGGCGTGCTGCCGACCCTGGCCGGGGCGCGCGCGGTCAGCGACGCGATCCTCGGCGACGAGGACCTGCTGGCGTTGTACCAAGGCATCGACAACGGCCGCTTCTTCGGTGGCGACCTGCTGGCGGCCCCGCTGGAGGCGGCGGCCAAGGCCTGGTACAGGATGCGCGATCATGTCTGAACCACGTGAAGCACGCGAAGACCTGGCGCGCCTGGTCCGCGACCTGCGCAAGCACCGGAGTCTCACCCTGGATGACCTGGCCACGCGGGTGAACCGTTCCGTGGGCTTTCTCTCCCAGGTGGAGCGCGGCCTGTCACGCCCCACCGTGGCCGATCTCACCGCCATCAGCGAAGCGTTGCAGGTACCCACCACCTATTTCTACCAGGCGGTGCCGCCGAGGGAGATCGACTGGGTCACCCGCCCCGGCGAACGGCGCACCCTGTATTACGCCGCCGGGGTCACCGATGTGCTGGTCTCGCCCACCCTCAACGGCCGCTTCGCCATGCTCGAAAGCCACTTGGCACCGGGCGCCAGCAGTGGCGAGGGGCACTTGGACGACAGCTCGGAGCAGGGTGGTTTCGTCCTCGAAGGCGAGCTGACCCTATGGCTGCACGGCCATGAAGCGGCCGTGACCTTGCATCCCAACGACAGCTTTCAGCTGCCGCCGCATAGCCAGTTTCGCTATGCCAACCTGACGTCCCTGGTGACACGTGTCCTTTGGGTGTTCCGTTGACGGCACGGCTTTGCCTGCGCGGGCCCATTCGCCGGCAAGGCCGGCTCCTACAGGCGCGGCGTTGACCTTGAAGCTGGCGCATGGCCACTGATCACCGAATCATGTTTCATTGCAATGGAGCACACGATGACCACCAACCACAGCTTGCCCGACGAAGTCCGTGCCTTCCGCTCACGGCATCCGGACGTGCGCTACGTCGACTTGATCAGCCTGGACATTCCTGGCCACTTCTACGGCAAACGCTACCCCATCGACATGCTGGAAAAGGTCGCCGCCGGCAGCCCCTTGAAGCTGCCGCAGAACTGCGTGTTGCTGGGTGTCCAGGGCGGGCTGTTCCCGATTGGCGACTACTGCTTCAACGACGGCGACCCGGACGCCGTGCGCCGCCTGGTACCGGGCACGCTCAAACCGGTGAGCTGGGAGCGCGAGCCACTGGGCCAGATGCTGATCACTTCCGACGGCACTGCCGCGCCCATCGAGTTCGAACCCCGCGAAGTGCTCGCCCGTGTGTTGCAGCGCCTGGCACGGCGCGGTATCCGCCCGGTGGTGGCGTTCGAGCTGGAGTTCTACCTGTTCGATCGCGCACTCAAGGAAGGCCTGCCACAGTTTCCCCACGACCCGTTCAGCAATGACGCCGACGACCAGCCCAACCTGCACATCGAACGCCTGTCGCGCTTCTCCGACGTGCTGCGCGAGATGGTCGAGGCCGCCAACGCCCAAGGCGTGGACGCCAATGTGATCACCGCCGAACTGGGGCCGGGCCAGTTCGAGATCAACTTCGGCCACTGCGACGATGGCCTGCGCGCCGCCGACTGGGCGGCGATGTTCTGCCGCAGCACCCGTGGCGTGGCGCTGAAACACGGCTTGCGCGCCTCGTTCATGAGCAAGCCCTACCTGCAGGCGCCGGGCAGCGGCATGCATGTGCACGTCAGCCTCTACGACCGGGATGGCAACAACCTGCTCGCCGCCGACCAGCAACGCCCGCTGCGCCACGCCGTGGCCGGCTGCCTGGCGCTGCTGCCGCACTGCATGCCGATCTTCGCCGCCAACCACAATGCGTTCCGCCGCTATGGCGCCATGGTCAACGCCGCCAGCCGTGCCAGCTGGGGCTACGAGGATCGCGATGCGTGTATCCGCATTCCCGAATCGGACCCGCGCAACCTGCGTATCGAGCATCGATTGGCGGGGGCGGATGCCAATCCGTATCTGGTGCTGGCGGCGATCCTGTGTGGGATGGAGCATGGGCTCGATGCCGCGCGGGAACCCATTGCGCCACTGAACGAGAACCGTGGCAGCGGCATCGATTTTCCCAAGGACATGCTTGGCGCGGTGGCTGCCATGCGCGGGCATCCGGTGGTGAATGATGGGTTGGGCGCGGAATTCGTCATGGTGTATTGCGAGAACAAGCGCCAGGATCATCTGGCGTTCATGCAGGAGGTCAGTGCGCGGGAGTATCGGTGGTTCCTGTAGTGCCCTGTTCGCCGGCAAGCCGGCTCCTACGGGACCTCTGTAGGGGCCGGCTTGCCGGCGAACAAGACCGGTGCTGGCAACACAACGTTACGAGGATTACCATGTACCGCCTCTAGCGCGGCCTTTTGCCGCACCCCGCCGTCCAGCCAGCCCAAGCCCCCATGCCCTTCGAACTCACCGTAGAACCGCTCACCCTGCTGATCCTCGCCCTGGTCGCCTTCGTCGCCGGTTTCATCGATGCCATTGCCGGCGGCGGCGGCCTGCTGACCACACCCGCTCTACTGACCGCCGGCATGCCCCCGCACCTGGTGCTGGGCACCAACAAGCTCAGCTCGACCTTCGGCGCGGCCACCGCCAGCATCACCTACTACCGGCGCAAGCTGTTTCACCCGGCGCAATGGCGCCTGGCGATTCTCGGCACGCTGGTGGGCGCGCTGATTGGCGCGGTGGCCGCCCACTACATGCCGGCCGAATGGCTGAACAAGATGCTGCCGGTGATCGTCTTCGCCTGCGGCGTGTACCTGCTGTTCGGCGGCACGCCCAAGGCGCCGCTGGACGCCGATGCGCCGATCAAGCGGAAATGGCAGTTTCCCCAAGGCTTCTCGCTGGGCTTCTACGACGGCGTGGCTGGCCCCGGCACTGGCGCGTTCTGGACCGTGAGCACGCTGCTGCTCTACCCCATCGACCTGGTCCGCGCCAGCGGCGTGGCACGCAGCATGAACTTCGTCAGCAACATCGCGGCGCTGACGGTGTTCGTCATTTCCGGGCAGGTGGACTACGTCGTCGGCCTGTGCATGGGCCTGTCGGTGATGGTCGGCGCCTTCTTTGGTGCGCGCACGGCGATCAGCGGCGGCAGCAAGTTCATCCGCCCGGTGTTCATCACCGTGGTGCTGGCATTGACAGTGCGCCTGGCCTGGCAGCATTGGTTCGGTCAGGCCTGATACGGCGTGGGGGCAACAGCCTTGCAGATGTTCGGGATTTACGCTCCCCCCTGTAATTGAATGGACTCGCCCCCGCCGAGGCATCACAGTG
>NZ_JARPQB010000037.1 GCF_029478665.1 Pseudomonas entomophila
GCGCAAAGCCGACGAAGCCGAGGCCAAACGCATCGCCGATGAATCCGCAGCGGCCCAATCAACCATGCTCGCGGCCGTAAAAAAACTCGTTGGTTCCAACGTTTCGGTTCATCTGAAAATCAGCTCGGGCTACGGCGACTTTCTCTTTGGATTATTGAGAGGCGTCAACGAGGAAGCGGGTATAGCCACGCTCACTCACGCCACATTGCAACGGGAGCTCAGCTTCAAAATTTCCAACATCGCAAGAATTAGCAAAGATTGATTACTCAATCGCACGCGACAAGGGGAAATGCGCCCCGGCAACAGGGGTAGCATTACGAGACAGGGGCTGGCCTCAAGTAAACTTCATCGATGGAGTACCAAAACCGTGATAATCAGCATTCATTGTTGCCTCAGCCCCATCAATTACTTCCGTCAGCGCCACACCTGATATTTTTACCAGTAGCCATATCGACCAACCTGCTGCTATTAATTGAGCGCTCACCCACTGCAACAAGGAGTTCACCATGGCAAAGATAGATGATCTGAAAGGTCTGCTCGCCGAAAAATACGGCAAGGAGGAGGACGACATCGAGGGCACCACCCTTATCGCTGCGATCGTCACTGACAAGAACCTCGCCACTCACGTAAGAGACAAGTTCAATAAAGAAATCTCCACTAGCGACCTGGAAAACCTCACCGACATCAACAGCCTGGTCAATCTATTGTGACAGCAGACTGGCATGAGTCCCTTCTTCGGCCTTGTAAAACTGAAGAAGGGGCGTTTCATCACCGCCCCGCCAGCTCCTCGATACTCACTTCCCGCATCCGAAACTTCTGCACCTTCCCCGTCACCGTCATCGGAAACTCATCGACAAAACGGAAATGCCTTGGCGTCTTGAAATGCGCCAGCCTGGCCTTGCACCACTGCTGCAATTCCTCGGCCGTGGCACTGTGCCCGGGATGCAGGCGAATCCACGCCACCACCTCTTCCCCATACCGGCTGCACGGAATCCCCACCACCTGCGCCTCGGCCACCGCCGGGTGGGTGTGGAAGAACTCCTCCAGCTCACGCGGATAAATGTTCTCGCCACCGCGAATGATCATGTCCTTGTTGCGCCCGACGATGCGCACATAACCCTCGTCATCCATCACCGCCAGGTCGCCGCTGTGCATCCAGCCGGCCGGGTCGATGGCGTCGTGGGTGGCCTGCAGGTTGTCCCAGTAACCGAGCATCACGCTGTAACCCCGGGTGCACAGCTCGCCGATCTCGCCACGGGCAACGATGCACCCGTCGCCGTCCACCAGTTTGGTCTCCAACTGCGGCTGGGTGCGGCCCACGGTGGTCACGCGCAGTTCCAGGCCGTCGTCCGGGCCGGTCTGCAGCGATACCGGGCTGGTCTCGGTCATGCCATAGGCGATCTGCACTTCGGCCATGTGCAACTGGTCGATCACCTTGCGCATCACCTCGATCGGGCAGGTGGCGCCGGCCATGATGCCGCTGCGCAGGGTGGACAGGTCCAGCGCGGTGCGGCTGGGGTGGTCGAGCATGGCGATGAACATGGTCGGCACGCCATAGAGGATGCTGGCGTGCTCCTCGGCCACGGCACGCAGGGTGAGCTCGGCGTCGAAGGCGTCGTTGGGGTAGATCATGGTGCTGCCGTGGGTGATGCAGCCGAGGTTGGCCATGACCATGCCGAAGCAGTGGTACAACGGCACCGGGATCACCATGCGGTCGCGCTCGGTCAGGCCCAGGCTCTCGCCCACCAGGTAACCGTTGTTGAGGATGTTGTAGTGGCTCAGGGTGGCGCCCTTGGGCGCGCCGGTGGTGCCGGAGGTGTACTGGATGTTCACCGGCTGGTCGAATTGCAGGCTGTGCTGACGGGCCTCGTAAGCGGCTGGCTCCACCTCCCCGGCCCGACCGGCCAGTGCGGTCCAGGGCAGGAAGCCCGTCGGCGGTTCGGCGGCCAGGCTGATCACGCCGCGCAGATCAGGCAGGCGTTCGCTGACCCGTTCGCCCACGGCCGCCCCCCCGAGTTCAGGCACCAGTTCCTGCACCATCGCGTGGTAGTCGGACGTCTTGAAGGCATCGGCGCACACCAGCCAGCGGCAGCCGGACTGGCGCAGCACATATTCCAGCTCACCCACCCGATAGGCCGGGTTGATGTTGACCAGGATCGCGCCGACCTTGGCCGTGGCCAATTGCAGGATGCACCACTGGGCGCAGTTGGGCGCCCAGATACCAACCCGCTCGCCCACCTCAACCCCCAGCGCCATCAAGGCTCGGGCATGCACGTCGACCTCGACGGCCAGCTCGCGCCAGCTGTAGCGCAGGCCCTGGTGGCGCACTACCAGGGCTTCGCGCTCGCCGTGGCGGGCGACGGTGGCATCGAAGGCCTGGCCGATGGTCAGGGTAAGCAGTGGTTGGTCCTGGCGGCCGCGCGTGTAGCTTGGTTGAGGCATGGCGATCCCTTCTTGTGGTTGTTCTGGGCATGACTGAAACAGGCGGCAATTACTCTGGCGCAGATTTACGTTTACGTAAAGGTGACGTTCCGATTGACACGTTCGGAAGGCAGGTTTACGTTAACGTCAACCACGCATCACGCCGACCCTGCAGGAGCGGGCTTGCCCCGCGATGAGGCCGGACCAGGCAGTACTGCTGGCCGTTCTGACGGGCATCGCGGGGCAAGCCCGCTCCTACAGGGCCGGCGTGGTACCTCGAATTTCAAGAACAAGAAGGTGCCCCCACATGCATTACCCCAGCCTGAACTTCGCCCTGGGCGAGACCATCGACATGCTCCGCGACCAGGTGCGCACCTTCGCCGCCGCCGAGCTGGCGCCGCGCGCCGCGCAAATCGACCACGACAACCTGTTCCCCGCCGACATGTGGCGCAAGTTCGGCGACATGGGCCTGCTGGGCATCACCGTCCCTGAAGAATACGGCGGCGCCGGCCTGGGCTACCTGGCCCACGTGGTGTCGATGGAAGAGATCAGCCGCGCCTCGGCGTCGGTGGCCCTGTCGTACGGCGCCCACTCCAACCTGTGCGTCAACCAGATCAATCGCAACGGCAGCCACGAGCAGAAGCTCAAGTACCTGCCCAAGCTGATCAGCGGCGAGCACATCGGCGCCTTGGCCATGAGCGAGCCCAACGCTGGCTCCGACGTGGTGTCGATGAAGCTGCGCGCCGAAAAACGCGGCGACCACTACGTGCTCAACGGCAGCAAGACCTGGATCACCAACGGCCCCGACGCCAATACCTACGTGATCTACGCCAAGACCGACCTGGACAAGGGCCCCCACGGCATCACCGCGTTCATCGTCGAGCGCGACTGGAAGGGCTTCACCCGCAGCAACAAGTTCGACAAGCTCGGCATGCGTGGCTCCAACACCTGCGAGCTGTTCTTCGACGACGTCGAAGTGCCGGAGGAAAACATCCTCGGCCAGCTCAACGGCGGCGTGCGCGTGCTGATGAGCGGCCTGGACTACGAGCGTGTGGTGCTGTCGGGCGGCCCGACCGGCATCATGCAGAGCTGCATGGACCTGGTGGTCCCGTACATCCACGACCGCAAGCAGTTCGGCCAGAGCATCGGCGAGTTCCAGCTGATCCAGGGCAAGATCGCCGACATGTACACCCAGCTCAACGCCAGCCGCGCCTACCTGTACGCCGTGGCCCAGGCCTGCGACCGCGCCGAGACCACCCGCAAGGACGCCGCCGGGGTGATCCTGTACACCGCCGAGCGCGCCACGCAGATGGCCCTGGAAGCGATCCAGATCCTCGGTGGCAACGGCTACATCAACGAGTTCCCGGCCGGCCGCCTGCTGCGCGACGCCAAGCTGTACGAGATCGGTGCCGGCACCAGCGAGATCCGCCGGATGCTGATCGGCCGCGAACTGTTCAACGAAACCCGCTGAGCACAAGGAACGGGCGCACATGGCTACCTTGCATACCCAGATCAACCCGCGCTCGGCGGAATTCGCCAGCAACAGCGCGGCCATGCTCGAACAGGTCAACCACCTGCGCGGCCTGCTCGCCCACATCGCGCAGGGCGGCGGGCCGAAGGCCCAGCAGCGGCACACCTCGCGTGGCAAGCTGCTGCCCCGCGAGCGCATCGATCGCCTGCTCGACCTGGGCTCGGCGTTCCTCGAGATCGGCCAGCTGGCCGCCCATGAGGTGTATGGCGAGGACGTGCCGGCGGCGGGTGTAATCGCCGGCATCGGCCGCATCGAAGGCGTGGAATGCATGATCGTGGCCAACGACGCCACGGTCAAAGGCGGTTCTTATTATCCGCTGACGGTGAAGAAGCACCTGCGCGCCCAGACCATCGCCCTGCAAAACCGCCTGCCGTGCATCTACCTGGTGGACTCCGGCGGCGCCAACCTGCCGCGCCAGGACGAGGTGTTCCCCGACCGCGAGCACTTCGGGCGGATCTTCTTCAACCAGGCCAACATGAGTGCTCTGGGCATCCCGCAGATCGCTGTGGTGATGGGCTCGTGCACCGCCGGTGGCGCCTATGTGCCAGCCATGGCCGACGAGGCGATCATGGTGCGCCAGCAGGCGACCATCTTCCTCGCCGGCCCGCCTCTGGTGAAGGCCGCGACCGGTGAAGTGGTCAGCGCCGAGGACCTCGGCGGCGCCGATGTGCACTGCCGCACCAGCGGCGTGGCCGACCATTATGCCGACAACGACGAGCACGCCCTGGCCATCGCCCGGCGCAGCGTGGCCAACCTCAACTGGCACAAGCAGGGCAAGCTGCAATGCCAGGCCCCCATCGCGCCGCTATACAACGCCGAGGAGCTGTACGGCGTGGTGCCGGCCGACGCCAAGCAGCCGTTCGACGTGCGCGAGGTGATCGCGCGCCTGGTCGACGGTTCGGTGTTCGACGAGTTCAAGGCGCTGTTCGGCACCACCCTGGTGTGCGGCTTCGCCCACCTGCACGGCTACCCGGTGGCGATCCTGGCCAACAACGGCATCCTCTTCGCCGAGGCCGCGCAAAAAGGCGCGCACTTCATCGAGCTGGCCTGCCAGCGCGGTATCCCACTGCTGTTCCTGCAGAACATCACCGGCTTCATGGTCGGCAAGAAGTACGAAGAAGGCGGCATCGCCAAGCACGGCGCCAAGCTGGTGACCGCGGTGGCCTGCGCCCAGGTGCCGAAGTTCACGGTGATCATCGGCGGCAGCTTCGGTGCCGGTAACTACGGCATGTGCGGCCGCGCCTACGACCCGCGCTTCCTGTGGATGTGGCCCAACGCGCGCATTGGCGTGATGGGCGCCGAACAGGCGGCCGGGGTGCTGGCCCAGGTCAAGCGCGAACAGAGCGAGCGCAGTGGCGAGGTGTTCAGCGCGGACGACGAGAAGAAGCTCAAGCAGCCGATCCTCGACCAGTACGAGCGCCAGGGCCACCCCTACTACTCCAGCGCCCGGCTGTGGGACGACGGCGTCATCGACCCGGCGCAGACCCGCGACGTGCTCGGCCTGGCGCTGTCCGCCGCGCTGAACGCCCCGATCGAACAGAGCCGCTTCGGCATTTTCCGGATGTGACCCATGAGCGACTTCGCGACTATCGAACTGGTCAAGGACCCTCGCGGCTTCGCCACCCTGTGGCTGAGCCGGGAAGACAAGAACAACGCCTTCAACGCGCAGATGATCCGCGAACTGATCGTCGCCCTCGACCAGGTCGCCGAAGACAGCAAGCTGCGCTTCGTGGTGCTGCGTGGCCGTGGCCGGCATTTCAGCGCCGGCGCCGACCTGGCCTGGATGCAGCAGTCGGCCGAACTGGACTTCAACACCAACCTCGATGACGCCCATGAACTGGGCGAGCTGATGTACGCCCTGCACCGCCTCAAGGCCCCGACCCTGGCCGTGGTGCAAGGCGCGGCCTTCGGCGGCGCGCTGGGGCTGATCAGCTGCTGCGACATGGCCATCGGCGCCGAAGACGCCCAGCTGTGCCTGTCGGAAGTGCGTATCGGCCTCGCCCCCGCAGTGATCAGCCCGTTCGTGGTCAAGGCCATCGGCGAGCGCGCCGCCCGCCGCTATGCCCTCACCGCCGATCGCTTCAGCGGCGTGCGCGCCCGTGACCTGGGCCTTCTGGCCGAGGTATACCCGGCCGCCGAGCTGGACACGCACGTCGAGGCCTGGGTCGACAACCTGCTGCAGAACAGCCCCCAGGCCCTGCGCGCCACCAAGGACCTGCTGCGCGAAGTGGACGATGGCGAGCTGAGCCCGGCGCTGCGCCGCTACTGCGAGAACACCATCGCCCGCATCCGCGTCAGCGCCGAAGGCCAGGAGGGCCTGCGCGCCTTCCTGGAAAAACGCCGCCCCGCCTGGCAAACCGAGCACAAGAAGGAGCCGCGCCCATGAGCCGCCCCACCCTCACCACCCTGCTGGTCGCCAACCGCGGCGAGATCGCCTGCCGGGTGATGCGCACCGCCAAGGCCTTGGGCCTGACCACCGTGGCCGTGCACAGCGCCACCGACCGGGAGGCGCGCCACAGCCGCGAAGCGGACATCCGCGTCGACCTCGGTGGCAGCAAGGCGGCTGAAAGCTACCTGGTGGTCGACAAGCTGATCGCCGCCGCCAAGGCCAGCGGCGCCCAGGCCATCCACCCGGGCTATGGCTTCCTCTCGGAGAACGCCGGTTTCGCCCGCGCCATCGAGCAGGCCGGGTTGATCTTCCTAGGCCCACCGGCCAGCGCCATCGACGCCATGGGCAGCAAGTCGGCGGCCAAGGCGCTGATGGAAGCCGCAGGCGTACCGCTGGTGCCGGGCTACCACGGCGAGGCCCAGGATCTCGACACCTTCCGCGCCGCCGCCGAGCGCATCGGTTACCCGGTGCTGCTCAAGGCCAGCGCCGGGGGCGGCGGCAAGGGCATGAAGGTGGTCGAGGAGGAAAGCCAGCTGGCCGACGCCCTGGCCTCGGCGCAACGTGAAGCGCAGTCGTCGTTCGGCGATGCGCGCATGCTGGTCGAGAAGTACGTGCTCAAGCCGCGCCATGTGGAAATCCAGGTGTTCGCCGACCAGCATGGCGCCTGCCTGTACCTCAACGAGCGTGATTGCTCGATCCAGCGCCGCCACCAGAAAGTGGTCGAGGAAGCACCGGCGCCGGGTCTGTCCCCTGACCTGCGCAAGTCCATGGGCGAGGCAGCGGTGCGCGCGGCCCAGGCCATTGGCTATGTCGGCGCGGGCACCGTGGAGTTCCTGCTCGATGCCCGCGGCGAATTCTTCTTCATGGAGATGAACACCCGCCTGCAGGTGGAGCACCCGGTCACCGAGGCCATCACCGGTCTCGACCTGGTGGCCTGGCAGATCCGCGTCGCCTGCGGCGAGCCGCTGCCGATCACCCAAGAACAGGTGCCGCTGATCGGCCATGCCATCGAGGTGCGGCTGTATGCGGAAGACCCAGCCAATGAATTCCTGCCGGCCACCGGCACCCTGGCGTTGTACCGCGAGTCGGCGCCGGGCGAAGGGCGTCGGGTGGACAGCGGCGTCAGCGAGGGCGATGTGGTGTCGCCGTTCTACGACCCGATGCTGGGCAAGCTGATCGCCTGGGGCCAGGACCGTGAGCAAGCGCGCCTGCGGCTGCTGGCGATGCTCGATGAATTCGCCATTGGCGGGTTGAAGACCAATATCGCCTTCCTGCGCCGGATCCTTGCGCACCCGGCGTTTGCGCAGGCGGAGCTGGACACCGGCTTCATTCCGCGTCACCAGGACGTCTTGCTGCCTGCGCCGCAGCCCTTGCCGGCACTGTTCTGGGAAGCCGCCGCCGAGGCCTGGTTGCAAAGCGAGCCTGCGCTACAGCGCAAGGACGACCACGCTTCGCCGTGGGCGACCCGCGATGGCCTGCGCCTGGGTTTGCCGGCGCGCAGCAGCCTGCACTTGCAATGCGAGGGGCATGAGCAGGCGGTGGCGCTGGAGCGCAGCGCGCCTTCGACCTACCAGTTGGAGGGTGAGCAGCTGTGCCACGACCAGGACGGAATGCGTCGTCGCCATCTGGCGGTACGCCGGGGCGGCACGTTGTACCTGCAATGGCAGGGTGAATTGCATGCCGTCAGCGTTCATGACCCGATTGCCGCAGCGGAAGC
This sequence comes from Pseudomonas entomophila, assembly GCF_029478665.1. Lineage (GTDB taxonomy): Bacteria > Pseudomonadota > Gammaproteobacteria > Pseudomonadales > Pseudomonadaceae > Aquipseudomonas > Aquipseudomonas entomophila_F. The sequence continues at coordinate 8,059 of NZ_JARPQB010000037.1, forward strand.
CAGCCATAGCCATCAAGGCGGCCTGGGCGCGCCCATGAACGGCAGCATCGTGCGGGTGCTGGTCGAGCCGGGGCAGGTGGTCGAGGCCGGGACCGCGCTGGTGGTGCTGGAGGCGATGAAGATGGAGCACAGCATTCGGGCGCCCCATGGGGGGACGGTGAAGGCGCTGTTCTGCCAGGAAGGGGATATGGTCAGCGAAGGGACGGTGCTGGTGGAGTTGGAGGCGGAGTAATGGCGGCGATGTGTTCGCCGAAAGGGTTGTTTCGCCTATGAGATCGAGCGCCGCCCGCGCGGCGCATGCGCCGCCCAGGCGGCGCATGCGCCGCGCAGGCGGCGCTCGATCTCAAGAGCGCTGCAGGGCAACCGCCTGGCACCTGGCCGCCCCAACGCGGTCCCCGCGCAAATCTAGAGCACCCCGTGCATCCGCACCACGACGCCGAGAAACTCGCAGCCCTCCTCGCACACCAGGGTCGGATAGATATTGTTGAGCGCCTTCAAATACCGCTGCCCACCCTCCTCGGTCAACTGCCGAAAGATCGCGGATTTGCCCGGCAGCCGGACAATCACCAGGCGCCCCGGCTCGGCAGCCACCCCATCATCGACCAGGATCCGAACCCCCTCGGGCACACTTCTGCCGCTGGCCGCGCTCATGGTGTCGTTTTCAACCGTCAACCAGAACGCCTTGCCCTGGGCCAGGTAGTCGGTCTGCTCGAAGACATCGGGCGCTCCCTGCTCCTGGCCCAACGAGGCCCAGTCACGCACCGGATAGCGGAAGCACACAAAGTACTTCGCCAGCCCGTCGTCATCATCCTCATCCTCGAGACCATAACGCGCCCGTTCCTCGCCCACCTGCCCCAGCACACGCAGCTGCATGCTGACCTGGTAGTGCGGCATGCCCAGTTCGATGAACGTGCGGTTCATCGAGTCGACCCGGGGTTGGCGCCGTTTCTTCAGCCAGTGGCCGATGCTGCCCTGGGAAACCCCAACGCGTTCGGCAAGCTGCTCCTGGGAGATATCGAGCTCCTCGATCCGTTCCCGGACGAGGGCGATCCATTTGTCCATATTCATCGCAGGCACGATACGGACTGCCTCCATGCGTTCAATACACATCAAGTAGTATTTGCTACAAAGCGCTTTAATACTTTAGGTATTAGAATCTGACTTCACCTTTCACCCATTGGCATTCGCAGGTAATCAGGATGAACAGTTCGAAAGATACGGATACAGATCTCGACGAAGAAGCCGCCCGCCGCGCCCTCGACTACTACCTCAACCCCACCCCCACCGCCGCTGAGCTGGAGCGCTCGCTCTGGACCTTGCGCGAAGGCGTAACCACCGCTCAAGCCAGCGAACACGCCATGGCCCTGTTGCGCTGCGCCTCGGCCACGGCACAGGAAACCGGCGCCCATCTGCAGGGCACGACGCGGGAAGTGGTGTTTGCGTTGATGCACATGATCAACATGGCCCGCGCGCTACTAGAACAGCGCCACGCCATGGAGAAAACATCGATCTGAAGGGAGAACGTGATAGCCGACGAACGGCAATAGCCCCAATTGCCGGGGACTGGAGGTGCGTCAGGAGGATTTTTTTACCGGAACACGGAAAAATCATTTGACTGGCAAATGATAACCATTATTATTGCGCTTAGCAGGTCGCGAGACCCGCTGGATAACCTGCAACGTCCTCAGGTCGAACGCTCAGATTATCTCCTCATCAGGCTAATCACGGTTTTTGACCCGGCTTTTTGCCGGGTCTTTTTTTTGCTCTTCAGGCTAATGAAGATCGTTGATGGCCGCGATGATAGCAATAATGTGTCAGCACGTGAACGCTCATTACAAAAGTTTGCGGAATCAGCACTTGAGAATCAATCTCGTTAAGACTAAGCTGACTCCGCATCAGGGAAGATGCCCCCACCCTTTCACCTCATGAGCAAGGAGCTGTCCATGACCCGCCTGCTGCTGCCCCTTGAGCACGACCCGCGCACCGCCGAGCAAACCCGCGACGACGCGTTGCTGCATGCCCTCAAGCGCCTGCCCCGTCGGGTCCAGCAAGTGTTCCTGCTCAACCGCCTCGACCAGGTCGGTTTCGCCGAGATAGGCGAACGCCTCGACCTGCCCTTGATCAACATCGAACGCCACATGAACCAGGCCCTGCAGACCGCCCGTGCGCCGGGTGATGCCCTGGCGAGCATTGCCGGCCAGTGGTACGTGCGCTTGCAGAGCCCGCAGGTGACTGCAAGCGAACGCATCGATTTTCGCCGCTGGCTGGATGCCGACCCCGATCATCTGCGTGCCTTCCACGAAACCGAACTGCGCTGGCGCAGCCTGCTTGCTCCAGCGCGGCAATTGGGCCACGACGCCTGGTACCGACAAGGACGCGCGGCGCTGTCACTGGGTGGCTGTTCGATAGCCGTGGGGCTTGCCGTTGCAGCCCTGACCGCATTGGGTTTGCTGTCCTTGTAGGAGCGGCTTCAGCCGCGATGCAGGCAACGCGGTGCCCAGGCCCCCGCCTCGCGGGGGATCGCGGCTGAAGCCGCTCCTACAGAGGGCGTGCCAAATGGTTTGCCAGGGATGGGAGCCCAACGCCAAGCGGTGTAGAGTACGGTCACAACAAACGCCAACAGGAGGCTGGCAATGACCGTGACGCTCTCCCCGCTGCACATCGACTGCGATTTCGACTCCGGCAACATTCTGGTCAAGGATGCCAGTGACCCGGCGCACGTCCACCTGGACATCCGCAAGGACAGCCACAGCGACCACTTCCAGTGGTTCCACTTCAAGGCCAGCGGCCTCACCCCAGGTCAATCCCACCGCTTCAGCCTGGACAACGCCCATGCGTCCTCCTACAAGAACGCCTGGGACGGCTACCACGCCGTGGCCTCCTACGACCAGCAGACCTGGTTCCGGGTGCCCAGCCAATACGATGGCAAGGCGCTGAGCTTCGAGCTCAAGGCTGAGCAAGCGCAAGCCTGGTTCGCCTACTTCGAGCCCTACCCCCGCGCCCGCCACAACCAACTGATCGAACGCGCCCGGCAGATCCCCGGCGTCGAGCTGCTGGCCAGCGGGCGCAGCGTGCAGGGGCGCGACATTCCGCTGCTGCGTGCGGGCAATGGCGCGGCCGGCAAGCGCAAGCTGTGGATCATCGCCCAGCAGCACCCGGGCGAGCACATGGCCGAATGGTTCATGGAGGGCGTGATCGACGCCCTTGATAAAAACGGCCCGGCCATCCAGCAACTGCTGGCCAAGGCCGACCTGTATCTGATCCCCAACATGAACCCGGACGGCGCCTTCCTCGGCCACCTGCGCACCAACTTCAAGGGCAAGGACCTCAACCGTGCCTGGCAGGACGCCAGCGTCGAGCTGAGCCCGGAAGTGTTCTTCGCCCAGAGCCAGATGAAGCTGCATGGGGTGGATGCGTTCATCGATGCCCATGGCGACGAAGAGATTCCCCACGTGTTCACCGCCGCCTGCGAAGGCAACCCGGGGTACACGCCGCGGATCGAGAAGCTGGAAGCGCTGTTCCGCAGCACCCTGTGCAGCCTGACGCCGGACTTCCAGACGAAATACGGCTACACCCGCGACGAACCGGGCATGGCCAACATGACCCTGGCCTGCAATGCCGTGGGCCAGGCCCATGATTGCCTGTCGCTGACCCTGGAGATGCCGTTCAAGGACCACGACGATGCGCCGAATCCGCGCACCGGGTGGTCGGGTGAGCGGTCGAAGGCGTTGGCCGGCGCCGTGCTGGAGACGCTGTTGAAGATGGTCGACGACCTGCGCTAAGTAACGCGATCCCGTGTAGGAGCGGCCTTGCGCCGCGAAAGGGCTGCAAAGCAGCCCCAGCAATATCTGCCGCGACGCTGAGATCCTGGGGCTGCTCCGCAGCCCTTTCGCGGCGCAAGGCCGCTCCTACACGGGGATTGTGCACGGCAGGCAGCATTACTCAGAACTGCACATCCAGGATCACGCTGTCGGTATAGGTCGCCGCCGGCGGCGTGGCCTGGTCGGTGTACACCTTGGCGTTGTAGTTGAACACCTGGCTGCCCGTACCGGTCCCCGCCCCGGGGTTCACCTCGGCATCGCTGCTCGAACGCCGCGCCGCGCCCACCGAGCCCCAGCGCACCACGCCGGCGCTCTTGAAGATGTCGTAGGCCAGGTAGTTGTTGGCACTGGACTTCATGCGCCGCCGCCCGCCCGAAACATTCTGCCCGTCGTCCAGCCCCACCGTGTAGTTGCTGCCCTTGGTGCACGACACGCTCACGCTCTGGTTCACCGTGCCGAACCCGGCCACCACCGGTGCGCTGGCGAAACTGATGTTGGGCGTGGTGATCTGGCAGTCGTTGCTTACCGTCAGGCTGACGTTCAGGGTCTTGCTGCCACTGCCGATATCGCGCCCCAGGCAGATATTGCCGATGCCGATGCCCGAGCAGTAGTTCCAGCTCCAGGCGACGGTCAGCGTCTCCTGGTACACGCCCGCCGCGACGTTGGCGCCGACCACGGTCTTCAGGTACAGCGGCACGGTCTTGGGCGTGGGGCCGTTGAGCAGCCCGAGGGCGTCGAGGATGCCGTTGCGGGCGAAGTCGAACTGCACGCCGCGGCTGATCGGGTAGCTGGTGGTGTTGTCGGCATAGATCGTATAGGGAATGACGTCGCCGGTCGGCCCCACCAGCCCGCTGGTGGCGGAGGTGATGGTGGCGTAGAAGTGATCGGAGCTGACCAGCAACGACAACAGCGAGCCGGTGCACTGCAACCCGGCGTTGGTGGTGGAGGCGTTCTGCACCGTGGTGCGCACCAGGGTCGAGTTGATCGAGCCAAAGGCTGCCGGTGCGGTGGCCACCGATGAACACAGCGCCCAGGCGGCTCCGCCAGGCAGCAACAGGGCACCCAGCACCAGCCAGACTTTGAGCGCCTTTATCGGCATACCAGCGGGCCGATCAACGGAATCGGCCCCTCCCCTTCCGGCAGGTCGAACGTCACCTGGCACTGCCCCCCGTCGGTCTTGTCCACTAGCAGGCGGTTATGTGGCGCCAGGTTCTCCAGGTACACCAGCCCATCCCACCCCACCACCGCCTCGCCGCCGCTTTCCTGGTGGCGCACCCGGCTGCCGAGCTTGAGCTCCCGCTGGTCACCGTCGACCAGCACCAGGCTCGCCGCCAGCACACGCTTGAGCGGGAACTCCAGCAGGTAGCCGCTGCCACGACGCACCGCCACGCGCTGCTCCACCTGCGGCGCCAGCACATCGGCGGGCAGGTCCATGGGGTCGATCTCGTACTTGCCGCGGTAATAGCCGCTGCTGTAGGGCACCAGCAAGTGGCCATTGCGGTCGGTGCGCCCGATCTGCTGGTTCTCGTAGCGCACCGGCACGTCGGCGTAGCCACTGGTGCTGACCACCACGAAGGCATCGTCGATGCGGTTGGCGGCGAACAGGCCCGCATCCATCAGCACCAGCGAGCCACTGGCGTCGGCCCAGCGAGTCATCTCGCCGCTGCTGCCGTAGGCGCCCACCTGCAACTGCACCGACTGCAGGCGCCAGGTCAGGTCGGCCTGGCGGTAGTCGTCGCGATTTCCGCCGGTGGCGTAGCCCAGGTTGTAGCCCACCCCGCCGCCCACCGGCACCGCCTGGCTGTAGTTGACCCGCTGCAGGTCCTGGCCATCCTTGCTGCGCTCGGCGCTGAAGGCCAGGGTGCCGCGCAGGTCGAAGGGGATCACCAACTGCGCCTGCACCGCCCACTGGCTGTCGCCGACTTCGCGGTTGGCCGACAGGTACAGGCTGCTGTTGCCCCACAGCGGCTTGCTCCAGCTCAGGTTGACCAGCCGCGTGCGCGTGCCGTCACCGGCGCGCACGTCGAAGTAGCCGGCGCCGAGGCTGCCGTAGCGGTCCAGGTTCAGGCTCAGGGTGGCCTGCTCGCTGCGCTGGCTCAGGCGGGTGTAGGGGCTGTCGACCAACGACAGGTCGGCGTAGTCGCCGTGGCGTTGCACGCGCTGGTAGTTGAAGCCGATGCGCCGGCTGTTGTACTGGTAGCCCAGCGCTACCTGCTGGCCGGTGTCGCCTTCGAAACGGCTCTGGGCCATCGCCGCGTTGAGCACGCCGAAGTTGCCCAGGCGCAAGTTGCCGCCCAAGCCGCCGAGCATCATCGACTGGGCGGTTTCGGCATGGGTTTCCAGGGTGAAGTAGTCGGTAACGCCATGGCGCAGGCTGGCCGATGCCACGCCCGGGCCATAGCCGAAATCGCGCACGGCATAGTCGCGGCGCAGGCTGCCGGCAGCCACCGAGAAGTCCGACAAACCCTTGGCCAGCAGGCTGCTGGTGACATAGAACGGCAAGGTGGTGGACACCTGGCGGCCAAGGGCGTCGGTGGTCACCACCACCGCCTCGCCGGCACCGTTGATGAAAGGCACGTTGGTCAACGTATAGGGGCCCGGCTGCAGTTCGGTGGTGCTGCTTTTGTAGCCGTTGATGAACAGGTCCAGCGAGGTCGGTACCGCCGCCTCGCCGGCAAACGCGGGCAATGGGTAGGTGACCAGGTCGGGGCGCGCGCTGAAGTCCCGTGACAACTGCAACCCGCCAACGCGCACCGAGGTGGTCCAGGGCAATGCGCCGGTCACCAGGTCCCCTACCTCATAGGTGAGCAGACGCTGGTCGTCGGTGTAGCGGAAGGTGGTGTCATAGCGCAGGAAGCCCTGGCGGCTGTTGTCCTGGGCGCCGTTGAATGACTGGCGCCATTGCCCGGTGGTGGAAAAGGTACCCCAATCGTCGAACAGCCGTAGCTCGTTCCAGGCGGCGAGGTAGCTGCCGCCTTCGTCGGTGTCGTTGAGGTAGGCGTCATAGTTGAACAAAGCACCAAAGCTGCTGCGGGCATCGCTGGCCGGGTACAGGCTGCGCTCCCCCAGTTGCTGTTCGGGCAGCCAGGCTGGCGGCACTTGCAGCAACAGGCGCTGGTTCTGGCTGTCATAGTCGCTGTGCAAGCCGGGAATGGCGTCCAGCGCCACCTCGCCCCAAGGGTCGCCCGGCAGCCTGATCCCGGCGCCACGCAACACCTCGCTGTCCAGGTACAGGCGCCCGGCGCGCTGCTGCACCGGCACCAGCTCAGCCTTGCCCACCTGGTTCACCAGCAGGTCGAGGTACAGCGTCGCATCGGTGATGGCGGCGCTCTCGGTGGGCGGTGGCGGCAGTTCGTCGGCCGCGCCCAGGCCAGGGCCCAGTACCGCCAGGCCCAGCCACAACCGGTGCATTGCCACCCGCACCCAGCTCACACACGATTTCCAACCATTGCCGGGTCCTCCCTGGCCCCTGACAGACGTTCACCCGCGTATCACTGGCTCTGCCTGATGGCCTGCGCCGCGTCCTGGCCATTGACCCGGCCCTTGAGCACACTGGCCGCCCCGGGCGCGGCCGGTGCCGGCCAGCGCATGCTGGCGCCAGGCAGCACATAGCCGAGCAAGCCTTCGACCAGGGGTTTGTCCTGCCCACCCTGCTGCAACACCACATCGGTCAACCGGGCGTGCACCGGCCCGGTGTTGCGCAGCTCGACATAGGGCTTGCCCTGCACGGTCACCGCGCGCCAGCTCAGTTGCGGCTTGCCGACCCCTTCGGCGCTGCGCTTGCCCTCAGGGTCGGGCTTGCCCCACAGCCCCTCGCCATAGACGAACAGCGGCACCGAGTAACGCATCTGCAAACGGATCGCCGCCTTCGGCCCGTCGCTGGCGGTGTCGGCCGGCAAGGGCGAGGGGATCTCGTCGATGATGATGCGGTAGGCCTGCTCCTGGCCGGCCGGCGAATTGCCGGTGCGGGTCAGCCGGACCAGCTGCTTCTGCCCCGGCGCGATGTTCGCCACCGGTGGGCTGCCGATGATCTCGCGCTGGTTCTGGAACTGTTCCTGGTACTCGCCCTGGCGCCAGGCGAACACCCGTACCTGCAGGCTGGTCGGCGCCGTGCCGCGGTTCTCCAGCCACAGCGCGCCGGCCTTCTGGTCGGCCTCCAGCACCGGGTCGATCGGCCAGATCAGCACCGAGGTGGCCGCAAAGGCCGGTGCGCTGGCCAACAGCAGCAGCCCGATGATCCCACGCGCCCGTTTCGCGCCTGCCCCCATGCCCCTCTCCTTCTCTGTTATCCGCGGCGGCCTTTCACCAGGTCACCGTCACTTGCACGACATCGGTGTAGGTCCCGGCCGGCAGGGTGCCGGTCAGGGTGGTACGGCCATAGACCGGCAACGTGATCGCCGTCGGGTCGCTGTAGCTCACCGCCACGCTGCTGCCGATACCCAGGCTCTGGCTGAACCCGGCATCGCGATACAGCTGGTAGGCCAGCAACTGCGTGCCGCCCGAACGCTTGAGGTTGCGCGTGCCGCTGGCGCTGTTCTGGCCGCCGTCCAGGCTCATGCTCAGGGCCACACCGGGGGTGCACTGGAAGGTCACCGTGCTGCCGCCGAGCGAGGTGCTCAGGGTGGCCGTGGACAGCGCCGAGCTGGTGCCGTAGTCGAGCACGCCATAGGCCGTCACACCGCCGACCACCAGGCAACCGGCGACGATCTGCGCCGTCACCTGGAAAGTGCTGGTGGTGACCGCGTGGGCACCCTGGGTCAGCGCCAGGCACAGCCCGACGGCCAGCAGCCGCGCCATGCCCGGCATGGTTCAGAAACTCAGCTCGACCGCCACCGTGTCGGTGTACACCCCGGCCGGCAGGCCGGCTTTGCCGCGGGCCTGGCCATACAGGTTGACGGTCTGCGCCACGCCGGTGCTGGTCGGCAGGGTGATGGTGCCGTCGATCGCCAGCAGCTGAGTGTGTCCGGCGTCGGTGTAGAAGTCGTAGGGCACGAAATTGCCCGAGCCATCGGCCAGGGCCCGGGTCCCCCCAGCGGACTGCGAGTCATGGGTTCCAGCACGTACCTTGATCGTCGGCACCGTGCCTGCCGAGCAGAGAATGCTCATGGCCCCGCCACCGCCGCCGAGCACCTGGCCGTTGGCGGTGGTGAACAGCGAATCCTGGGTGCCGAAGTTGAGGCTGCCGAAGTTCAGCCCCGAGGTGCCGCCGCTGCCGTTGACCTGGCAGGCGGCGGTCAGCGTCAGGGTCGAACTGATGATGCCGGTGACGGTGGCGGCGTGGGCCTGGGCGGCCAGGGCCAGGCCAAGGCCGGCGAAGATGCAGCGGGTGAGATGCTTGGGCATCGGAGTCTCCTTGCGTGTTACCAGTCCAGGGTCACCCTTAGGGTGTCGCGATACAGCCCGGCGGGCAGCGCGCGCGGCTGCGCGACCACCACGCCGTAGATGGGCACGGGCACGTGTTCGGTGTTGCTGATGGTGAAGGTGCGGGCCTGGCCGATGCCGTAGCGGCTGTTGCCGCCCGGGTCGACCGCCAGTTGATAGGGAATGAGTTCGCGGCCATTGCTCAGGCGGCGCACGCCGTCGCCGCCATTGAGCCCGCCATTGATCCGCACGCTGAAGGCGCGCACCTGGGGCGTGCAGCTGATCTGCAGGCTGCCTTCGGCGCCGGGCTCGTCCACGCGGCTGGTGAGCGGCTGGTCCCAGGTCGGGCCGCGCGAGCCGAAGTCCATCACCCCGTTGTTGCCCGCCACGGTAGGTTGCTGGCTGCTGATCTCGCAGGCGGCGCTGATCACCAGGCGTGCCTGGATGAAGCCGGTACTGGTGCCATGGGCCACGCCTGCGGGCAGCAACAGTGGCCCCAGGGTGAGCAGCAGGATCGATGTGCGTTGCAACGCGTCCTTGTGCATGGCCTTCCCCTACCAGGTGACCGTGACTTTGAGCAGGTCGGCATACAACCCGGCATGGGGTACCCAGGCCAGGCTGTCGATCCGTGCGTACAGGGGGAGCTCGAGCGAACCGCTGTCCGGTATCCGCGCCGATTGCGCGACATCCACCGCCAGCGGCATTTGCCAGGCGGCGTCACGGTAGAGGCGGTAGGGAATCGGCCGGGCTTGTGGGTCGCGGCTGGCGAGGTAGCGCACCTCGCCCACGCCGCCATGCTGACCGCCATCGACGCGGACTTGATACGGGGTGTCAGGGTTGCACTCCAACCGCGGTGGCCGCTGGCTGAGCAGCACCCCGCTCAAGGGCGCGCCCGGGCCGTCCAGGCGCGCGGCGCTGCCCAGGTCGATCCGGCCCAGGGCCTGGGCGCCGGCATCGCGCTGCTGGTTGACCAGCATGCAACCGCGTTGCACACGCACCTGCACCTCGACGAGAAACTCCGCCGCCATGGCACTGCCGCTCAACCACAGGCCCAACAGCGCGGCCTTCAAGCATTGCGTCACCTGTCGATCCTTGTCTGCATGGGTTGAGCTTGAGCGTAGCAGCGGGTTTGCAGCCAAGCGGTCGCGCACGCCCCCTCTTTAGCATTAATGCCTAGGCTGAATTCGCCTGAACCACTTGGAAAAACCAGTAGTTGCCGGAGTAAACCCCGTAGCTGCCTACCCCTCAAATAGTCATATCCCGACAAACCGGCCAAGGTTCTGATACCTTCATGACGACCATCCTGTGCCATACGCACCCCCGTGCGTGGACGGACCCTGCCAGGAGTTACCCGTGACCACTGCCCCGATTTCACTCGACCAGGCCATCGAACGCTGTGCCCAGGAGCCTATCCAGATACCCGGCAGCATCCAGCCTCACGGCTTCCTGCTGGTGCTGGACGAACACAGCCTGCGCATCGTCCAGGCCAGTGAAAACACCGAACGCTGGCTCGGCGTGCCGGCCCTGGAACTGCCTGGCCAGGCATTCGACGAACTGGTCGGCGAAGACTTCGACCTGCGCCGTCACCTGGCATCCCTGCCGGAAGACGAGATTTTCCCTTTCCATATCGGCGATGTCCGCCTGCGTGAAGGCGCCCCCTGCCAGGCGCCGCTGCGGGTACTGGCCCACCGCCACGACCTGGTGCTGTTCCTCGAGTTCGAGCCCTGCCGCGGCTCGGCCAAGGGCGACTACTACCCACTGGTGCGGGCCTTCGTCAGTACCCTGCACCAGGCCACCAGCATCGACGATTTGCTGCGCCAGTCGGTGCGCCAGATCAAGCGCATCACCGGCTTCGGCCGGGTCAAGGCCTACCGCTTCGACGTCGAAGGCAATGGCACGGTGCTCGCCGAAGACGCCGACCCTGGCTATCCCCAGTACCTGGGGCTGTGCTTCCCCGCCTCCGACATCCCGCGCCAGGCCCGCGAGCTGTACCGCATCAACCGCATCCGGGTGATCGAGGATGCCAACTACCAGGCCTCGCCGCTGGTACCCGCCGCCAACCCACGCACCGGCAAAGCCCTGGACATGAGCTTCGCCTCGTTGCGCAGCGTGTCCCCGGTGCACCTGCAGTACATGCGCAACATGGGCACCCTGGCGTCGATGTCGCTGTCGATCGTGGTCGACGGCAAGCTCTGGGGCCTGCTGTCGTGCCACCACGACCAACCGCGGGCCGTGGATTTCCAGACCCGCACCGCCTGCGAACTGCTGGCCAATGTCCTGTCGCTGCAGATCGAGGCCCACGAGGCCCACAACAGCACGCGCTTGCTGCTCGACCTGCGCCAGCACATCGTGCACATGCTCTCGTCGATGGCCGACCACGACAGTGTCGGCGACGGCCTCCTCGCCCTGCCCGAGGTGATGCTGCAGTTCGCCGGCGCCACGGGGGCGGCGATCATCAGCGCCGAGCGTTGCGACCTGATCGGCCACACGCCACCGGCGGCGCAGGTCAACGCCCTGGTGCACTGGCTGGCCCAGCGCGGCGAAGACCTGGTGTTCCACACCGACAACGCGCAGCGTGACATCGACGTGCTGCCGGAGCTGGGCCGGCATGCCGCAGGCGTGCTGGCCGTGGCCATCTCGCAGCTGCACTCGCACTACCTGCTGTGGTTCCGTCCGGAGCAGGCGCACACGGTGAACTGGGCCGGGCGCCCGGAAAAACAGCTCGCCCTCCTGGGCAACCTCAATCCGCGCCACAGCTTCGAGCGCTGGCAGGAAGAAGTCCGCGGTTTCAGCGCCGCCTGGCACCCGTTGACCCTCGAAGGCGTGCGGGAGCTGCGCGGCGCGGTGCTCGGCATCGTCCTGCGCAAGGCCGAGGAACTGGCCCAGCTTGCCGGCGAACTGAAGCGGTCGAACAAGGAACTCGAGGCATTCTCCTACAGTGTGTCCCACGACCTGCGCGCGCCGCTGCGGCATATCGCCGGCTACAGTGAACTGCTCGGCGAGATCGAAGGTGAACACCTGAGCGAGCGCGGCAAGCGCTTCCTCGGGCATATCGGGGAAGCAGCGCAATTCGCCGGCACCCTGGTGGACAACCTGCTCAACTTCTCGCAGATGGGCCGCTCGGCGCTGCGCCTGTCGGATGTCGACCTCAATACCCTGGTCGATACCATCCGCACGGAGATGGCCCCCGACTACGCCGGCCGGTCGATCCTCTGGGACATCGCCGCGCTGCCCAAGGTGATTGCCGACCCGGCCTTCATCAACATGGTCCTGCACAACCTGATCTCCAATGCCGTCAAATACACCCGCAACCGCGATCCTGCGCGCATCGAGGTGGGTGCCGTGCAGCACCGGCACGAGATCGAGGTGTACGTGCGCGACAATGGCGTGGGCTTCGACATGGCCTATGCCGACAAACTGTTCGGGGTGTTCCAGCGCCTGCACCGCATGGAGGAATTCGAGGGTACCGGGATTGGCCTGGCCAGCGTGCGGCGCATCATCGAGCGCCATGACGGCCGTGTCTGGGCCCAGGGCAGCCTGGGCCAGGGGGCCAGCTTCCACTTCACCCTCCCCCGCCAACCGATGACCGTCTGAGGCCGCTGCCCATCATGCTCAAGCCCATCCTGCTGGTCGAAGACAACCCCCAGGACCTGGAACTGACCTTGCTGGCCCTGGAACGCAGCCAGCTGGCCAACGACGTGGTTGTCGTGCGCGACGGCGCCGATGCCCTGGACTACCTGCTGCGGCGCAACGCCTTCGCCGAGCGCGCCGACGGCAACCCGGCGGTGATGCTGCTGGACCTCAAGCTGCCCAAGGTCGACGGCCTCGAGGTGCTCAAGGAAGTGCGCGCCACCGCGCAGTTGCGCAGCATCCCCATCGTCATGCTGACGTCCTCGCGCGAGGGGCCCGACCTGCGGCGCGCCTATGAGCTGGGCGTCAACGCCTACGTGGTCAAGCCGGTGGAGTTCAAGGCGTTCGTTACCGCGATTTCTGGCCTGGGGATGTTCTGGGCCGTCCTCAACGAGCCGCCGCCCGGCTCCCTGCGGCTGAACCGTCGCGACGACCACTGAGGCAGTCACCATGCAGACGACGCCACTGAAACTGCTGATGGTCGAAGACAGCTCCATGGACGCCGAGCTGATCCTGATGCGCCTGGAGCGCAGTGGGTTGCAGGTGCAGTCACGCCTGGTGTTCGACCACGTCGGCGCCGAGCACGCCCTGCGCATGAGCACCTTCGACCTGATCCTGTGCGACTGCGTGCTGCCCGCTTCCTCGGGCACCGAGGTGCTGGCCATCGCCCAGCGCATCGCGCCGGATACACCGTTCATCTTCCTCTCCGGCATCTACGGTGAAGAGCACGCGGTGGAGATGATCCGCCTCGGCGCCACCGACTATGTGCTGAAGAAAAACCTGCCGCTGCTACCCAAGGCCGTGCGTCGGGCCCTGACCGAAGTGCAGGAGCGTCAGCGTCGGCGCCGCGCCGAGGAAGCCTTGGCCGACATGGAGGCCCGCGCGCGGATCGCCATCGATGCCGCCGGCATGGGCAGTTGGGACTACAACCCACAGGGTGGCCGCATGCAGTGGGATATGCGCTGCAAGGCCCTGTTCGGCCTGCCCGCCGACACCGAGATGAACCTTGAAGTGTTCTTCGCCGGCATCCACCCCGAAGACCTGCCCAGGGTGCGCGACGCGGTCGAGCAGGCCATGCGCGAGGACAGCGGCGGCCATTACCGGGTCGAATTCCGCATCGCCCCGGCCGGCGCCCTGGAGCCACGCTGGTTGCTCTCCAGCGGCCAGACCCAGTTCGTCGATGGCCAGTGCGTGCGCTTCTCCGGCGTGCTGCAGGACATCCACCAGCAGCGCCAGGCCACCCGAGCCCTGGAGCAACTCAATGAAATACTCGGCGAGCGGGTCGAGCGCCGCACCCGCGAACGCGACCGCGCCTGGGAGCTGTCCCACGACCTGCTGGCGGTGCTCAACAAGGACCTCACACCCGTGGCGCTGAACCCGGCGTGGGAGGCGAGCCTGGGCTTCACCCGCGAACGCCTGGGGCAGATCTCACTGCTGCAACTGCTGCCCGAAGCCGACCAGCAGGCCTTTCTCGCCGAAATCGGCGCCCTGGCCGAGGGCCGCGCCAGCGCGCGCTTCGTCGGCCGCATCCTGCATGCCGGCGGCCAGCAGCGCTGGCTGTCGTGGGTGGTGGTGCCGGATGACAGCCTCCTGTATGTGGTGGCCCGCGATATCTCCAGCGAGCGCGAGTCGGCGCTGGAGCTGGCCGAGGCCAACACCCGCCTGCGCGAACAGATCGCCGAGCGCGAACGCATCGAAGCGGCGCTGCAGCAAATGCAGCGCCTGGAGGCGGTCGGCCAGCTCACTGCCGGGGTGGCTCACGACTTCAACAACCTGCTGACCGTCATCCTCACCGGCGCCAGTTTTCTCAAGAACGACCTGGACAAGGGCCTGATGGACAAGGCCCATGGCCGCCTGAAGCACATTCGCGAAGCCGGCGAACGTGGCGCCAAGCTCACCGCTCAGCTGTTGGCGTTTTCCCGCAAGCAACGCCTGGAACCCGTGCCGCTGAACCTCAACCGCACCCTCGGCGGTTTGGAGGAGCTGCTGCGCCGCACCCTGGGCGGCCGTGTCTCGGTGCGCCTGGACCTGGAGACCCACCTCTGGTTCGCCCTCACCGACCCGACCCAGACCGAGATGATCATCCTCAACCTGGCGATCAATGCCCGCGACGCCATGCCCAATGGTGGCCAACTGACCCTGGCCACCCGCAATACCCGAGTCAGCGCCCAGCCTCAGCGCCCGCAAGACCCGGAGCCCGGCGACTATGTGATGCTGACCATCAGCGACACCGGCTGCGGCATGAGCGAAGAAGTGGCGGCCAAGGTCTTCGAGCCCTTCTTCACCACCAAGGACATCGGCAAGGGCTCGGGCCTTGGCCTGGCCCAGGTGTTCGGCTTCGCCAAGCAGAGCGGCGGTGGGGTGCGCATTGACACCGCGCCCGGCCGCGGCACGCAGGTCAGCGTGTACCTGCCCTCGGTCAGGGCCCAGGTTGCTCACGCCACACCAGACCTGGACAAGGGGCGCCCGCCGGCCGGTGGCGGCGACCGCAGCATCCTGCTGGTGGACGACGACCATCTGGTGCGCGAGATGATCGGCGATGTGCTGCGCCGCCAGGGTTATCGGGTGCGCCAGGCGCACAACGGCGAACAGGCCCTGGCGTTGCTCGATGACGCCACCGACTTGCTGCTGACCGACTTCGCCATGCCCGAGTTCAATGGCGCGCAACTGGCACGGGCGGCACGAGCGCGCTACCCGCGGCTGCCCGTGGTGTTTCTGACCGGCTACGCCGAACTGGATGGCCAGGAACTGCCGGGCAGCCTGGTGATCCAGAAACCTGTGCACGAGCAAGTGCTGGCCCTGGCGTTGGCCGAGCTGTTGGAGAACGGGAATCTGGAATGAAAAAAATCGCCAGCCGGCGATTTTGATTTGCTTTGAAAGCAGAGAAGAAATGGCAGGGGCGGCTGGATTCGAACCAACGCATGGCAGGATCAAAACCTGCTGCCTTACCGCTTGGCGACGCCCCTGTATCGGATATGACGAGCGCCTGATGCACTGCCAATCTGACCATTCACCGCAAGCTCCGTGTGTTGCTGTGCGGGAATGGCCGGCACTTTAACAACCTTTTCCCAAGGTGGGAAGCATTATTTTAAAAAAATTCGCAGAAAAACAGCAGGTTAGTCGCCGGCAGCCGATTTTGCGGTGAAGCTTTCAAGCGACAGGTGACGCGGCGCATGCACGCGCATCGGCTATTGAATGGGCCTGCAACGACCAGAACCAACCCCACGAAGCCCACCGCCCACGGATATCCCTTCCGCAGGCGGCTCTCAAGTGAGCTTCACGACCAGCGCAAATCACCCGCTATTGATGGCTGACCCAATACACCGCCGTGACCACCACCAGCACGATCAGACACAGGATCGCCCAGGCATCGACACTGCTGTCAGCTTTGCGGACCTTGCTTGAGTTTCCCATTGCATTACCTCTTGTAGTGGTTATGGGAATGCACTTCGCAAGCAGCAGTTAAGTCCAGCAATGCCCTTCACTCAAGCAGGGTCTTTCAGTAGTCGACGGGTGACATGAGGAAGGGATAGCGAAAACTCTCCGCCCGCCCTTCAGCGCTGTAACGGTGGAAATCGATACCGTGGCCATCCTGGTCCAGCAGCCTCAGCCAACGCCGGGCCTTGTCCACGTCGATCAGTTGCAGGGACGGCACCTGATACTCCTGCCGCCCGTCACGGTCCACCGCCAGGCCCAGGGCATCGTCATGCAACATGACCATGGCCCAGCCTCCCATGGTGAAATGCCCGCCCATCAACACCCCCAGGCGCCCATCGATACGCGCCCGCAGGGCCTCGGGCGAGCTGTTGACCGCGCTGAACACCACATCGCGCCCCGGCATCCGGCCCGCCGCCTCGAACGCCCGCATGGCACCGAATGCCATCTCGTCGTTGGCCGACCACACCAATTGCGTGCCTGGGTAGCGCTCCAGCAGCAGCTGCGCCTGCTCGAAGGCACGCTGGCGACTCCAGCCGCCGTACACCACCTGGCGCAGGCGCACCTGAGGGTGGTCGGCCAGCGCCCGGCGCATACCCAGTTCGCGCAACTGCGAGGCAGGCGTGGTCTTCACGCCGGCGAACGCCAGCAGGTCGACCGGGCCATCCACAGGTGGCAACTGCGCGACCATCGCCTTGAGCATCTGGTAGCCGGCCTCCTCATCGTTGCTGACGAGGGTGCCGAGAATCCGCGGGTACTTCTCCGGCTGGGCCTGGATGCTGCGCAACTGGTCCTCGGTCAGGCCATTGTTGACCAGGAACAGCTTCACCCCTGTGCCACGGGAAAGGCGGATGACCTCCGGCGCCACGTACTGTTCATTGACCAGCACCAGGTAGTCGGGGCGTTGCGGCCCCTGCAGCACCGCACGGGCCAAGGTCAGCGTGCGGTCGGCACTGCGTTCGCTGTACTGCACGCGCAGCGCCATCCCCAAGTCCTTGGCGGCGGCCTGCATGAAACGCGAATAATCGACCCAGAACGTTTCGTTGGAATAACCCGGGTTGAGAAACACCACCGAGGCAGCCTGCGCGCCGGCTGCCAGCGGCAGGCTCAGGCACAGGCCCTGGCACAAGGCCTTGAGCATGCGGTTACATCCCTGCGAAACAAACCTCGGATTATAGCCAGATGGCGTGCCAGAACGGACAAATGCCAGTCAGTCTCACTTAGTCCAAATGGTTCTTTTCATATGCAAAAACATCACTTTAGCGCATAAACCCACTCTGCTATCGTTCCTCGGCTCCGACCCGGAGTGCGCGGCCGTGCGCGCGATTAGCTGCATGCAGCCTGAGACAGGACTTATATGTACGTATACGACGAGTACGATCAGCGGATCATCGAGGACCGCGTCAAGCAGTTCCGTGATCAGACCCGCCGCTACCTGGCCGGTGAGCTGAGCGAAGAAGAATTCCGCCCTCTGCGCCTGCAGAACGGCCTGTATATCCAACGTTTCGCGCCGATGCTGCGTGTCGCCGTGCCCTATGGCCAGCTGAACGCCCGCCAGACCCGCATGCTGGCGAAGATCGCCCGCGACTACGACAAGGGTTACGCGCACATCAGTACCCGCCAGAACGTGCAGTACAACTGGCCGGCGCTGGAAGACATCCCGGAAATCCTGGCTGAGCTGGCCACCGTGCAGATGCACGCGATCCAGACCAGCGGCAACTGCCTGCGCAACGTCACCACCGACCAGTTCGCCGGTGTCGCCGCCGACGAGCTGGTCGACCCGCGCCCCTGGTGCGAGATCGTGCGCCAGTGGACCACCTTCCACCCGGAATTCGCCTACCTGCCGCGCAAGTTCAAGATCGCCGTCAACGGTTCGAGCGACGACCGCGCCGCCATCGAAGTGCACGACATCGGCCTGGAGCCGGTGCGCAACGCAGCCGGTGAACTGGGCTTCCGCGTGCTGGTCGGCGGCGGCCTGGGCCGTACCCCGGTGATCGGTTCGTTCATCAATGAGTTCCTGCCCTGGCAGGACCTGCTCAGCTACCTGGACGCCATCCTGCGCGTGTACAACCGTTACGGCCGCCGTGACAACAAGTACAAGGCGCGGATCAAGATCCTGGTCAAGGCGCTCACCCCGGAAGTGTTCGCCGAGAAGGTCGAGGCCGAGATGGCCCACCTGCGCGGCGGCAGCACCACCTTGACCGAAGCGGAAGTCGAGCGCGTGGCGCGCCATTTCATCGACCCCGACTACCTGGCCCTGGACAACGTCGACTACAGCGCGCTGGACCAGGAACATCCAGGCTTCGCCCGCTGGCGTTCGCGCAACACCCGCGCCCACAAGAAGCCGGGCTACGTCGCCGTCACCCTGTCGCTCAAGCCCACCGGGGTCGCCCCGGGCGACCTGACCGACAAGCAGCTCGACGCCGTCGCGGACTTCGCCGAACGCTACAGCTTCGGTTTCCTGCGCACCTCCCACGAGCAGAACATCATCCTCGCCGACGTCGAGCAGCGCCAACTGCACGCCCTCTGGCTGGAGCTGCGCGAGCAAGGCTTCGCCACCCCGAACATCGGCCTGTTGACCGACATCATCTGCTGCCCGGGCGGTGACTTCTGCTCCCTGGCCAACGCCAAGTCGATCCCGATCGCCGAATCCATCCAGCGCCGCTTCGACGACCTGGACTACCTGTTCGACATCGGCGAGCTCGACCTGAACATCTCCGGCTGCATGAACGCCTGCGGCCACCACCACGTCGGCCACATCGGCATCCTTGGCGTGGACAAGAAGGGCGAAGAGTTCTACCAGGTCTCGCTGGGCGGTAATGCCGCCCGCGACGCGAGCCTGGGCAAGATCCTCGGCCCCTCCTTCGCCCAGGACGCCATGGCCGACGTGATCGAGAAACTGATCAGCGTGTACGTCGAGCAGCGCACCGAAGACGAGCGCTTCATCGACACCTACCAGCGGATCGGCATCGACCCCTTCAAGGAACGCGTCTATGCAGCGAATCATTAAGCACAACCAGATCGTCGACGAAACCTGGCACCTGCTGCCCAAGGACGTGTCGATCGACGAGCTGACCAATTGCGACGACTACATCGTGCCGCTGCAACTGTGGCGCGATCACCCGAGCCTGCTCAAGGCCCGCGACGGTGGCCTGGGCATCTGGCTGGACAGCGACGAGGAAGCCGAGGAAATCGGTGACGACGTCGAGCACTTCCAGGTCATCGCCCTGAACTTCCCGGCCTTCACCGACGGGCGCAACTACTCCAACGCGCGCCTGCTGCGTGAACGCTACAAGTTCAAGGGCGAACTGCGCGCCATTGGCGACGTGCTGCGCGACCAGCTGTTCTACATGGCCCGCTGCGGTTTCGACGCCTTCGCCATCCGTGCCGACAAGAATCCTGAGGACGCGCTGCAAAGCCTGAAGGACTTCTCGGTCACCTACCAGGGCGCCACCGACGAACCGCTGCCGCTGTTCCGTCGACGCTGACCCTCGCACTGGGGCTGCCACGCAGCCCCAGTCACTCGCGCTGCATCGCAAAAAATAGCTGATCTTCTGCTCAGGTTTGCTAATGGCACGCCGATATCAAGGCGTACTCATTAACTCCGCAAGGAAAGCGATGATGAGCCCGATCACCTCCGCACTGCGTTTCACCCCCGTGTATAGCGCCTCCCCTGCCCCGCAGAGCCTCGATGCCCGCCAGACCGCCGCGGCCGCCAGCAGCCCCGGCGCCCAGGTCATCCTTGGCCAGGACACGCGCATTCCCGACTCGCAAACCTATTCCTCCCGGGGCACACTGGGTAGCGCCCAGCCCCGCTACGTGTGGGAGCAGGACAGCATCGACAAACTGAGCATGCACATGCTCGGCAGCATCAAGGGCAACAATACCGCCGCGCGCTTCCAGGGCCTGGGCGCCGCCCTGATGGAACAACTGGTGGCCAATGGTGGCCAGCGCGTCTCACAATCGGCGCTGCAGGTCGGCGAGAACAGCGAAATCGCCCCCACCCTGCTGGCCCTGCAACAGTCCAGGCTGCGCGAGCACGCCAGCAACAGCATCACCCTCGACCTCACCACCGCCTCCGGCGCCACGGTGAAGCTCGGGCTGTACAACGGTGAACAAGGCCTGGCCGTGGAGGCCGACGTCCAGGGTGGCACCCTCAGCGCCGAAGAACTCAAGGGCCTGGCTACCCTGGCGAATGGTTTCCAGTCGGCCATCAACGGCCTGACCCAGGAAACGCCGAGCCTGCAACTGGGCGCCCTGCTCAAGCTCGACCAGACCCTGTTCACTGGCCTGCGGATGAACGCCAGCCTCGAGACCGCCAGCGGCGAGCTGCAGACGTTCGACCTGCGCATGGACGGCTCGACCCGCAACCTCAAGCTGCAAGGCCCGAGCGGCCAGATCCAGCTCGACCTGGACACCCAGGCTGGCGTGGTGCTGGGCAACCAGCAGCAGCGCCAGGCCGCGCTGAGCAATTACCTGAGCCAGTTCGACGCGGCCCAGGCCCGCGGCAAGGGCGACGCCCAGCTGATGACCCTGTTCAAGGACGCCTTCAGCCAGCTCAACAGCGTGGACGACAGCAACCCGCGCCCGGCGGGGCATGAGGATGCGATCAACCGGTACAGCCGCTCGTTGCTCAGCGGCCTGGCCGACTTCAATGCCTCGATCAGCCAGACCAGCCAGCGCCTGAATTCGCACCGCCCTGATGAGGAAGACCGTTTCAGTTACCAGGCGTCGCAGGCCACCACGACCAACGGCAGCGGCCTGACCCTCGACGTGAAGCAACGCCAGCAGGCCAAGCTCGACGCCGCCTGGCACACTCAGCTGTCATCGTCGGCCAAGCTCAACCTGGGCGTCGACCCGAACAACTACCGCTATCACCTGCTCAGTGAGCAAGCCAGCGCCAGCACCCATGTCGGCTTCGTCAACGGCGCCCTGAGCGAAGCCAGCGCCACCCAGGAAGCCAGCAGCACCCATCGGGTGATGACCTACCAGAACGGCGAACTCAAGTCCGATGTCAGCACACCACAATCGGTGCGCAAGTCCCGCGACCTGATGGACATGCTCAACCAGCTGCTCAAGCACGATGAGGAGGCCCGTCGCATCGGCGTCCAGTCGAACCTCGACCAGCAGCTGGCTGCGAACAGCCACCTGTGGTTGCTGCAGACCGATCCGTCGAAGATTGGCGACTGATCCACGTTCGCTCGCTTTTTGTAGGAGCGGCTTCAGCCGCGATGACCCGCGAAGCGGGTGCCAGGCACCGCGTTGCCTGCATCGCGGCTAAAGCCGCTCCTACAGGAACCGCGTCAGCGCAAAGGCACGTAGATATCCGTCTGCCACTGCTCGAGCGGTGTCTGCGGATAGATGCTCAGGTAGTGGAAAAACAGCGGGTGATCGCGCAGTTCCTCGCCACTCCCCGGCAACCAGTCGCGGTAGAGCGGGTAGATCGTCTCGCCAATATGATCGGGCGACCCCACATGCCGCACCACCGCGCAGCGCCCACCGGGCAGGCTCAGCGTGTGCACGCCTTCGTCGTTGGGCTGCAGCGCTTCGAACAACTCACCACAGATGGCGAAGCGAAAGTCCTCGGGCGCGGTGGTATCCGGGTTGTTGAAGGGAATACCGAAACTGCGGCTCGTGGCCACGGGCGATTGCCCGCTGCGCTTGCGCCATTCGATGAAACGGCCCACGGTCTCGCTGACCTGGCCAGGTGGGCCGCGATGCTCGAGCGCGGCCAGCCGAACTTCGGTGAAATCGACGATTCGTACCTGCATGGTGATGCTCCTGGAAAAATGAGGAATGTCGAACACCGTATTCCAGCGTTGCCAGTCGGGTTGGCGCCGGAACGTGCTGGGCGCCTGGCCGAAGGCGCGGCGGAAGGCCCGGCTGAACGCCTCGGGGCTTTCGAAGCCGGCGCCCATGGCCGCGTCGAGCACGCTGTAGTGCGCCTGGCACGCCAACCGGTGGGCGGCGCGGCGCAGGCGCATCAACTGCACGTAGCGAGCGACCGGCACCCCCACGTAGGCACTGAACTGCCGATGGAAGTGGAATGCCGAGAAATGCGCCACCGCGCTCAGGGCGTTGACCGACAGGTCGCCTTCGAGGTTGCCCTCGATATAGGCGAGCACCGCGTCGAAGCGCTTCTGGTACAGCGCATGGGTGGGCAGGTCGAGCACCGGGGCAGACTCCTGAAATACGGCAGGCCGTAGCATCATCGATACAGGCCTGATCATACCTAGCCGCGTTTGCTCAGGGCGCCATGAACATCATCAGACCAATTACCCGTAGGAGCCAGCCTTGCTGGCGAAGGCCACACCACGGTCCTGCGTCGGGCCGGTTCGCCAGCAAGGCTGGCTCCTACAGGTGAAACGCAGGGCCAATTGCCTACTTTTTATTCACAAACAGTTCAGCCATTGATGACTTTTAGTCAAAGGACCTTGACCCAGGGACGTCTTAATCAATCCCGCCGCAACCCGCAGACTGCACCCACTCGATCAGCTGGCGCAGCACCGCGCAAGGCTGATCCCCCACCGTCCACCAGGAGCAGCCCCATGAGCATTCCATCCTTCGGCCTCGGCACCTTCCGCCTCACCGGCCAGGCCGTCATCGACTCGGTCAAGTCCGCGCTTGAGCTGGGCTACCGCGTCATCGACACCGCGCAGATCTACCAGAACGAAGCCGACGTCGGCCAGGCCATCGCCGAAAGCGGCGTACCACGTGACGAACTGTTCATCACCACCAAGATCTGGGTCGAAAACTACGCCGCCGACAAGCTCGTGCCGAGCCTGCGCGAGAGCCTGGCCAAGCTGCGCACCGACCATGTCGACCTGCTGCTGATCCACTGGCCGGCACCGGGCAACGGCGTCGAACTCAGCGAGTACATGCAGGCCCTGGCCGAGGCCAAGGCGCTGGGCCTGACTCGCCGGATCGGCGTCTCCAACTTCAACATCGAACTGACCCGCCAGGCCATCGCCGTGGTCGGCCAGGGCGAGATCGCCACCAACCAGGTCGAGCTCAGCCCCTACCTGCAGAACAGCAAGCTGACCGCATTCCTCAAGGAACAAGGCATCACCACCACCTCCTACATGACCCTGGCCTACGGCAAGGTGCTGAAAGACCCGGTGCTGGCCGAGATCGCCGCCAAGCACAAGGCCACCGTCGCCCAGGTGGCGCTGGCCTGGGCACTGCAGCTGGGTTACGCGGTGATCCCCTCGTCGACCAAACGCGAGAACCTGGCCAGCAACCTGCTCGCCCGCAGCCTGCAGCTGGACGCCGACGACATGGCCCGCATCGCCACGCTTGAGCGCAACGGCCGTGAAGTCAGCCCGGATGGCCTGGCGCCGATCTGGGACTGACCTGAACACTCGAGCCGCCCCGCCAGGGCGGCTTCGCCTTCATCACGCAACACGGAGCTCCCGATGAGCACGCTTTCTCCCAAACGGGTCCTGTTTGCCCTGGCCATCGGCGCCTTCGGCATCGGCACCACCGAGTTCACCCCCATGGGCCTGCTGCCGGTCATCGCCGAGGGCGTCGACGCCAGCATCCCCAGCGCCGGCATGCTGATCACCGCCTACGCCATCGGCGTGATGGTCGGCGCGCCGATCATGACCCTGTTGTTCAGCCGCTTCGGCAAGCGCGCCGCGCTGATGATGCTGATGGGCATCTTCACCGTCGGCAACCTGCTGTCGGCCCTGGCGCCGGACTACTACACCCTGCTCGCCTCGCGGCTGATCACCAGCCTCAACCATGGTGCCTTCTTCGGCCTGGGCGCGGTGGTCGCCGCCAGTGTCGTGCCCAAGGACAAGCAGGCCAGTGCCGTGGCCACCATGTTCATGGGCCTGACCATCGCCAACATCGGCGGCGTGCCGGCGGCCACCTGGCTTGGCCAGCAGGTCGGCTGGCGCATGGCCTTCGCCGGCACCGCCGTGCTGGGCGTGCTGGCCATCGCCGCGCTGTGGTACGCCCTGCCCAAGGGCGAGCGTGGCAGCGTCCCTCATGTGCGCAAGGAGCTCGCCGTGATCGCCCGGCCCAACGTGCTGCTGGCCATGGCCACCACGGTACTGGGTGCCGGTGCGATGTTCACCCTGTACACCTACGTCGCCCCGGTGTTGGCGGACCTGACCGGCGCGTCCGACGCCTTCGTCACCCTCGGCCTGGTGCTGATCGGCGTGGGCTTCACCCTCGGCAACAGCCTGGGGGGCAAGCTGGCGGACTGGTCGCTGGATGGCGCCGCGCGGATTTTCCTCGGCGCCCTGGCAGTCATCATGTTGCTGATGCCGCTGGTGCTCGGCAGCCATGTCGGCGCGGCCATCGCGCTGCTGGTGTGGGGCATGTTCACCTTCGCCGTGGTGCCGCCACTGCAGATGCGGGTGATGATCGCCGCCGCCGAAGCGCCGGGCCTGGCGTCCTCGATCAACGTCGGTGCGTTCAACCTGGGTAACGCGGTGGGCGCCGCGCTGGGTGGCGCGGTGATCAGCCTGGACCTGGGCTATGCCGCGGTCCCCATGGCCGGTGGCTTGCTGGCGGCCGGTGGGTTGCTGCTGGTGTGGCTGGGCGGGCGGGCCAAGGTGGCGGGTAGTGCCGTCGGTGATGCTGTGTAGTCACGCGAAGCCGCTGTTCTTTCGAGGTGTTCGCCAAGCGCGTTGCAGTGCCTGGGAGATCGAGCGCCGCCCTGCGGCGCATCGCGGATGAATCCGCTCCTACAGGTGTGTTTCGGGCCAGTTTTGCCTGGCGGTTTCAGGCAGGCATATCGCCTGAAACCGATGTAGGAGCGGATTCATCCGCGATGCGCCGCGCGGACGGCGCTCGTTCTTGAGAGCGCTGTAACGCTATCGCCTGGCACCTGCCCGCCAACACGCGATCACCCGCCCCACCTCTGCTCCCCACCTACTATTCCACCAAGCACAATTATGAAGTGCCGAGACCACCGATTCTCGGCAAGGCGTAGCGGGCGTAGCCTCCTTCCCTGCCAGGCCACTCAAGGCCTCAACCAGAGGAGCAGCACCATGTCCCGCCCGCCACTGCCACCTTTCACCCGTGAAACCGCCATCGAAAAAGTCCGCCTCGCCGAAGACGGCTGGAACAGCCGCGATGCCGCCAAGGTCGCTCTGGCCTATACCGCCGACACCCACTGGCGCAACCGCGCCGAGTTCTGCCACAGCCGCGAAGAAGCCCAGGCCTTCCTCACCCGCAAATGGAACCGCGAGCTGGAGTACCGCCTGATCAAGGAACTCTGGGCCTTCACCGACAACCGCATTGCCGTGCGCTACGCCTATGAGTACCGCGACGACAGCGGCCAGTGGTACCGCGCCTACGGTAACGAGAACTGGGAATTCGCCGAAGACGGGCTGATGCGCAACCGCCATGCCAGCATCAACGAACAACCCATCAGTGAGGCCGAGCGCAAGTTCCACTGGCCGCTGGGACGGCGGCCGGACGATCATCCCGGGTTGAGTGAATTCGGCTTCTGAAACTGGGTAATGGGGCTGCCTGGCAGCCCCGTTCAGCGTACAGGAGAGGGACTACGCAAAACCGGGAAAAGCGGAACATGAGGCTGTACCAGACTCAGCCGCAATCCACGTCAGGAACAACACCCATGCCCCCTCTTGATGTCATCCACCCCTGTCAGCGCTATGATGCCTCCCATGTACGCAACAGCCCCCCTGTTGCCCGGAGGTATTCCTTCATGGTCGCAAAAGCAAGAAAGCTCTCCGAGCAAGCCCTCGACGCCCTGGAACGGCAAGTGCCGCGCCACGCCAGCGAGGCCACCCACTCCGCCTATCTACGTGCGCTGCAGGCCAACCAGCAAGGTGTGCTGTGCATCGACGAAGGCGAGCTGATGCGCGTCGCCGCCGACGGCGCCAGGACCGTGCTCGACAAGGCCCGGCCACGGCGCAAGGTCAAGGTCGGCGAGGTGATCACCGTGCGCAAGGTCGATCGGTTCAGCGTTACCTGGCAGATCATGAGTCCATAGCAGCTTGCCACCAAGAGCCAATTGCCATTACCGTACGAGGCGCTACTCGCAACCAATTGAAAGGGATGTTTCACTGATGGCCTGGACAGTAGACGTAAACTCAAATGGCGCTGAATACCAGTACAGTTCTGAAGATCTAACCTTTTTCACCGACGCCCCTCGACTAGTCGACATCAAGTTCGACAAAGAACCTAGCGGCGGCTACAAAGAACCTGATGACGATGTGGCTAATGCAACCTTCCTAGCGGACTCTGAGCACGGCTTATTTAAATGGGTTGTAACTGCAAGGCGCTCCGGATTTAGCACTTCTGTTGAAATCGAAGAGGTTCTCGAGATCGAAGTACCAGAAGCGGCCGAAATCATCCACGGTCCCTCATTCTATATCGAGCAAGACTAAAATACTCGCCGCACTCTATGGACTGGAGTGCGGCCCGCCAACCGCAATGGCTGTATCGTCCGCCTGATCAGTTCAACCTCTCCTTTCCCAGCTCGCCTATTTTCTCCAACCGCGCCCGCACGATATTCCGGCTGATATTCAGCAACCTACCCGTCTGCAACTGATTCCCGTGGCAGTACCGATACGCCGAGCGAAACACCGTTTCCTCGATATGCTCGTACAGGTCCGGCAGGTTCTGTTCGAACAGCGCCAGCAACGCACTCTCAAGGTTGACCGGCACTGCACCGGCAGCCACGGGCAACGCCGCCACTTCCCCGTGCGCCACTGCCAGTGGGCGCATATCCACCAGGTGCAGGTCGGCCGGCGCCACCTGCTGCTGGCGGCACACCAGCAAGGCATGGTGGATGGCGTTCTCCAACTCGCGGATGTTCCCCGGCCAGCTGTGCGCCAGCAACTTGCGTTCGGCCTCAGGGCTCAGGGTCGCACGCTCGTAGCCCAGGCGCCGGCAATGCTCCTCGATGAAGAATTCGGCCAGCGGCAGGATGTCGCCTGGCCGCTCACGCAGCGGCGGCAGGCGAATGGTGGCCACGTGCAGCCGGTAGAACAGGTCCTCGCGAAAGTGCCCCGCCACCACGGCATCGGCGAGGTTGACGTTGGTGGCCGCCACCAGCCGCACATTGATCGGGATCGGTGTGCGCGAGCCGAGGCGCACCACCTCGCGCTCCTGTAGCACACGCAGCAATTTCACCTGCATGTTCAACGGCAAGTCGCCGATCTCGTCGAGGAACAGCGTCCCGCCGTTGGCCGCCTCGAACCAGCCGGCCTTGTTCGAGGTGGCCCCGGTGAAGGCCCCCTTCTCGTGGCCGAACAGCTCGCTCTCCACCAGGGTTTCGGCAAAGGCACCGCAGTTCACCGCCACGAAAGGTTCGCGATGACGCCGGCTGAGGGTATGGATGTGGCGGGCGACCAGCTCCTTGCCGGTGCCGGTCTCCCCGATGATCAGGGTGTTGGCTTCGCTGGGTGCCAGGCGCTCGATACGGCTGAGCAACTCCTGGGAGCGTGGGTCCTTGAACACGAGCACGGTGGCGCGCACGGATTTGGTCAGCTCGCGGGCGTGGGGATGGGTGATCAGCGACATGGGGGCATTCCTGGCAAGTGTGCGCGCCCCCATAGTGCATGAAACAATTTAGACCGAAAAATTATTAATAAATATTTATATATTCGATTTGAGAATATCTGAAAGACAGCAGCCCGATTGCTGCTGGAGCAACACCCAGTCAACACCGTCTTGCGTGGGCATCAGCACAGCAAGCGCGCTGAGCATGGCTGGCAATGTTGACCGCAGGCCCCGTCACACAAGGCCTACAGCGCTCTCCAAGATACCCTGGCATGCATTTCGCTCCTGCCTGGCAAACGCCTGGGCCGCTCAAACGCGCGGCCCGCACACTGTCAGGAGCGGAACATCATGAAGACTATCTGGCGCCACAGCCTGGCCCTGCTCGGGTTGCTACTGAGCCTCGCGTCCTGGGCCAGTGAGCCTCCCGGATCCGTACGCATTGCCATCGTCGCCTTCACCCAGGGCGGCGCGCCAGTCTTCGGCGGCATCCCAGGGCGGGTGATCGAGGACGGCTGGCTTGCCCAGCAACTCCAGCAACGCGGTATCCAGCTCGACTGGGTGGCCCTGCCCCACGCCGGCGCCGGCCCGCAGATCAACGAAGGCTTCAGCAACGACAGCCTGGACTTCGCGGTGCGCGGCGACCTGCCATCGGTGATCGCCGGGGCCGGCAATGTCCCCGGCAAACTGGTCGTGCCAGGCGGCAGCGGCAACAACGTGTACCTGGTGGTGCCGGCCAACTCCACGGCCCGCAGCATCCAGGACCTCAAGGGCCAGCGCCTGGCCCTGCATCGGGGGCGGCCGTGGGAGTTCGCCTTCAGCAACTTCCTGCAAAGCCAGGGGCTGCAGTTGACCGACTTCAAGATCGCCAACCTCAACCCGCAGGTCGGCGCGGCCGCCGTGTCGGCGGGCAAGGTGGATGCCGCCGTGCTGCTCAGCGAGGCCTATGCCCTCGAGGACAAGGGCGTGGCCCGCATCCTCTGGTCGACCAAGCAGGGCGCCAACGACTGGCGACTGGTCTCCGACCTGTGGGGCACCGACCGCTTCATCGAACAACACGCCGACATCACCCAACTGGTGGCCACGGCCTGGGTCAAGGCGGCGTGGTGGATTTCCCAGGAGCAGAACCGCGACGGCTACTACGCCCTGTCCTCCCGCGCCGGTGTCGCCGAGAGCGTGCTGCGCCGTGACGACCAGGACGACCCGGTGGCCTGGAAGGAACGCTGGGCGCCAAAGAGCGACGCCCAACTCAAGGCCCACTACCAGGCGCTGGCCCGCTATGCCCTGGACAACCGCCTGATCCGCACGCCCTACGCCATCGACGGCGACCTGGCCACCGGCTTCACCCGCCAGGCGCTGCAGGACCTGCAACTGACCCATTACTGGCCGTCGCTCGACGCCCAGCTCAGCCAACACTGACAGAGAACCCGCCATGAAGCTGCCTGCCTCACTCACGCTGGGCCTGACCGCCCTGGCGCTGTCCATCGGTGCCGTCGCCGCCGACACCTTCGCCCCCAAGCCCGACCCGCAACAGGGCGATGGCCGGGTCTCGGCGTTCTACACCTGGAGCAAGGCCATCCCGGCCACGCCCGGCAAGCTGCTGCGCAGCGAGCCGCTGGACCAGGCCCTGAGCCTGCCCAACGCCGCCAGCGCCCAGCGCATCCTCTACACCTCGCTGGACGGCATCGATGGCAAGACGCCGATCGTGGTCTCCGGCGCGCTGTTCATCCCCAAGGGCAAGGCGCCCGCCGGTGGCTGGCCGCTGGCGAGCTGGGGTCACGGCACGGTGGGCGTCGCCGATATCTGCGCCCCGTCCTGGGCCGGGCGCTCATACCGTGATGTGCAGTACCTCGACCGTTGGCTCGACGAGGGCTACGCGATCGTCGCCAGCGACTACCAGGGCCTCGGCGTGCCGGGTGGCCACCCGCTGCTGAACAACCGCATGGCGGCCTACGGCATCCTCGACGCGGCGCGGGCAGTGGTCGCCAGCGTGCCGGGGCTGGCCAACAAGGTGCTGATCGTCGGCCAGTCACAAGGCGGGGCCGGGGCGTTCGCGGCAGGCGCCTATGCGGCCACCTATGCACCGGACCTCGGCGTCAAGGGCAGTATCGGCACCGGGGTGATCTACACCCTCGGCGCGAAAAACGTCGGCGAGCAGGACCCGGACAAGGTCGACCCGTCGCTGGCCTACGGCTTCTACACCTTGCTGGCAGCGCAGCAGTACGACCCAAGCATCGACCCGCGCGACTTCTACACCGCCAAGGCCCTGCCGCTGTTCGAGCAGGCGCGCAGCAACTGCCTGTCTTCGTTGGTCAGCGACGTGGTCGGCAGCGGCCTGACCCCGGCCAATGCCAGGAAGGACTACCAGGGCAACCAGCTTGAAGCCTGGCAGGCCCAGGTGTCGTACCCGACCCTCAAGCTCGCGCAGCCGATCTTCATCGGCACCGGCGCCGAGGACAAGACCCCCGCCGCCAGCACCCAGGTGGCCCTGATGCAGGACGCCTGCAAGGCCGGTTCCGTGGTCCAGGGGCACTTGTACAAAGGCCTGGGCCACAGCGAGACGGTCAATGCCTCGCTGCAGGATTCCATCCCTTTCGCTCGCCAGGTCATCAGCGGCCAACCCGTCACCCCCAACTGCAACCCCAGCGTCCAGTAAGCCAGGAGCACCACCATGAGCCTCGAATTCTTCACCCGCCTGCCGCTGCACGGCGAAACCCAGTTCCTCCCGGGCGACCCGCGCAACCGCGGCGACTGGCACGCCGGCGGCCCCAGCACCGGCGCGGTTTCCGGCTTCGCCGTGGGCGATCACTTCAGCTATATCGACTACCTCGGCCAGGTGGCCAGGGCCGCCGAGATCAACGGCTTCGGCGGCGCCTTGATGGTCAACGCGCCCTCCGGCGAAGAGCCGTGGACGGTATGCTCGCTGCTGGCCCGCGAGACCCGCACGCTGAAGTTCGTCACCGCCTTCCAGCCCTATCACTACACGCCCTGGGTCGCGGTGCAGCAGGCCGCCACCTACCAGCGCGCCACCGGCAACCGCCTGGTGTGGAACATCATCAATGGTGGATCCGACGCCATCCAGCGCCAGGTCGGCGACTTCGAGGGGCACGATGAGCGCTATGCCCGCGCCACCGAGTTCATGGATGTGGTGCGTGGTTACTGGCACAGCGACAACTTCCACTACCAAGGCCGCTACTACCGTGCCGAGGGCGGCGGCCTGCGCGGGCCGCTGAAGAAGGCCGAACTGCCGCTGATCTGCACTGCCGGCTCCTCGCAGGCGGCCCGCGAATTCGCCGCCAAGCACGCCGACTTCTACCTGATGCGCGCCGAGCATCCTGACGAAATCGCCGCGCTGATCGCCGATATCCGTGCGCGGGCCTTGAAACATGGGCGCACCGACATCCGTTTCGGGCTGTCCATTGACGTCATCACCCGCGACACCGAGGAGGCTGCCCTGGCCGAAGCCAAGCGTTTCTTCGACGAAGGCGTGGCCAAGGGCACGGTCAAGGCCCGTGCCGCCCACGCCGGGCTGCGGACAGCGCGCAAGCTGAGCTATGAGCACGAATACGCCGACCAGGGCGAGGCGCCCGCCTTCGACGACTTCTTCATCCACCCCAACGTCTGGACCGGCTTTGGCTACATCGGCATCCCGCCGGGCTGCGCGCTGGTTGGCAGCCACGAAAACGTGGTGGCGCGAATCCGTGAGTACCACGCCATCGGCATCGACCTGTTCTTCCTCGCCGGCTACCCGCACCTGGAAGAGGCCTACCGCCTCGGCGAGCACATCCTTCCGCACTTTCGCGGCGAACGCGCCACCCTCTGACTTTGCCCAACCTCTGTAGGAGCGGCTTCAGCCGCGATCACCCGCGAAGCGGGTGCCGGGCAATGCGTTGCCTGCATCGCGGCTAAAGCCGCTCCTACAGAGGGTGCAGGGATCACATGAGCGAATTGATTTTCCACCAGCGCGGGCGAGACGAAACGAAAGAGTGGTAGGCAGGCCGCAGCGCCTTCTCGCCCTTGGCGTCGAAGCACCCCAGCAGCAACCCGACCGTCGGCGCATCGTCGATCGCGCCCAGGCTGCTGCCGCAGGTCGCGCAGAATGCGCGGCTGGACTGCGCTGAAGCCCGGTACAGGGCCGGCAAGCCCCCCTCGCCGACCCACTCGACAGCCGCCTTGTCGAACTCCACCCAGCACAGCGTCAGGCCGCCCGAATGGCGTTGGCACATGCCGCAGGAGCAGGTGTGGGGAAACCGTGGTTCGCCCTGGGCGATGAAGCGGATGCGGCCGCACAGGCAGCCGCCTTTGTAACGGATGGTTTTCATCAGGCAATTCCTTGGCTACCGCCGCCTCGTACAGCGCACGGAAAATGTACCTCGCGCCGCGGAAATTGCCAGTGACGAATCAGTTGCGGCGGTCGATACCGGGCACCAACCCCAGCTCGGTGGCGCGTTCGTACAGGCCGCTCATCTTCCATTGCTGAGTGAGTACACCGGGCCCATAGGGTCGCGAGCCACCGAGTGCATCGGCGAGCAACTGGATCTGCGCGCCCTCCTCCAGCAGCAGGATGAATTCGGCAGTGGCGCGCAGGCCCTGTTTGCCCCACACGGTAGCGCCGCCGTTGGCCTCGAGAATGGCCAGGTTGAAGGGGTTGGCGGCGATCTGCTCAAGGATGAAATCCACCTCGGCCTGGCGCCGGTCGATGTACACAGGCAACTCGCGGGCCAGCTGGTAGCGCTGCACCGGCACATAGTGGAATGGCAACGTGCGATGGGTCTGCGCCCAAGCGCCGAGGTAAGGTGTATGCACGTGGGACACAGTGGTGATGTCGGCATGGCTTTGGAACAGTCTGGTGTAACGCCCCAGGCCCCCCTTGCCCTTGCCGAGGATGACATTGCCGGCGAAGTCGCTGACCGTCGCTTCCAGCGGCTTGCGGTAGTGCCACGGGCCAGCGTAGCTCACCGCCACCAACAGTTCCTGCCCCGGCACCCGCTCGATGAAGCCGACGGTGCCATTGGCGGTGATGGTGTTGGTTTCGCGAAACACCGAGAACGCAGCTTCGGCCTCGGCCAGTACCTGGTCGATGAAGGCTTGCAGTTCGGCGGTGAGGGGGCGTTCGTTGATCAGTACGGTCATGGTCGATCTCCGGAGTCAGGCGCGGCGCTGGGCCAACAGGTCATGGGCGGCTTGCAGGGGGCGGTGGTCGACCCAGTCGGCGAGGTCGAAGTCGCGCGCCAGGAAGCCATGCAGGTTGAGGAAGGTCTTCTGGGTATCGAGGAAGGCCAGGCGCTGGGCCGACAGGTCTGGCGCCAGGGTGGCGTGGAAGCCGCCGCGGTAGGCCTCGGCCACGCCCTGGCTGCCGGCGTGGGTCTCTTCCTCGAGGATGGCGTTTAGCGCCTCGCGGTTGCCGGCTGCCCAATCGGCGGCGCGCAGGGTCTGGGCGAGGAAACGCGCCACCAGGTCGAAGTGCTCGTCGAGCAGCGACTGGTGGACGGTGATCGGCCGTGGCGTGCCATTGTTGATGCGGTGCCGTGGGTCGGGCAGCGCATCGAGGTCGATACCCACCACCAGGCCCAGGCGGCGGGCGGCGTCGGCTGCGGCGGCGCCTTTGACATACACCGCGTCGACCTCGCCGCGCACCAGGTAGTCCAGGCCCGACCACAGGCGTTGCAGGCCCAACTGCGGGGTGCTGGCACCCTGCTGGTCGAGCAGCGCCACCTCCACCAGATGCACGTCATCGAAGGTCAGCCCCACCGAGGCCAGCGCGCCTTTGTAGCCGTGCAGGCTCATGGCCCGGGCGATGCTGCCGGGGCGATCGTCCCCCCAGGCCGGCAGCGCCAGGCGCTTGCCGCGCAGGTCTTCGGGGCGGCGGATATTGCTGTCAGGGCGGACCAGCAGGGTCTGCCACTCCTCAATCCAGGTCAGGCCGACCAGCCTTGACGGCGCCCCGGCGGCGCGGGCGGCCAGGGCCGGCAGGTTGCCGCCTTCGCGGAACAGGCCGGGGAGCAGGTGATCGTAGTGATGATGGCCGAGCTGACGGGCCTCCTGCAGGGTGTCGATGGGCAGCCCGTCACGGGCAAACTCCTTCTGCAACCAGCCGAGCTTGTAGGCGATGCCGGAGGCGGTCGGTACCGGGCAGCGGGTGAACCAGAGGCGGTCCAGTGTTTCAGGTTTGGGGGCGGTTCGGGCGAGGGTCATGGAGAGCTCCTTGGGCGTCGTGCAGGGCGTGTTGCAGCGGTCGTGCCAAGGGCTGGAAGGCCCGGAACATGCAGACTGTGCGCGAGCAACCCAGGCCAGGCTGCTGGCCTGGGAGCAGGCATGCGGGGCGGGTGTTGCCAGATCAGCAAGCGGTGTGGCCGAGGGTGTTGCTGGCGCAGCACTGGACCTTTGGAATCTCGCCGCAGGCCAGCTGTTGCGAGGGCTCCACTGGGGTGGCAAAGAAGTTGCTCTGGCGTTGTCAGGATCGGGGCCGCTGCGTGCCCCATCGCCGGCAAGCCGGCGCCTACAGGTCAACGCAATACCGGTAGGAGCCGGCTTGCCGGCGTTGGGCTGCAAGGCAGCCCCCGCGAACACCGCCATCGAGGTCAACCATGAGCATCATCGAACAGCCCCCCGCCCACCGCATCACCAGCGAAGCCGAAGCCCTGCGCATCGCCCGTGAAGTCGCCAGCGAATTCGCCACCCTCGCCGCCGACCCGCGCAACAACGACCAGCTCCCCCGCCACCAGGCCGAACGGCTGTCGAGCAGTGGCCTCACCGCCATCGGCGTTCCCACGCAGTTCGGCGGCCTGGGCGCCTCGGTCGAGACCCTCGTCGAAACCGTGCGCCTGATCGCCACCGCCGACGGCGGCGTCGGCCAGTTGCTGCAGATCCATAACGTCATGCTGCGCGGCCTGCTCGACGGTTACCCCGACGAAGTCCGCGACCGCGTGCTGGCCGATGTACTGGCCGGCAAACGCCTGGGCAACGCCCTGGCCGAGGTCGGCGGCAAGAACAAGTTCGCCCTCCGGACCCGTGTCGAACGCCGCGCCGACGGCAAACTGGTGCTCAACGGCAGCAAGTTCTATTCGACCGGCGCCTACCTGGCCGACTGGATCTGGCTGACCGCCGCCAGTGAAGACGGCGCTGCCGGGGTGCTGCTGCACCGCGACACCCCTGGCCTGACCCTGGTCGATGACTGGCGGGCCTTCGGTCAGCAGCACTCGGTGAGCGGCACGGTGGAGTTCGACGAAATCGTCCTCGACGAGCGCTTCGTCACCTTGCGCAGCGGGCCGATGAAACGCACAGGGCTTACCTTCCCGCAAATCCTCCATGCCGCCATCGACAGCGGCATCGCCACAGGCGCGTTGCAGGCGGCGGTGGCCTACCTGCGCGAGCATGCCCGGCCCTGGGTCGAGAGTGGTGTCGAGCGGGCCAGCGACGAGCCGCACATCATCCGCCAGGTTGGCGAGTATGCGGTCGCCCTGCGCGGCGCCGAAGCGGTGCTGCGCGAGGCCGCGCGGGTGTTCGACGCCCATGAGCGCGCCCCCGACGACAAAGCGCTGCAGGACGAACTGATACTCTCGGTGGCCACCGCCCGGGCGCATGCCGATGGGGCGGCGCTGAAGATCTCCAGCGACCTGTTCTCGCTGCTGGGGGCCAGTGCCTCGCTGAGCAAATGGAACCTCGACCGCTTCTGGCGCGATGCCCGGGTGCACACCACCCACGACCCGATCCGCTGGCGGTTGCACAACGTTGGCAACTACTACCTCAATGGGGCGGACCCTGGGGAGTACACGGCAGTGCTCAATGCCAAGGAAGCGCAAGGCGCCACGCGTCGTTGAGGCATGCGCTGGGGGCTGCTACGCAGCCCTTTCGCGGCACAAGGCCGCTCCTACAGAAACCGCACACCCCATGTAGGAGCGGCCTTGTGCCGCGAAAGGGGCGCACAGCGCCCCCGAGGATCTCGACCACTTCCCGCCTACTCCAGACCCGAGCCCTGCATGACCTCCAGACACCCCCTCCTGCGCGCCCTGGCCATCTACCGTGAGATGCCCTGGCGCTTCGCCCTGGTCACCACCCTCTATATCACCGGCAACCTGGCCCTGGCCTGGCAGCAATGGCTGATCGGCCAGGCGATCGACGACGTCGGCGCCGGCCGCGCCGTCACCCGCCTGGCCAATGGCAGCCTTGATGCCACCCTGGCCTGGCACTGGCTGTGGACACTGCTGGCCATCGCCCTGGCCCGCGGCATCCTGCAATACGCCGCCGCCGTGCTGTCGCTGGTGCTCAGCCAAGCCCTGCTGACGCGCTTGCGCGAACGCATCCTCGAACAGGTCCAGGCCCTGCACCTGGGCTACCACTGGCGCCATGGCATGGGCGAGCTGGTCACCCGCACCACCCGTGACGCCGACAAGGTCCGCGATGCGCTGATCACCTTCTGGCGGCAGATCATCGAGACACCGCTGGTGGTGCTGATGGCGGTCGGCCTGCTGTGCGGGTACGACCCGCTGCTGGGCCTGGTGCCTTTACTGCTGACCGGTGTCGGGCTGGGGTTGTTCGTGCACCAGACCGAGCGCCTCGTCAGCCTCGACCGAGCCGTCGCCTCGGCCTACGACCAGGTGAGCCAGGACCTCGCGGAAGGCATCGGCGGGGTGCGGGTAATCAAGGCGTTCGGCCTGGAGGATCGGCGTATAGCGCGCTTCGCCGAGCAGGTAACGGTGTTCAGCACTCATGCCCGTGCCGCCCTCGCCTACGCCAGTTCGCGAATTCCCCTGCCCCAGGCAGTGGTCGCCCTGGGGCATGTGTGGATTCTGGTCTACGGCGCCCATCGGGTGGCCGACGGGCAGTTGGGCATCGGCGAGCTGGTGACCTCTCTGCTGGTGGCCACCACGCTGGTATTCCGTATCGAGGGCATCGGCCGGGTGATGCAGGTTTTTGCCGATGCCCGCGCCAGTGCCGAGCGCATCTGGCAACTGCTCGATGAACGCCCTGCCATTCGCAGTGGCCAGGGCGCCCTGCCGGAGGGACCACTGGGCCTGAAGCTGGAGCAGGTGCGCGTGGCCACGCCGAAGGCAGCGCGCGACCTGTTGCGGGGCTGCTCACTGCGCCTGTGCCCCGGCGAGGTGGTGGCGCTGGTCGGCGCCACCGGCAGCGGCAAGAGCCTGCTGGCCAGCCTGCTGCCGCGCCTGGCCGAGGTGGACGGCGGCAGCGTGCGGGTCGGCTCCGACAGCACCGGCTGGCACGATGTGCGCGACCTCGACCTGAACGCCTTGCGCCGCCGGGTGCAAGTACTACCACAGGAAAGTTTCCTGTTCTCCGACTCGCTGGCCGCGAATTTGCGCCTGGCCGCGCCAGCGGCCAGCGACAGCGAGCTGCGCGAAGCCCTGCGCCTGGCCGCCGCCGAGGACGTGCTGGAGCGCCTGCCCCAGGGCCTGGACACGCCGCTGGGCGACCGTGGCGCAAGTCTCTCCGGTGGCCAGCGCCAGCGCCTGTGCCTGGCCCGCGCCCTGCTCGGCGCGCCGGACATCCTGTGCCTGGACGACGCCACCAGCGCCCTGGACGCCCACAACGAGCGCCGCGTGCTCGACAACCTGCGCCGCCAGCAGGGCCGCACACCGACCCTGCTGTTGATCACCAGCCGCCTGTCCACCCTGCTGCTGGCCGACCGCGTGCTGCTGCTCGAAGGCGGGCGCATCAGCGCCAGCGGCCACCACGCCGAACTGGCGGCGCACAACGCCCACTACCGCGACCTGCTGGGGATCGAGCATGGCTGAAAGCGACATCGACATCGAACAGCGCCTGGCGCGCCAGGCCCTCGACCGCGGCATGCTGCACCGCCTGCTGCCGCTGCTGCGGCCGATCCGTGGAGCCATCATGAGCGTGATCGGCCTGGAACTGCTGCTGGTGCTCACCGTGTTCCTGCGGCCTTGGTTCGTCCGCGAACTGATCGACCGTGGGCTGATCCGGGAAGCCGGCCACTGGCTGCTCGACGAGCGCCTGGTGCTGTGGCTCGGCTTGGGACTGGCCGCCAGCTGGTTGGGGCGCTTCCTGCTGGCCGGGGCTTCGCAATTCATCGCTGGCAACGCGGCGATCCGCGTGCTCGGCGCCCTGCGCGTGCAGGTGTTCGCCCATGTCCAGGGGTTGTCGGTGCGCTACTTCGACCAGACCCGCGCCGGACGCATCATCGCCCGCGTCGACCGCGACGTCGACGCGCTGGAGCCGTTGTTGGTGCAAGGCCCTCCAGAGCTGATCGGTGCCCTGCTGCGTTGCTGCCTGGCCGGGTTGATGCTGTGGCGCATCGAGCCGAGCTTCTTCTACAGCCTGGCTGCCACCGTGCCGCTGCTGGTGCTGGCGACCTGGTGCTTCAAACGTGTCTCGCAACGCAGCTGGGCCGAAGTTGCCGAACAGCGCAGCCGCTTCACCGCGCACCTGGTCGAGAGCGTCAGCGGCGTGCGGCTGATCCAGCAGTGCGGCCGCGAAGCCGACAATCAGGGCCGCTACCGACGCTTGCTGGAGGACTTCAACCAGGCCCTGATCCGCGGCAGCCTGCGCACCGGCTGGTTCGCCCCGCTCACTGCGCTGCTGAGTACGACGGGCATGGCCGTGCTGTTGCTGGTGGGTGCCTTGGGCTTGGCCGAGAGCCGGGTGAGCGTTGGCCAGATTGCCGAGAGCCTGTTCTACGTGTTCCTGTTCCTCGGACCGCTGCAGGAGCTGTCGGACCTGTTCGAGCGCTACGCCACCGGCAGCGCCTCGGCGCAACGGATCTTCCTGCTGCTCGACACCTGCCCTCAGGTGCTGGACCCTGCACAGCCGCGAACAGTGGGCCGCGCCCGGGGTCAGGTGGACTTCGAAGACGTTGCTTTCGCCTACAACGCTCAACCCGTGATTGACGGGCTCGACCTGCGCATCCGGGCAGGTGAGGTGCTGGCCATCGTCGGCCCCTCGGGGCATGGCAAGAGCACCCTGGTGCAATTGCTCACGCGCTTCTACGACGTGCAACGCGGTGCGGTGAGGCTCGACGGCATCGACCTGCGCGAACTGGCCCAGCGCGAGCTGCGGCGCAACGTCGGCGTGGTGCTGCAGGACAACGTGCTGTTCAGCGGCAGCATCCTCGACAACCTGCGCCTGGCCCGGCCCGAGGCCGACGATGCCGTGCTGGTCGCCGCCGCCCGCGAGCTGGGCGCCGACGAGGTGCTGGAACGCTTGCCAGGGCAATACCACACCGAAGTCGGCCCGCTGGGCAGCCACCTCAGCCATGGCCAGCGCCAGCTGGTGTGCCTGGTGCGTGCCTACCTGGCGGACCCTGCGGTGCTGGTGCTCGACGAAGCCACCTCGGCGGTCGACGTGCACACCGAGCGGCGCATCCAGCGGGCATTGCGGCGGCTGTGCCAAGGGCGCACGGCAATCATCATCGCCCACCGCCTGGCGACCATCCGCGATGCCGAGCGGATCGCCGTGGTGCGCCACGGGCGAGTGGTGGAGCAGGGACGGCATGCCGAGCTGATCGAGGCTGGAGGTGCGTATGCCGGACTGTACGACGCCTATCTGCGCAGCGCCGGGGAGGTGCACGCCGAAGCCTGACCCTGGCCTGTGTGTAGGAGCGGATTCATCCGCGATGCGCCGCGCCTGCGGCGCTCGATCCAATAGGCACAAATGCTCTACAGGCAAGCACCTTGCGGATCTCGAACTTTTGAAAGCCGCAGCGGTGGCATTGAGGTGCCCGGCGAAAGCGCGATGGTGTTCACATGACCGAGCGCCGCCCGTGCGGCGCATCGCGGATGAATCCGCTCCTACACAGGCCATGCTGCGTCGCTGCTGGCCGGCTGCTGCCACAGCAACAACCCGCCCTCGCCAACCGCCACCATCCCCCGCGCCATCGGTCTTGCACCGCCATGGCACAGCCATTGCACCACCCTCCCCATCGCCAACCTCCCCTTCAGGAGCCCCCATGACCACCGAATTCTTCTGGCGCCTGCCCCTGGGCACCGATGGCCCGCAGCTGTCCACCGACCACCACAACCGCGGCAATCCACAGCACCGCCCCGGCCACATCGCCCCAGGCCGCCTGCCCAACGGCGAAGCCGATGGCTTCACCTACATCGACTACATCGCCCAGGTGGCCAAGGCCGCCGAGCTGGCCGGCTTCGAAGGCGCCCTGCTGCCCACCGGCCCCGAACCCTGGATCGCCGCCGCGGCCCTGGCCCGCGAGACCCGGCGCATCCGCTTCCTGATCGCCTTCCAGGCCACCTGGACCCTGCCCGCCTATGCCGCGCAGCAGGCGGCGATCCTGCAGAACCTCAGCGGCGGGCGGCTGGACTGGAACATCATCACCGGCGGCAACCCGGCCAGCCAGCGCGCCCACGGCGACTTCCTCGAACACGACCTGCGCTACAAGCGCACCGGCGAATTCCTCGACGTGATCCAGGGCCTGTGGGCCAACGACACGTTCTCCTACGAAGGCGACATCTACCGCCTGGAGCACGGCAGCCTGCCGCCGGGCCTTCAGCACGAGCGCAAGCCAGCGGTGTACTTCTCCGGTTTCTCCGATGCCGCGCTGGACGTCGCCGCCCGCCACGCCGACGTCTACCTGAACTGGGCCGAGCCCATCGACACGCTCAAGCCGCATATCGAGCGGGTGCGCGAACTGGCCGACAAGCAAGGGCGCACGGTGCGCTTCGGCTTGCGCGTGGACCTGTTCGCCCGCGAAACCGAAGCGCAGGCCTGGCGCGAACTGCGCCAGCAGTTCGAACGCCTCGAAGGCAAGAGCAGCGCCATCGCCAAGGGCTTCGCCAGCGGCTCCGACTCGGTGGGTGGCGCGCGCCAGGCGGCCTATCACCAGCACCTGCAGGACTTCGACGCGCTGAAGCTGGCCCGCAACCTGTGGGCCGGCTTCGCCAAGGCCAAGCCTGGCCCGACGGTGGGCCTGGTGGGCAGCCACGAGAATATCGCCGAACGCCTGGCCGAGTACCGCGACGCCGGCTTCTCGACCTTCATCCTGGCGGCCAACCCGCACCTGGAAGAGGCGCTGCGCATCGGCCAGGAAGTGCTGCCGCTGGTGCAGCAACCCGTCGTCGCGCCACTCAAGGCCAGCGCCTGAGGAAACCAGCCATGAGCCATCCCCTCGACACCCTCTGGTACACCCACAGCCCGGTGCCCACCGGCCTCGGCATCGCCGTGCAGTCCGGGCGCCTGGCCCAGGCCTTCACGCCGTTCGGCACGCGCATCCAGTCGCTGCGCGAGTCCAGCGAACGCGAAGTGCGCGAGGCGCACTACGACCACCACCTGCAGAACTCGGTGCGCCACGGCGGCAGCATCCCGGCGATCTGGGCCTACGCCAGCGGCGTCGAGACCCGGGTACTGGGGCTGAGCTGGATCGACGAGGTGCAGCTGATCCTCACCACCGAAGAAAGCGGCGTGCGCGGCATCCGCGACCTGAAGAACCGCCGCTTCGGCCTGCCCAAGTGGGCCAACGTGCAGATCGACTTCACCCGCGCCCAGGCCCTGCGCGGCCTGGAGAACGCGCTCAAGCTCGAAGGGCTGAACGTGGCCGATGTCGAGTTGGTGGACTACCCCTACGGCGGCACCTACAGCGACGAGCCCAAGCAGCACCTGCACGGCTTGCAAGTGGCGCTGGACACCCGCCGCGTGAGCCGGCGCAACAACGAGCTGATCGGCCTGCTGCGCGGCGACATCGACGCGATCTTCCTCAAGGGGGCCCATGCGGTGCAGTTGGCCCATGAGTTCGGTCTGCGGGTGGTGGTCGACACCGGCAGCCACCCCGACCCGCTGATCCGCAGCAACAACGGCACACCGCGCACGTTGACGGTGGACACCCACCTGCTGCACGAACATTTCGACGCCAGCCGTACCCTGGTCGACACCGTGCTGCGCACCGAGCAGTGGGCCTGGGCCAACCCCGAGGAGACCCGGCGCTTTCTCGCCCGCGAGCTGAACACCAGCGAATACTGGGTGACGGCGGCCTATGGCGAGGACGCCCACCGGCGCTTGCGCACGGCGCTGGATGGCCGGTCGATCACGGCGTTGCAGGACTTCAGCGAGTTCCTCCACCGCTGGGGGTTCATTCCACGGCACATCGATGTGCGCGAGTGGATCGACTCGAGCGTGCTGGAGCAGGTGATCGGGTCGACATCGCGCCTGGCGGTTTGAACGCGACGCTGGGCAAGCCGGCTACTCCTCATATGAGGTCGAGCGGGTCGTCGAGGCTGGCGAACAGCTCGTCGAACGTCACCACGTTGATCTCCTGTTCCTTGGGCGCCATGGCCAGCGGTGCAGCCTGGGTGCTGGCGGCGTGGGCCTGCCAGCGCTCCAGGGCCTCGACCAGTTGCGGCTGGCCGGCGAGGCTGCCGTAGACGTCGGCCTCGCTGACCGGGGCGCGACGCAAGCTGGCCAGTCGCTCGCGGGTAGCCTGCAGGCGTTCCAGTTCTTTTTCGATGGCAGTCAGGCTGGGCTCGCGGGAGCGCGGGTAGTAGTCGCCTCGGCTCAATCGAGAACGACGCTCGCGCAACTGCTGGCTGATCGACGCCAGCGCCGCCTCCACCGCCTCCAGTTCCCGTACAGTTACCGCTGGCGTGCGGCTCGCCAGTGCCTGCTGGTGACGGCGCAGCATGGCCCAGCAGGCCGGGATGTAGCTGGACACCATGGAATGATCCGCCAGGCTGACAGACCTGTGCTGCGGCAGGCCTTCGACCTTTTCCAGGTAGTAATTGCAGGCGGGCTGGGCGGTGATGGTGGTGCAGCCCGGGCGCCAGAGAATGGCCGAGGATTCCTGGTTGCTG
This sequence comes from Pseudomonas entomophila, assembly GCF_029478665.1. Lineage (GTDB taxonomy): Bacteria > Pseudomonadota > Gammaproteobacteria > Pseudomonadales > Pseudomonadaceae > Aquipseudomonas > Aquipseudomonas entomophila_F. The sequence continues at coordinate 50,561 of NZ_JARPQB010000037.1, forward strand.
AGCTGGATCGGCATGAAATGCTGCAGCTCGCCATGGTGCCCGTAGGGCTCGCCGTCCTGGTTGACCAGGCCCGTTCGCATGACCATGGCGCCAAGCGGGAAGTTGATACTCGCCAGGACGGCGCCTGTGGCGATCACCTCGTAACGGGTGTTCATCCACGGCAGTGGCAGGTTGGGGACCATGTCGTCATTGTTGACGATGCGGTGGTGTAGCAGGTCGGCGGCGCTGGCGAGGAACGTGCTGTCGCCGACTCGGGGGGCGCCGTAGGTGTAGAGCTGCAGTGGGCCAATGTGACCGCCGGCGCGCAGCATTTGGGCCAGCAGTAATGCTATCGCGCCACCGAGGCTGTGGCCGCAGATGATGAGTTGTTGGGACTGGTAAAACTTGTCCATGTAAACTTCCACGAACTGCAAAGCACGCTTTGCGGCGAGGTAGAAACCACGATGAACCTTGCCATGCCCCTCTTCGAACGGAACCTGTAATGCGTCCACGTCACGCAGTAGATCCGGGATCTTTTCGCTGGTGCCACGGATAGCGATGATCATCACATCGGCATTGTGGGTCATGAATGCCTGAGTATCGGTAGTGTCCGAATGTTCTCTATCATCCAAAAAATGGATTCTGGCAGGATTCTTCTGGTCTTCACCTAGCGCTGGGTTGTTCTCCTCATACAGATCAGGATCGAATGGCACAATTTCCCATCGCTGGGAATAAGGGACATCCTCGTAGAATGGGAAGTACTCTGTCTGTTGTTTCGTGTCTACGCGCCAGATCTCCTGCCCTTTGGCCAGAGCGTCGCCAAACCAATTTCCGACGGTGGGGACATGGGGGAAACTGACCGATTTGGCTTTAACGGGGTGACCCGGAGGTTCCTGCCCGAACGGGGTGTAACTGAGCGTGGCCATCAATGCCAACTGATAGAGGTTCAGCGCGCAGAAATCAGGGTCCATTGACAGGACGGGCCGCAGTGCTCGCAGCGGGCGGACTTCCAATACCGTGTGCTTGCCGAACATGAGCCCGACACCCCATTCGCAATGCTTGCCCATAATTCGCCGAAGTCCCTTGTCAGGTGGGGAGGACCTCGCTGACAGCGGGGGAAGGTGACAACCAAATCGAACAAGGTCCCGAACCTCTACTTGACGAAAGTCATCAGCATTAAGCCTTGCAGGATTGGATGATGTTCGAGTTCCATCATGGTTCGAGAAACGAGTCTGCTCAGCACGGACCTGAAGATCGGTTATCTTCAGCGGATAATGTTTTCGAGCCTGCAAAAAAGTGTAATCGTCATGACCTCCTGCATAGCTTGCTACAAACCTCAGAGATATCGGCCCAGTATAATGATTTGAAACCTCACCTTGTCCCTCTCTATCCAACGCCCCTTTGTAAATAACCCCCTCCATATCCTCAACCTCATAGAAAGCTCCAGCATACGGGGCTCCACTACCATGTTCATCAACCAACTGAAAGCTCGTTGAGCAGCCACGCACCGGGCAAGTCAGCATCAGGTTATTCAATGGATGATTTAACTCTTTTATTAGATCAGCGCTATTTTTCATGAGCTACTCATTACAGCCAGGATAAATTTGACAAATACGTCCATCAGGCATTTTGAAATCGACAAAATCTTTATAATTACCCCGACAAAAGCCGTACAGGTCATCGAGGCCTTTCCCCATGCAACGCTTCCAGCCATTTGAGAACTCAACCCAAGTATCGTCTATTGATGGTTCCTCTCTGCCTTCGAGACGAATATTCATCCTGATTGTCTTTCCCGGCAATTGATCTATCATGTAGGCCCCAAAAGGATTTCCGACAAATTTTTCTCCGCGCTCGTTATCTTTTTTACAATTCAGTATTTTTCTGATACGTCGATCCGGCCCTAATGTCCTAAACCACCACTGGCACTTTCCATAAAACGTATCGCCATCACTGGCATTCATAACACGTCTATATTTATCATCCAGCTCCGTATATATACCTACATTAGCATCGGCTTCCGTCACTTGATTAAAGACTTCCCCATAGACCCCAAAAATCCTGATCTTTATATGACTAACAACCATCCGACATCCTTTGATTACCTTGTAGATCTCTATAATCGATACAGGACTGTACTCTTTACGCCAATCCGAATTAAAAGTTGGCATCGTTCTCTTCCAGTCAATCACTGAGCACTCCGTTCCTGGCTCTGGCTCATAATACGCAGCCGCTGAGTACGCAAAGTCCGGCGGCAGCTCCCCCACCAACTTGAAGGTATTCGGCTGCTCTTCCGCACACCCCACCAACGAGGCCAGGATCAACGTCACCAGGCACTTCACCAACATCCCATTCATCCTTCTTTCTCCCTGTTCAAAACACCGTACGAAGTCGCAACCGTTCTAGATGCGCCTGTGGGTTTTCATCAACCAACGGCGCACATTCCCGCGGCACTTCGTACCCCGGCGAGCGCAGGCTCAACATCAGCAGGAACTCGATCTCCTCCCCTGTATGCCAGCCCCAGACCCGAGCCTGACGCAGTTGGCGTTGCAACCACTCAAGGGGCACCTGGCTTTGGGCAAGCGTGCAGTAGGTGTCCAGATGCTGGCTGTAGAGGTAGCGATGGGCATTGGCCAGGACGATCCCATTGCCTTCGACTTCGGCCGGAGTCGGTAACCAGACCGGAACGGGCGGCACGGGGTAGGCACGGGGCGCCGGGTTATCCACCACCCGCCAGGCCGTGGCCTGCCAGTAGCACACGCTGATGGCCTGGCCGAGCCAGGCAGCCCTGCGATCCGCGACCGCCATCGCTCGCGCCAGCACACGGTTGTCGTGGAACCGGTACAGCGCCCGCTGCGGCCGCTGGCCCAGCAGCAGCCGTGCGCGCCAATGCTCGACCCAGTCCGGCAAGGCGCCCGGCGCCAGGCTGGCCAACCACCCCCAGTTGCCTTGCGGCGCCTCGAACAAGCCCTGCAGCAAGCGCACCTCGCCCTCACCGATCAGAAAGCAGGCCGGCCCTTGCGCCGCGAGGTGGGCGACGTCGGTCTGCTGGTACAACGCGCACCAGCGCTCGGAGCCCAAGCGGGCCATCAGGGCCTGGCGGGCATCGAAACCGGCGTCGAGCATCAGCACGATGTCACGGCCGCAAGCGCGCTCGCGCGCCATCCATTGCCACGGGGTTAACTCGCTCATACCGCACCTCCCAAAGACGTGTCGCAACAACTGTCACAGACCGGACACAGCGCGCTGTCGAGCGTCTGACTCGCCGCCCACAACGCCCATTGCACCGGACCCGCCGTCACGGGTAGCGGCAACGCGTCGGTCAGGCCCTGACCGTCGCCCGGCAGCAGGGGCTGCGCCAGGACACCTCTCAACCTTTCAAGGGCCCAAGCGCACGCTTCGGGCCGTTTTTTTATATCAAGTTCAGGGGGTCCGACGGATCGCTCTCGGCATCGAGCATGGCGAGGATCTCGTCGAAGGACACTTTGATTATCGGTGGCTCGCTTGAGGGTAGTTCGGCGGGGACCATGGCAAGCTGCTCTTCACGGTTGTTCACGTCATGGGCGTGCCAGCGGGCGAGTACGGTTTCGAGTTCGGGGTGGTTGGCGAGCGAGCCGTAGACCTGGGCTGCGGTGACAGTGGTGGTGGCTAGCGCAGAGAGTCGCGTCAGGGTGGCTTCGAGTCGGCGGCGTTCCTCCTGCATGATTTGCAGCCGGTTTTCGTGTTGGCGACGGTGTGGGTCTGCCTGCTTGATCGACGCCTGCCTGCGCTGGATTTGTTCATCGAATGAAACCAGCATTGCGCGGATCAGCGACAGTTCCCGGCGGGTGACAGGGGGCGTGTTGGCCTGCAGGACCTCCTGATGGCGGCGCAACGCGGCCCAGCAGGCGGGGATATAGGCAACCATGAAATGGTCGCCGACCCTGAACAGTTGATCCATGAACGCCATACGTTCGGGCAGGCCGTACTCGTGCCGCAGCATGCGGTTGCACAGCGCTTGCTCGGTGATGGTGCTGCAGCCGGGCGTCCACAGCACGGCGGATTGACGGCCTGGCGCGAAGGGAATACTCATGAAATGGCGCAATTCACCGTGGTGCTCGTAGGACTCGGCCAGTTCGAAACCGAGACTGGTGAGCACCGTCTTCACGCCCAAGGGCGCTTGCATATGAGCCTGCGCAACATCCTGACGGACCCGCTCGAAGGGACGGTGCATCCAGCTGGCGGGGACACTGGGGACCGGGTCGTTGTCGTTGACGATGCGGTTATGGACCAGATCGGCGGCGCCTTGCATGAAGATGGCGTCGCCGGCGCGGGGGGCGCCGTAGGTGTAGAGCTGGATGTCGATGCCTTCTACTTGGCGGCGAAGCATTTCTGCCAAGAGCAAGGCAACCGCACCGCCGAGGCTGTGACCGCAGATGACCAATTGTTGACCCGTGTAGAACCTACGCATGTAGTCCCGTGCGAAAGCGTACGCTTGCGTAGCGGATTCATAGAATCCTCGATGAACTCGACCCGCCCCTTCACGAAATTCAACCTGTAACGCATCCGCATCTCGAAGCGCATCGGCCATGAATTCGCTGGTACCCCGGACTGCTATCAAGATCTGATCTGATGTGTGAGTAGCGAATGCCTGGGTATCCGTCGCGTTGAACCTGTTTCGATCATCAAGAAAATGAATACTGGCTGGGTGCTCTTGAAGGCCTTTCCGGCTCGGATGATTGTAGGGATACAGTTCGGGATCAAAAGGCGCGATTTCCCATCGCTGCGAGTACGGTACGCCTTCATAGAACGGGTAGAACGACTGCGTTAGTTTCGTATCGACCTTCCAGATCTCCCTGAATGCACTCAGCGACTCGGCAAACCAATTGCCAACGCTGGGCTCAAGGGGAAAGCTGACCGTCGATGCCCGGACCGGGTGCCCATCCGGTTCTTGCCCGAACGGCGAATAGCTCAGCGTGGCCATGAGTGCCAGCTGATACATGTTCAACACACAAAAACCTGGATCCTTCGATAGCACCAATCGCAAGGCGCGCAGGGGGCGGACTTCCAGCACCGTGTGCTGGTTGGGCCTCAGGCACACACCGTGGGTACCATGTCCACGCATGAGTTTTTTGGCGTGTTTCTCCATAGGAAAATTAGATTTTGTCGGGGGAGGTAGATGGCAGGCGTACCGGACAAGATCACGAACCTCGACCTGGAAAAAGTGGTCGCACAAGGCTTGAGCAGGGTTGTCCAAGGTTCGGGAGCCATCTTCATGTCTGAACCGAGTAGCTTCTGCACGAACCTGTAATTCCGTAATCTTTAAAGGGTAAAATTTTCGTTCGATCAAAGTCGTATAAAACTCATCGACAACGATATAGCTTGTCAAGAGTGTAATAACCAACCCACCACTATAGTGTGCTGCAACAGCACCCTTCCCTTGAACATCCAGCACCCCTTGATAAGTCACTCCCTCCCGATCAATTGCCTCATATCCTAGCCCTGCATATGGCTCGCCTTGTCCAAATTCATCGACTAACTGAAAGCTGGTCCGGCGGTCCTGTATAGGGCAAGAGAAAATTTTCGGGTTAATGGGTAATGACAATTCGTCCACGATATCTTTCATAACAACTGCTACTCCTTACACCCAGGATGAATTGTGCAAATCTCGCCGTTCGGTCCCGTGAAATGACTGAAATCAGATGTATTACCTCTGCAAAAGGCATAAGGATCTTCAAACCCTTTCCCCATGCATCTTTTCCATCCATTCGGAAACTTGACCCACCTCCCGCCTTCGCCCGGCTCCTCCTCTTCAAGTAACCGAATATTCATTTTTATGGTTTTTCCCGGCAACTGATCCAATGTATAGACGGCATACACCACATCCAAACCGACCTCTCCACGGCTGGCGTCCTGCCTGCAACTCAACCCCTTTGAGAGCTGGCGTTTTTTACCCATGGTTCTGAATTCCCAATAGCACTCTCCATAGAAAGTATCCTCATCGCTTTTTGTGATTTTTCGTTTATTCCTACCTTCATATTGCGAGTAAATACCCAAGCCAGCGCGTGTGTAGCTATCCGTCCTGTCTACTGGCGTGGCATCAGACCATCGAGCAAATATTTTTATGTCGATTTTATCCAAAACCATCTGGCAACCCTTTATTCGGGTGCGTATGGGTATTTTTATCTCTGGCTTATATTCACCCAGCCAAGGGCGGTTAAATTCCGGCATGGTTCGCCTCCAATCTGTCACCGCACAGCTGGTACCAGGCTCAGGCTCATAGAGCACGCCCGCCCAATAAGAAAAGTTTGGCGGCAACTCCCCAACCAATGTGAAAGTATTCGGTTGCCATTCAGAGCAACTGGTCTGCAGCAATACGGCCGCTACAACTACTCCTCGTTTCCTCCAAGACTTCATTTCACGTTCTCCCTTGCTCTAATGGCGCAATCCGTCGCACTCGCCTAAATCTTCATTTCCAAGTCGAGTAGCTTCTACAAAACGTGTAACTCAGCGAGCTTAAAATGGTTCGTTTTCGCTAGACCAAAGCCATATACGATCATCAACACCGATTAAACTTCTAGAAAGTGCAAAAACCAACACACCACTGTAATAATCTGCAACCATGCCCCGCCCTTGAAGATCCAGCAGCCACTGATAAGCCACTCTCCCCCGGTCGATTGCCTTAAAGCCCAGCCCTGCATATGGCTCGCCTTGTCCAAGCTCATCGACTAGCTGAAAGCTGGTCCAGCAGTCCTGCATCGGACAAACGAAAATTTCCAGGTTAATGGGTAATGACAATTCGTCCACGATATCTTCCATACCCCTGCTACTCCTTACATCCTGGATGAATTGTGCAAATTTCGCCGTTTGGCCCCGTGAAATGACTAAAATCAGATGTATTACCTCTGCAGAATGCATAAGGATCTTCAAACCCTTTACCCATGCATCTTTTCCACCCGTTTGGAAATTTGACCCACCTCCCGCCCTCGCCAGGTTCCTCCTCTTCAAGCAAACGAACATTCATTTTTATGGTCTTCCCCGGCAATTGATCCAATGTATAAGCGGCATACACTATTCCTAAACCAATTTCTCCACGACTGACATCCTGTCGACAGCTCAGCATCTTTCTTAATTGGCGATTTTTTCCCATCGTTCTAAACATCCAATGGCATTCACCATAAAAAGTATCTTCATCATTTTTTTTGAATTTTCTTTTATTTTTACCTTCATACTCCGAGTAAATATGCATACCTGCACGCGTATAGCTATCCGTCCTATTAACTCGGGTCGCCTCTGACCACCGTGCAAATATCTTTACCTCGACAGTTTTCAAAACCATCTGACAGCCCTTTATCAGGGTGCGTATTTGTATCTCTATTTCTGGCTTGTACTCTCCCAGCCAAGGTCGGTTATATTCCGGCATGGTGCGTGTCCAGTCTGTGACGGTGCATGGGGTACCAGGCTCCGGTTCATAGAGCGCGCCCGCCCAATAAGAAAAATTCGGCGGCAACTCCCCCACCAATGTGAAAGTATTCGGTTGCCATTCAGAACAACTGGTCTGCAGCAATACGGCCGCTACAACAACTCCTCGCTTCCTCCAAGACTTCATTTCACGTTCTCCCTTGCTCTAATGGCGCAATCCGTCGCATCCGCTGAAAATGTGCCTCGGGCGTTTCCTCCGGCCACCGCGCCCAGTCCTCCCCGACCTTGAACCCCGGCGAGCGCAAGCTGCTGAGCAACAGAAACTCCAACTGCGCGGACGTCTCCCAACCCCAGGCCTTGGCCTGTTCCAGCCGCCGCCCAAGCCAGGCCTCATGGTCCTGTTCGCTCGCCAGTTGCAGATAGCGTGCGTAGTCATGCCGCACCAGGTACCGGTCAGCATTCACAAACAGCGTCACCTCGGCGGCAGGTGCCGGCACCCGCAGCCAGGCCGGCTCGGAGGGCACGGGGTAACTGCCGGGGGCCGGGTTATCCACAACCCGCCAGATATCCGTTTGCCAGTAACAGAGGCTTAGGGTCGGCCCGAGGTAGGCAGGCAGTTCAGCCGGAGCCAGGACATCCAAGGCACGGGCCAGCACGCGGTTATCGTGAAAGCGGTACAGCCCGTGCCCGACCATCAGCCGCGCCCGCCAGTGGCTGAGCCAGGCCGCCCAATCGCCGGGCGCCAGGCTCGCCAGCCAACCCCAATGCGTCTGCGGCGCCGAAAGGTCCAGCTCGGCCAGGCGCAGTTCGGCATCGCCCACCAGGAACACGACCGGCCCGGCACCGGCCAACTGGGCTGCTGGTGTCTGGTTGTACAACGCGCTCCAACGGTCGCTGCCCAATGTCGCTATCAGCACTTGACGAGTGCGAGCTTCGCCATCCAGCAGCAGGGCAACCTCGCGGCCCTGGGCACGTTGCGCGGCCATCCACAGCCACGGATCCTGATTGCTCATCGAACACCTCCAAGCGGCAGGCACTGGCCATTGGCGCAGGCCTCGCAGAGCGGGCAGTAGTCCTGGTCGGCCTGTTTGCTTGCCGCTACCAGGGCCAGCATCACCGGCGCCACCACCTTGGGCAGCGCGGCTGGCCCTTGGCTGCCCGCCAGCTCAGGCGGCAGCGGTGCCACCGCCTGGCTGGCCGCCGGCGCCCCACCGATCTGGATCGGGCTGCTGCAGAAAATCCCCGCGCCATTGACCACCAGGTGCTGCCCACCAACCTTGAGGGTGATGCTGGCGCCGCCCTCCACCACCACTTCGCCGTCCGCCGACACCTGCACCT
>NZ_JARPQB010000038.1 GCF_029478665.1 Pseudomonas entomophila
AGCGATAACGCAGGGTGTGCTCGTTGGCATCCACCCGCTCGGCGAGCAGGCCCACAGCGTTGTAGGTCCAGGTGGTGCAACGGTCCAGTGCATCAACGTGAGCCAGTAGCCGACCTTCGGCATCGCGCTCGAAACGCTCTTCGGTGGCGTCCGGGTGGATGACTTTTGCCAGTTGGCCGGCTTTGTATTCGTAAGCCGTCTTATTACCCGCCGCATCGGTGAACAGCACCAACTGACCGAAGGCGTCGTATGCCCATTGACTGGTCTTGCCCGAGCAGTCGGTGTACGCGACCAGTTGATCCGCCGCGTTGTACGCCAGTTTCTTCTCGTTGCCGTTGGCGTCCTTGATCGCCTTGACCAGACCGGAGGGCGTGTACGCGAACTCAGTCTTGTTGCCCAATGGGTCGGTGGTCTCGATCAGGTTGCCCTTCTGGTCATAGTCCCGCAGCCACAGGCCAGCTTCGGCATCGCGGATCTTGATCGGATGGCGACGGTCGTCATAGGCGATATGGACCTGGCTGTGATCGGCGCGGATATGGCGAATGACACTGCCTTGTTCGTCATAGTCGTAGCGGTCTTCAGTGCCATCGGTATGAACGTGGCGTACCACGTTCTTGCGCTCATCCCTGAAAATCCACTCCGAGCTTTCATCCGGATAACGCACGCGGTACAGGTGGCCAAGGATGTCGTAGTAGTACCAGGTTTCCTGGCCATGGGCGTCGGTGACGTAGGTCAGGCGAATGTTCTCGTCCCATTCCAGACGGGTGTCATAACTGCCGTCATCGGCCCATTCGCGAATGGCCTTGGCGTCGAAAGCGCTGCCGTCCCACTGCAGGTTCATGCCACGACCGGTGCGGTCGGTGTAACGGGTCACCAGGTGATTCTGGTACTGGTAGTGCCAGGCCGCGCCGTGTTCATCCTGGGCAGCGAGCAAGTCGCCCTGATCATCGTAGTGGTAGGCGCACAGCTGGCGCAGCGGCTGACCGTCCTGCATTTCCCACAGCCCGGTGATATGGCCGTGGTCATCAATCAAAGTGCCTAAGTGGCGGAGCACGTCTTTTACATCGCCCTGGAAGGTGATGATGTCCGACAGCACCGGACGCCCCTCGTGGCGATGTTCGTAGTGCAACATGCAGCCCGCGTCGTTCTGCAGCAGGATCTTGCGCAGGTAATAGCGATCACCCACGCGCAGGTAGTACTCCTTGCGCACGAAGCCTCGACAGATCACCAGCTCGTCGTCGCTGCTGCGCACCAGCAACAGGTCCTCGATGGCGTTGAACAACGAATGGCCCACCTTGGGCAGCTCGAAATCATGGCTACGGCCATCGTAGTCATGGAACAGCAAGCCTTTGCCAAGCAGATCGAAACGCGTGGTGAACTCGTTGACCCACCGGGCGCCAAGGCTGCCCAGGTCGTACTTCGCCTGCCGCGAGTGGTAGATCCGCTGCCACTCGATGGGGAATGCGCCGGACAGGCTGAAATCGGCGTGGATGATGAACTCCGACCCCAGGGCAAAGCTGATACTGCGCCCTGTAGTCGACTTGGGCGTCGAGGGTAGCGCCGGCCGCTTTCTTTTATCGCAGAGACAAGGCGTCTGGGTCGCCTTGGCCTGGGCACTGGTGGCAGCCAACTCACCCTTGCCCTTCTCCCGCGCCACCTGCGTCACGGCCCCCGGCTTGCTCACCCCCGGCTGCCCGTTCCTGTTGCGTTTGCGGAACCCCTTCACAGCCCCGCCAAGCACCGTCAGCATCCAGCCGATGCTCATTTGCGCTGCCGGGTCGGCCAGCTTGACGAACTGCCGGGCCATCTCCGGCCCCAGGGCGCGCAGCTGGCTGGTGTTGGCCAATACCTTGGCTTTGATCTGGTCCGGCAACAGCTTACTGGTGGCGCTGTTGGCCAACCCCTTGCCGGCAGCCTTGTAAGCGCTGTGCACGGCACCAAAAAAGTTACTGAACGCCGCCTTGGGGTCGTTGAGCAACTTGTCAGCGGCGGCCGACATCTGCTTGCCCGCCTTGGCGCGGTCGCCTTTGGCATCCAGCTGGCCCTTGACCACTTTTTCGAGGCCCGTGGCGATCTCGTTGGTCATCTTGGTGCCCAGCGCACCGGCATCGGCCAGAATTCCGGCGATCTTTGGCTGGGCCTTGGCCACGAAATCGTCGATGGTCCCGGCGATAGTGGCGTTGAGGTGGCCGATCAGCACCTGGATCAGCGAATCACCCAGCAGCATCTTGGCGCTGTTGCGCAGCTCCTGGCGTACCAGGGACAGGGTCGGGCGCAGGCTCATGCGCGCCGCGGCCATGGTCGGTGGCGCCGGCAGCACGCCGATCAGGTTGATGCCCAGGCTGACCCAGTCGAGCAGCTGGCGGTTCTTGCTCTTGACCAGGGTCACCACGTCGCCCAGGGCGTCGACCAAGGCCATGATGTTGCCCACCACCGGCAGCGCGCCGGCCACTGTCTTGACTCGTTCGAGGGTGACGTAGCCGCCGCTGACCGACTGCAGCCAGGCATCGAAGGCGGCGGCGCCACGGCCGACGTCCTTGAGATCAATGGTGTTGAGCGGGGCGACGGCGACCTGGGGCTCGCGCTTCCTGGCGGCTTCGGTCATGCCAGCACCTCATGGCCCAGCGGGCCGTCGAAGCGCAGGCTTGAGCGGGTACGAACGACTGAGGCGAACATCCTTATCCCTCTTGCTGTTCAATCCATGCCACTCCCAGTAAACGAGATGGCGCAAACATGCCCCGTGACTCACCGCGCGAACCTGGCAGGTCATGGTTCCATGCTTGGCCTGCGACAGGTGAGTGCCAATCGACAAAACAAGTGGGGTTACACAGGGCGTCACAACTATAGTTCGCTTTTCGCGTTCAGATTGTCATTGCTCCAGGACGATGTGCGTGCCAGGACGGGTACCTCGACGCGGCTGCGCTGCCCTGCGCGTTCGATCAACAGCCCGTCGGCTTCGATGGCGACCAGGCGCACGCCGCGGGCCAGCTCCTCGCCACTGCGCATTGCACGGGCCGGGCCGCCGTCCAGGCTGACGATGGCCACGGCCCCCCGGCTACCCGCCATCACCCCACTGACCTTGATGTCCACCTGAACGGGGATATCGGCGAACCAACGGGCAGCGGGCACCTCGCCCATGGCCTGCGCGGAAGCGGGTTCGGCCGGGCCGGCCGACGGAGCCGACGGCACCAATACCCAGGCCCAGGCGAGCACGCCGGCGACCGCGGCCAGTGCACCCAACCCTTGCAGCAGCAGGTTGGAGGAAACGGTGATACGGGGTATCTGCATGGTCACGGGCTCCTTGTGCACCTGCGCCCGAGCATAGCGGCCAATTCTCACGGTTTTGTTTCACATCGCGATCATCTTCGTCGGGCATGCTGCCTTGCAGGACAAGGAGCCACCCCGTGAATGGACAACGCGGTTTCACCCTGATCGAGCTGATGGTGGTGCTGGTGATCGTCGGGATCGCCAGCGCCGCCATCAGCCTGAACATCCGCCCTGACCCCGGCAAGCGCCTGCGCGCCGACGGCGAACGCCTGGCGCACCTGCTGGAACTGGCGCAAAGCGAGGCCCAGGCTGACGGCCAGCCCCTGCGCTGGCAACACGAGCCGGGTGGCTATCGCTTCGTCAGGCCCGACGGGCAGGTACTCGCAGAGGGCCCGTTGCAGCCTCGGCGCTGGCAGGCCGAGGCGGTCAAGGTACAGGTCGAACCGCGCGGCCCACTGTGGCTGGAGGGCGAATGGGTCACGGCACCCCTGAGCCTGCGGCTGCGCAGCGGCCAGGCCACGGTGCAGTTGACGCGAACGGGCGCCGGGCAGGTCCGGGTGAGCCAGCCATGAAGCGCCGCGCCCAAGGCTTCACCCTGATCGAAGTGATGATCGCCATCCTGCTGATGGCGGTGGTCAGCCTGATCGCCTGGCGCGGGCTGGACAGCGTCAGCCGCGCCGACCGCCATGTGCGCCAGGCCAGCGAGGACAGCCAGGCGGTGCTGCGGGTGTTCCAGCAACTGGAGCGCGACCTGGCGCTGCGCGCGACCCTGGAACTGGCCGAACCGCCCCTGCCGGGGCGCGAGCCGCCCGACAAACCGCTGCTGCCTGCCTTGCGCGCCCGCCCCGACCGCCTCGAGCTGATCCGCAACGGCGCCGTGCCGGGCAGCGGTCTGCAACGTGTGCGCTGGTATGTACGCGGCGGCACTCTGTATCGCGCCGCGGCGCCAGCCAGTGACCGTTACCCGCTGCCGGCGCCAAAGGCGGCGACGGCGGTACTGGCCAACGTGACGGTTTTCAGCCTGCGCGGCTGGCAGGCCAAGGGCGGTTGGCAGTCACCGGAAAACCAGCCCCAGGACAACCCTGCCGGCCTCGAAGTGCGCCTGGCCTGGCGCGGCCCCCAGGGCGAGGAACATTACCGCCAGGTGCTGGGCCCCTTCAACTGACCAGCACCACGCCACCCGGCAACTCCAGGCAGCGGGCACCGTAGGCGGCGCGAATCAACTCGGCGGCCTGGGGCAACTGCTCGAAGCTCAAGCGTGCCTGCACCCGGCGACGCCCCAGGGACGGATTGAGCAACAGCAGGCGCCCGGGGCGGTAGCGATTGATCTCGTCGATCACCTGGGCCAATGGTGCGTCGTTGAACACCAGCATGCGCTCGCGCCAGGCCATCACCTGGCTGCTGTCGAAGGCCTGGGGCTCGCCGACATGGCGGGCGCCAAAACGCAGCTGGCGCCCAGCCGGCAACACCTCGACATGTCCCAGCGCGGTGATGCGCAGCTCACCGTTCAGGCAGGTGACGCAGACGCCGTCGTCGTCCTCACGCACGTTGAACCGCGCCTGCTCGGCACTGATCACCCCCTCGCCCGCGCTCACCTGCACGGCATGACGGGCAAGCACCTCGATCTCGCCCCCCAGCAGCGCGATACCGTGAGCCTGCCGGCTTACACGAGTGCGTACATTCATTTCCAGGTCGATGCCCGGTGCCAGCTCGACACGACGCTGTTCCCCCAACGCCGTCTCGAAAGCCACCTGTTGGGCATCAACGCTGCCCAACAGGCCGGTGTTCCAGGCAACGAACGCCGCCGTGGCCGCCACCGCGCCCCCGAGCAAGGCACGGCGACCCAGGATCGGCATCACTTGGTTGGCCTGGTGTGCGGCAGGTTTCAGCAGCCGCCACAATCGACGTGCCTGGGTGAAGGCTTCGGCATGCGCCGGGCTGCGCGCGCACCACTGCCGCAGGGCCTGGGCATCGGCCTCGGTGGCCTGGCCGGAGGTCAGCCGCACGAGCCAGTCCTGGGCCTGGCGCTGCAAGTCGGGATCGGGCGAAATCTGGGCCATGGTGCTCACATGAAAGAGTCGACTATTGATCAAGACGGTTTTCCCGCCCCCGGACCGAACCGCTGAAACGCTTTTCGGTCCAGACGCATCGCGCAATGCCCCAGGGCGGCCTTGAGCTCTTTTTCCACGGTGCGCGTGGATATGCCGAAACGTTGTGAAATCTCCAGGTGCGAAGCCTCCTCCAGACGCGCGGCGATGAAGATTCTGCGGCGCCTGGCCGGCAGCTCGTAGAGCGCCCCCAACAGGTTCTGAATTTCGCGCTGGCCACCGACGATGCGCGCCGGGTCCTGGTCCTCGGCCACCTGCAGCAGGACTTCGATCTCGGCGCCGGTCAGCAGCCGTGCGTCGGCCTCGCGGCGGTCAGCGGCGACATTCAGGGCCATGCGGTACAGATAGGCGTCCGGCTTCTGCAGGTTGTGCACCGCCTCCATGCGGTCGACCCGCAGGTAGGTTTCCTGAAGCACATCGTGGGCCAGATCATCGCAACCGAACCGACGCTTCAGACGCAGCCTGAGGGCATCGTAGGAATTCAGAAACAGCTTGAGCAACGCACTGTCCCGAGGTGTGTTCATGCCGCCGCAGCTCCTTGCGATAAAGGGCAATCCATAGGTACCGGGCGCAACAGCAGGGTGACCGGCTGCGCCAGGGATGTCGGCGGTGCGCGTTGCAGGCGCACCGCGCGCAAACGTTCGACCAGTTCGGCATCGCGCAGGAAATCGCCGGTCGAGGCCAGCAGCCGGCTCTGCACCAGCTGGCCACCTGCGTCGACCCACACCTGCACGGCCGCCCGGTAGCTGCCGGGGCGGGTCAGCGTGGAACTGCACAAGGCCTGCTCCACCGCTTGTTGCAATGCCAGGGCATAACTGTTGCCCAGCGTTGTTGTCGTGTTGCCGCGTCCCCCGCCCAGCACTTTTTCCCGGCGTACGGGTTGCAGGGTGAAACCGCCCGCCCCGCCGTAGCGGGCTTGCAAGCCGGTACCCTGCAGCAGACGCTGCAGGCCTTCCCGCGCGGTGTAACGCCCCTGTACCGGGCTTGAGCGTTGCCCGGCCAGCAACGCCTGGTCGACCAGCACCGCCAGGCCGCTCTGCCTGGCAAAACTGTCCAGGGCCAGGTTCAATGGCTGTGCCGGAATATCCAGGGCCAACAACACCTGGCTGCGCGCAGGCAGCGAAACCAGCAGCCAGGCCAGGGCCACCAGGCCGGCCACACGCAATGCACGCATGGATGAACGGGCCTCCTTGCTGGCCGCCGCTGCCGGGGAAACGTCATCCTGGGGCTTGTGCATGACGCTGTGGTGACAGCGTGCCGCAACCAAAGCTTCACCCGGGTTCGACCTGGCACGGACTAGACTTCGGCCAGGAATGGTTCAAGGAGTGTGCCCATGGGCAAAATGTCGTTGGCTACCTTCGCGCTGCTGGCCTGTGCGCTGCCGGCGCTCGCCGAGGCGCCCAAGGCCGGCCAAGGCTGTATCGACGTGCGGGTCGGCCAGTCACGGGCATTGGCCTATGACTGCCTGAGCCAGCAGTTGCAAGGCAGCGATCCGCGGGCGGCCAAAGGGCTGCGGGAACGGCTTGATCCGGTGCAGCAATTGCAACGTCAGGCGCCGAACCAGATGGGGTTGGCCACGCCGGCGGCGACTTCGACGCGGATGGGCAATGCCTTTGGCAGCTCGGCGGTGCCGCAGCGGCCCTGAGAAAAAGTGCCGCGCATGTCCTGTAGGAGCGGGTTTACCCGCGAATGCATTATTGAACCCGCCGACGTATTCGCGGGTAAACCCGCTCCTACAGGGTACGCGTCGTGCCCGATGCCTCTGCGCAGCTGAAATAATTTGAACGAGTACGTGCTGAAGGCTTCAAATGAATGATGACTGCCCTCGTTCATCTGGAGCTCCGCCATGCGCATGTCCTGCCGTGCCCCCTGCGCCTGCCTGGAACTGGACTACGTACGCGACACCCTGTTCGGCCCGGTGGCGCAACACGCCGAATGCCAGGTCCAGATCGCCGCCCTCAGCCTCCAGGGCCGCCCAGCCCTGCGCCTGCATATCGAGCCGCCGCTGCCTGGCAAGGTAGACCGTGCGCACAGTGTGTCGTTCACCTGGGAGGGGCGAAGCTATCGGGGCGTCGTTCGCGACCACGTCAAATGTGGGGATGGCGGGCTGAACCTTCTGCTCGAACTGCAATGAGGCGACCCTGTGTGCACCCGGCCAACCTGGGTCGGCCGGGTTGACCTGATGCTCAGGCGATGGCCTTGAGTGCGGATGGATGGGCGTGACGCTGCTCCTTCAACTGCGTCACCAGACCTACCAGGTCGCGGCAACTGTTGAGGCTGGCGACCGGCACGCCGGTCAGGGTCAGGCAGTCGTCCAGGTTCTGCCCCTGGCCCAGGCGGATGGTGAGGTTTTCGCCGTCCGGGCAGCTTACCTCGCAGCGGTCCGGCAGGCAGGCCTGCTCGATCATCTGCCGCATCTCAAGCATTGAAACTCCTATCAACGACATGGTACGACCCTCTCTGTGCTGGATGGCCTGTCATGTGAGTACGCTTTCGCGTGGCCGGGCGCCAATTGATATTGCCCATGCCCAAGCGGCGCTCCATGCGTCGCGCCTAATGCAGGCATGCAAGATCCTCTAGCACCTTAGTGGAAGAATCCCGCCCGGCAGCGTTCGTTCGATCATTTGCATCAACGGGGCGACGGGTGGTCGTAGATATTGCGCCGGCCGCTGCGCGTCTATAACCGTGCCAATTCTTCCCGGCAGAACTCCACGAACAGTTGTGCCGGCTTGGTCAACTGCACACGTTTGAGGTGTGCTGCCGCCAATCCCGACAAGGCCACAGGTTCGGCAATATCCAACATCACCAAGCGCTGCCCGTCGTAGGTGAATTCCGAGTGAGGCCGGGTGACCAGTAGCGAATAGCCGAAGCCCTGCCCCACCATGCCTCGCACCATCTCGATGGAGGGCGAGCTGAAGACGATGTTGGGCGTCAGCCCCAGCTCGTTGAACAGGCTGACGAAGTAGGTGCGGCTGGGTGCCACGTCGAGCAGGATCATCGGCTCCGGGCACAGATCACGCAGCGACACCTGGGCCTGCCCGGCAAAACGGTGCTTCTCCGGCAGCAGCACATATGGCTTCTGCGCCGCCATCAACGGCTCGGTCTCGATCGTGCCGTCCAGGTCGTGGTCGTAGAGGAAGGCCAAATCGAAGGTACCGGCGGTCAAGCCCTGGATCAGCTCCTGTTGCTCGCCGTCGCGCAGGCGAATGTCCACGCCTGGGTAGCGCTGGCGAAAGCCGGCAATCAGTCTGGGCAGGTACAGCGGCGCGACGGTCTCGAAGCAGCCGATGTCGATCTGGCCGGCCACGGTGTCGTTATCGGCCAGGGCGTTCTGTTCAAACTCACGGGCCATCTGCAGCAGCGACTTGGCCTTGGCGTAGAAGCGCTTGCCGCCAGGGGTCAGCGACACGCCCTGGGCGTGATGGCGAATGAACAGCTGGACACCGAAGCTCTCTTCCAGGCTCTTGATCGCCGTGGAGATCGAAGGCTGGGCGATATAGAGCTGGCGCGACGCCTCGGCGACACTGCCGGCCTCCACCGTGGTGACGAAGTACTTCAGTTGACGCAAGGTGTAGGAAGCCACGGGGTACCTCTCTGGCGCCACTGCCGACGCGCGGGGGAATTTTCCTGTCAGCTTACCTCGTCGTCGGTGAGGTGCGGGGGTGGCGCAGCCAAGGATTTAGCTGGGCGTTGAGGATATTTTCAGTGGCCTGAATGCAAAGACCACCGTCAGTGGGGCCCCACTGACGGTGGTCTACAAGGTCGGCTGGACCTGAGGGTGATCAGTCGAACTCCCATTCAGGCTGGCAATGTCCGACCGGCGTCAGATAAGTGCCCTCTGGGCAAGAGATCGACAGAACAGTCGACCAGCCATAAGCGGCATGGGCAACCTGAATCATGCCTGCGCTTGCGATGAGAGCGATCAATGCGAACTTTTTCATACATTTTACCTGGGTAAAATTTCGGGATTTAACTGCGGCAGGCAAGTAATCCTACTCACCCCTGCCACCGGCCCGACAAACTTTACGCAATGCACCCGGCACAAGCGTTAGCTAAAGCCTCAGGAATACCCCGAAAACTTATCTCAGCTTCGCAGGCAAGATCCCCGCCAATCAACTCACGCCGTAATTAACCTACATGGGGCGCTCAGACAGAGTTGGTACGGAACCCGGAAGCACGATACTGCCCATTTTCAAACACTGGCGTGTGTTGCCTGGTCAGGTGCTGATACCGATTGGCTGCGGGGATGTGGGGGGGGAGCGGCAGGAACACGAATACACCAACGCCTGGGAACGGTATTCGCAGACGCAGGTGTATGAAGGTCGTTAGACGCGGACTCGGTCAGTCGAATTCAAAGCTTGGCTGGCAGTGCCCGACCGCAGTGAGAAACGTGCCCTCAGCACATCCGATGGGGGCAATATCGCCAATATAGCCGACGGGCCGATTGCCAGCGGTCGTCATGGTATCGCCCCAAATGCACGGTGATGCGCCAGCCATCACGGTGTCAGTTGAATGCATGCATGGGTTGCCATAGGTCAGCTGGGCCAGGCTTGCAGTGGCCCATAGCGCAATCGATACGATCCTTTTCATATTTCTCTCCTTGAATGAGGGCTCCACCGCCAAGTGCTGTACATGAAGGGCGCCAGTGCGCGTTCAGCGCGATAAAACAGTAGACGCCTGCGCCACCTATTGATTGAGCACAGAGGCAAGCAACCGCGTAGGAGACCTCATCAGCCACCCGTTGCGCAGGCGCTTAGCCCCTTCGATCGCCGGATGGCACGTCCTCGCCCCCGCCACGTCTTTCGCCGAGCATGCCTCGCACGACGATGAAATCGATCACCGCCTGCAAGCCGTCGCCCCGCTTCAGGTTGCTGAACGTCCACGGCCGCTCAGGGCGCATGCGCCGGGTATCGCGCTCCATCACCTCCAATGAGGCGCCGACATACGGCGCCAGGTCGGTCTTGTTGATCACCAGGAAGTCTGACTTGGTGATACCAGGCCCCCCCTTGCGCGGGATCTTCTCGCCTTCGGCGACATCGATCACATAGATGGTCAGGTCGGCCAGCTCGGGGCTGAACGTCGCACTGAGGTTGTCGCCGCCACTCTCGACGAAGATCACTTCGAGGTTGCCGAACTTGCGTGCCAGCGCCTCGACAGCGGCGAGGTTCATCGAGGCATCCTCGCGAATCGCGGTGTGCGGGCAGCCACCCGTCTCGACGCCGACAATCCGCTCGGGCTCAAGTGCGCCAGCTTCGGTGAGAATGCGCTGGTCTTCCTTGGTGTAGATGTCGTTGGTCACCACGGCGATCTGATAATGATCGCGCATGGCCTTGCACAGGGCTTCGAGCAGCGCGGTCTTGCCGGACCCGACCGGGCCACCGACGCCGACACGCAGGGGTTGCTGGTAATTTTGCATCGTGGCAGTCCTCAGGAACGGAACAAACGGGTGTATTGGGTTTCGTGGCATGACGATGCGATAGCCAGCAAGGGCAAGCTGCCACCAAGCTGGTCGTCGTCGAGCGCCAGGGCGTGGTCAAGTACGCCAGGCAACTCCTCGCCCAGGTCACGCAGCAGTGTCTGAGCCGCTTGCTGGCCGAAAGGCACCAGTTTGACCCCGGCCATCACCGCCCCTTCCAGCCAGGCAAAGCCATGGCCCAGGGCGAGTTGGCGCAACGGGATCGACCAGTGCGCGCCAAGCCAGGCCATGCCGCCGAGCTGGCTGAGTTCGAGACTGGGGCGCCACGCCGAGTCCTGCCCCCGCTGCCAGCCGTCGAGCAGCCGCGCCAGGGCGCTGCCACGCTGGGTTTCTTCGAGGCGTAGTTCAGCCGTCTCACGGTTGGCCAGCAGAAATCGGCTCCAGTGGGCAAACGCCTCGGCATCATCGCCAAGGCAGGCACCGTACAGGCGTGCCAGCACCGGCCAGTCGAGGCAACCGAGGGTGTCGTGCAGTTGCTCGCGCTGCCAGGCGGCGAAGTCTGCGACAGACTTCACCCAGCCGGCTTCGACGGCCCATTCCAAGCCTTGCGAGTAGGTAAAGCCGCCCACCGGCAGGCCAGGGCTGGCCAGCTGCAGCAAGCGCAGCAGCGCCAGGTCAGTGTTCATCAGCCAGCCAGCACCAGCGCGGCACCGGCCAGCAGGCCGCCACCGAAGGCTTTCTGCAGACGGGCATGGCGACGCAACAGGCAGCCCACGGCGAAACCGACCACCAGCAGCAGGCCACTGACCGTGACGAAACCGGCGCTGAACAGCCAGAACGCGCTGGGCGTGGCCTCGACGCCGTGGGCCCAGCCATGGAACAGGGCAAATACCGGCATGATCAGCGACAGCAGCAGCTGACGGCTCGGCAGCAGCATGGCGGCGGCGGCCACCAGCAGCGAGGCGACGATCATCTGCTCCATGCCCAGCACATTGCCGAACAGGTGGCCGCACACCGCGCCACCGAACATGGCCACCAGAGTGGCCAGCGGCAGCATGAGGGTGCGCCGGGTCAAGGCCGCGAGCACACCCGTGCCGATCAGCATCAGCAAGTGATCGAGGCCGGTCAGCGGATGCAGCAGGCCATCCTGCAACGGGTTGGCGTCGTGACCAGGGTGGGCGAAGGCCGGCAAGGCCACCATCAGCAATACCAGGGCGAAAATCTTTTTCATTGTTGGCTCCAGGGTGAGGTCAGGAATGGGCGGGCAGGCGCACGAAGGGATGATCGTGGCCGTGGGAATGACCATGGGGCGCGCTCTGGTAGGCGCCGGCCTCGGGCTCGAACGGTGCCCGTTCTTCGACCACCTCCAGGCCCAGGCCACGCAGCATGTCGTCGAGCACATGGTCATGCTGGTAACGCAACAGGTTGGGCTCGATCTGCAGCGGCACATGGCGGTTGCCCAGGTGGTAGGCGGCGCGGGCCAGCAGGTGCGGATCGGCGCAACGTACCGTCGACACCGCCTCGGGCGCCGCCAGCACGCGGACCACCTGGCGGCCATCCGCGTCGGCGAGCAGCTCGCCACCGCGCAACAGGTGTCCACGCTCGAGCATCAACCCTGCCTCGCGGCCATCGTCCAGCTTGACCCGCAGCCGGCTCTTGATGCGGCTGTCGACATCGAGCGTGAGGGTGCCGGTGACCAGTGCGGCTTCAGGGACCCGTCGGGTGAGTACGATCATGTTCGCTCCTTCAGAACAGGAAATAGCGCTGGGCCAGGGGCAGTTCGCGGGCCGGTTCGCAGACCAGCAGCTCACCATCGGCACGCACCTGGTAGGTTTGCGCATCGACTTCGATCAGCGGCTGCAAGGTGTTGTGGAGCATGTCGGCCTTGCGCACCCGCCGGCAGCCGTGGGCCACGCCGATCAGGCTGCGCAGCTTCAGTTCCTCGGCCAGGCCACGGTCCATGGCCGCCTGGGGCAGGAAGGTCATCCGCGTGGCATGCCGGGCCGCGCCAAGGGCGCCGAACATCGGCCGGTAGTGCACCGGTTGCGGCGTCGGGATCGAGCCGTTGATATCGCCCATGGGCGCGCAGGCGATCATCCCGCCCTTGAGCACCAGCGCCGGCTTGACCGCGAAGAACGCCGGAGCCCAAAGCACCAGGTCGGCGAGCTTGCCCACTTCCACCGAGCCCACTTCGTGGGCAATGCCGTGGGTCAGCGCCGGGTTGATCGTGTACTTGGCGATGTAGCGCTTGACCCGGAAGTTGTCGCTGTAGCCGCTGTCCGGCGCCAACGGCCCGCGGCGCAGCTTCATCTGGTGAGCGACCTGCCAGGTGCGCAGCACCACCTCACCGACCCGGCCCATGGCCTGGGAGTCGGACGAGGTCATGGCGAACGCGCCCATGTCGTGGAGGATGTCCTCGGCGGCGATGGTTTCGCGGCGGATGCGTGATTCGGCGAAGGCCACGTCCTCGGCGATGCTCGGGTCCAGGTGATGGCAGACCATGAGCATGTCCAGATGCTCGTCGACGGTGTTGACCGTGTACGGCAGGGTCGGGTTGGTGGAGGACGGCAGCACGTTGGCCTGGCCGGCCGCGCGGATGATGTCCGGGGCGTGGCCACCGCCCGCGCCTTCGGTGTGGAAGGTGTGGATGGTGCGGTCGCCGATGGCGGCCAGGGTATCCTCGATACAGCCCGACTCGTTGAGGGTGTCGGTGTGGATCGCCACCTGGATATCCATCTCTTCGGCCACGCCCAGGCAGCAGTCGATGGCCGCGGGCGTCGAGCCCCAGTCCTCGTGCAGTTTCAGGCCCACGGCACCCGCGGCGATCTGCTCGCACAAGGCTTCGGGGCGCGAGGCATTGCCCTTGCCCAGCAGGCCGATGTTGATCGGCAGGCTGTCGGCGGCCTGGAGCATGCGCGCCAGGTACCAGGGGCCGGGGGTACAGGTAGTGGCGTTGGTGCCGGTGGCCGGCCCCGTGCCACCGCCGATGAAGGTGGTGACGCCGCTGGTCAGCGCCTCTTCCACCTGCTGCGGGCAGATGAAGTGGATGTGCGAGTCGATGCCGCCGGCGGTGACGATCTTGCCTTCGGCGGCAATCACCTCGGTGCCCGGCCCGACCGGAACGCTGACGCCGGGTTGCACGTCAGGGTTGCCAGCCTTGCCGATGGCGGCGATACGCCCGTGCTTGACGCCGATGTCGGCCTTGACGATGCCCCAGTGGTCGATGATCAGGGCATTGGTCAGCACCAGGTCCATGGCCTCGGCTGCCAGCATCTGACCCTGCCCCATGCCGTCGCGGATCACCTTGCCGCCGCCGAACTTGACCTCCTCGCCATAGACCGTGAAGTCCTTCTCCACCTCCACCCATAGCGCGGTGTCTGCCAGGCGCACGCGGTCACCGACGGTGGGGCCGAACATGTCGGCGTAGGCCTGCCGGGAAATGCGGCTCATGCCCTGCCCTCCAGCGCGCCCATCACCTTGCCCTGGAAGCCGTACACCTCACGCTTGCCGGCGTAGGCCACCAGTTGCACGGTCCGCGCCTGGCCCGGCTCGAAGCGCACCGCGGTGCCGGCCGGGATGTCCAGGCGATAGCCACGGGTCGGCGCGCGTTCGAACACCAGGGCGTCGTTGACCTCGAAAAAGTGGTAGTGCGAACCGACTTGCACAGGGCGGTCGCCGTGGTTGGCGACACTGACGCTGAGCGTTTCTCGGCCGACATTGAGTTCGATATCGCCTGCGGCGACCTGGACCTCTCCGGGAATCATGCGGGGCTCCTCAGACAATGGGGTCATGCACGGTCACCAGCTTGGTGCCGTCGGGGAAGGTCGCCTCGACCTGGACGTCATGGAGCATTTCCGGCACACCGTCCATGACCTGCTCGCGCACCAGCACCTCGCGCCCGAGGCTCATCAGCTCGGCAACGCTGCGGCCGTCACGGGCGCCCTCCAGCACCGCGGCGCTGATCAGTGCCACCGCTTCCGGGTAGTTCAGCCGCAGGCCACGGGCCAGGCGCCGTTCGGCCAGCAGTGCGGCGGTGAACAGCAGCAGTTTGTCTTTCTCTCTCGGGGTCAGCTCCATGGCGGCTCTCTCAAGTGGCCCAGATGCGCGGCGGGCACGGCGCCAGGCCGAGCACGGCCGGGCGCAGCAGGTGCCAGAGGCGCTGCAGGTTGTGTTGCAAGTGTTGGTTGTCGTGGTCGAGCAGGCGGATCACCAGCAGTGGGCCGAGCAAGGTCGCGCCAGCCGGGGTGTCGAGCGCCTCGAGCTGTTGGCGGACCTGCTCCAGCACAGCCTGGTCGGCCGGCGTTGCGCAGAACGTCGCGATCAGCGGGTGGCCAGCCACTTTATCCAGGTGACCGCCTTCGATGCGCAGACGCTCATGCAAGCCGGGATCACCCGCCAGTTCGATGCACAGGCGGCTGTCGAGGGTGCCCTGGGCGAAGCGCTCGCCCATCACTGGCCGGCCCAGGCACAAGGTTTCCCAGGCCAGCAAGCGGGCACCGGGTTCAAGGCGGAAGCGGCTGTCGAGGCTGGCTCGGGCGCCATTGAAGAAAATGCTGTCCTGGGGCAGCCACTCCAGGGTGCTGCCAGCGGCGAGGTGAAAGCGTTGGGCCAGGCGCGCGGTCGGGCCGATGCTGCGGTAGAACTTGCTGGCGCCGGGCATGGTCAGCAGTGCGTGGCTGCCGGTTTCGAGGTGGACATCCAGCTCCAGGCGATCACCGGCGACAATGCCCCCCGGCGGATGAAGCACATAGACATGGCAAGGGGCGCCTTCCGGGTGGAACGGGCGCTGCACCAAAAGTGGTCCGACATGGCGCCGCGCACCAAGGCGGGTCACGCCATCGCGCTGGATGAAGCGCAACTGCAGGTGGGCGCTCCAGCCCGGGTCTGCCTGCGGTGGTTCGATCTGCTGCGCCAACGACATCCTGGAACCCCTGGAATCCGTGGCCTTGCGGCCGTCCGGAGGGCCGTGCGCTGGGCGCTTGCAGGCGCGCCAGGCTGACCACTCGATCAATATTCGCAGGCTGGATATAGCAGGTAGCGGGCCAAGTCCGCAGGTGAACGAAGATGAAACTTCCGGACCATCGGTCATGCCGTCTGGCCTTGGGCCAGGGCGGCCGGCACATTGACGCGCGATTGGCGTGCCTTCCCGCGTGCGCAGGTGCGCTAAAGTGGCGCTCCCCCTTTTTCGAGACAAGGACGCGCCCCATGACATTCGCCCCCGCCATCCCGATCCTGCGCATCTTTTCGATCGACAAGGCCAGGGAGTTCTACCTCGACTTTCTGGGGTTCCAGCTCGACTGGGAACACCGCTTCGCCCCGGACTTGCCGCTGTACATGCAAGTCCATCGCGACGGCCTGATCCTGCATCTGTCCGAGCATCACGGTGACGCCACGCCGGGTTCGGCGGTGTTTGCCCGGGTAGAAGACCTCAAGGCCCTGGAGCGCGAACTGCTGGGCAAGCAGTACGGCTACGCGCGCCCCCAGGCCGAAACGGTCGACTGGGGCCTGGAGATGCAGATCGTCGACCCATTCGGCAACCGCTTGCGCTTCTGCCAGCAGATTGGCGACGACGCCTGATGGCCGGCGAAAAACGGGTACTGGCGCGCCTGGAGCGAGAAATGGTCGCCTGCCTGACCGAGGCCTGCGCAACGGCCCAGGCCGAGATCGTCGGCTTCGCCTGGCTCACGCACCAGGTCGATCTCGACGATTTCCCCGCCAGCCTGCGCATCACCTGGGTGTTCACCGACGACACCGACAAGGCCAGGGCGCTGGCGGGCGAGGACAAGGCGCGGATGCTCGCGTTGACAGCCCAGGCGCTCGCTGATGCCGGCATCCTGCTGGACCATGTCGCCTGGCATGTGCGCTTTGACAGCGAGGAGGCCTGCTGGCGGGATCATGGCGGTGACTGGAACCGGCGCTTGCGTTGAGTACCGCGCCCATTTACCTGTAGGAGCGGCTTTAGCCGCGATCACCCGCAAAGCGGGTACCAGGCACCGCGTCGCCTGCATCGCGGCTAAAGCCGCTCCTACAGAGGCCCCTGCCCCACAAGGTTTTGTGTGATCGCCCACAGTTCCCGATCCGCGCCGGATGTATTAAGGTGGCGGGGTGCGCATATAAAAGCAGCCCGCCGTGTTCGGGCGTAGAGCTATGAGGGTGTCATGAGTAACGAAAGCATTAACTGGGACAAGCTGGGTTTCGACTACATCAAGACCGACAAACGTTACCTGTCCGTATGGCGTAACGGCGAGTGGGACAAGGGCACCCTGACCGACGACAACGTGCTGCACATCAGTGAAGGCTCCACCGCCCTGCACTATGGCCAGCAATGCTTCGAAGGCCTGAAGGCCTACCGTTGCAAGGACGGCTCGATCAACCTGTTCCGCCCGGACCAGAACGCCGCGCGCATGCAGCGCAGCTGTGACCGCCTGCTGATGCCACGCGTACCGACCGAGCAATTCATCGAAGCCTGCAAACAGGTGGTCAAAGCCAACGAGAAGTTCGTCCCGCCGCACGGCAAAGGCGCGCTGTACCTGCGCCCCTTCGTGATCGGCACCGGTGACAACATTGGCGTGCGCACCGCCCCCGAGTTCATCTTCTCGGTCTTCGCCATCCCGGTCGGCTCGTACTTCAAGGGCGGCATGACCCCGCACAAATTCCTGATCTCCGACTACGACCGCGCGGCCCCGCAAGGCACCGGCGCAGCGAAAGTCGGCGGCAACTACGCAGCCAGCCTGCAACCCGGTTACGAAGCCAAGAAAGCCGGCTTTGCCGACTGCATCTACCTCGACCCGCTGACCCACAGGAAAATCGAGGAGGTCGGCTCGGCCAACTTCTTCGGCATCACCGCCAACAACGAGTTCGTCACGCCGAAATCGATCTCGGTACTGCCGGGCATCACCCGCCTGTCGCTGATGGAACTGGCCGAATCGCGCCTGGGCCTGAAGGTCATCGAGGGCGATGTGGAAATCGACAAGCTTGACCGTTTCGTTGAAGCCGGCGCTTGCGGCACAGCTGCCGTGATCACCCCGATCGGCGGTATCCAGTACAACGGCAAGCTGCACGTGTTCCACAGCGAAACCGAAGTCGGCCCGGTCACGCAAAAGCTCTACAACGAGCTGACCGGCATCCAGAGCGGTGATGTCGAAGCGCCGGCAGGCTGGATCGTCAAGGTCGCCTGAGGCGTTCGCCTGCTGTGAAAACGGGGCATGCCAGCGATGGCATGCCCCGTTTTCGTTACGGGTACGGCGAAACGCTGTTCGCCAGCAAGGCTGGCTCCTACAGGGGAAACCACCTACCGATGCGGGTTCCTTTGACGCAGATGAATTTTTCTTAAATCGCCGTTTGTCTATTCTTTGGCACAATCAAGCCTCCATTCGCCGCCCAGGAACCAGCATGCCACGCGTACTGACCATCGAAGACGACGCCGTCACCGGCCAGGAAATCGTCGCCGAACTCACCAGCCACGGCCTGGAGGTCGACTGGGCCGACAATGGTCGCGAAGGCCTGTCCAAGGCCATCGCCGGTGGCTATGACCTGATCACCGTGGACCGCATGCTGCCCGAGGTCGATGGCCTGACCATCGTCACCACCCTGCGCAGCCTGAAGATCGCCACCCCGATCCTGATGATCAGCGCCCTCTCCGATGTCGACGAGCGCGTGCGTGGCCTGCGTGCCGGTGGCGACGACTACCTGACCAAACCATTCGCTTCGGATGAGATGGCCGCAAGGGTCGAGGTGTTGCTGCGCCGCAACAGCACGCCCATGACCCAGACCCGCCTGCAGGTCGCCGACCTGGAGCTGGACCTGATCAGCCACGAGGCGCGCCGCGGCGAGCAGTCACTGAACCTGCTGCCCACCGAATACAAGCTGCTGGAATACCTGATGCGCCATTCCGGCCAGGTGATCACCAGGATGATGATCTTCGAAGAGGTCTGGGGTTATCACTTCGACCCCGGCACCAACCTGATCGACGTGCACATCGGGCGCCTGCGCAAGAAGATCGACTCGCCCGGCCAGACTCCCCTGATCCGTACCGTGCGGGGCTCCGGCTATGCTATTGCCGAACCCGTCTAAGGGCTGGAGCTCCTCCACCAGCCGCCTGCTGGCGCTGTACAGTTTCCTCTTCGTGGCCTGGAGCAGCATCCTCATGGGGGTGCTGTACTTCGAGGTGTCCAGCTACCTGAACAAGCTCACCCGCCACTCCATGCTGCAACGCCAGCACCTGTTCGCCCACATGAGCGGCAAGCAGCTGGACGACGCCCTGATCGCCAGCCAGGCCTTCGAAGAGCGCAGCTTCGACGCCTACGGCCTGTTCGACCCGCAGCTCAACCCGATTGGCGGGCGCATCCGCGCCATTCCCTCGGACCTGGGCCTGGATGGCAAGATCCACGAACTCAAGCGTTGCCTGGACGCGGACGACCCGCGCCTGCCGCCAGACAGCTGCGACGCGGTGGCGATCAAGGTCCAGGACGGCCGCTGGCTGGTGCTGGTGCGGGACAACGGCTCGCTGTTCGTGGTCACCCGGATCATCCTCCACGCACTGCTCTGGGGTATCTCGCTGACCTTGATCCCCGGTTTCGCCGGCTGGTACTTGTTGCGTCGCCGACCACTCAAGCGCATCCGCGCCATCCAGGCCCAAGCCGAGCTGATCGTCGCCGGCGACCTCACCCACCGCCTGCCGCTGTCAGCCAGGCGTGATGAGCTGGACATGCTCGCCGCCATCGTCAACGCCATGCTCGATCGCATCGAAAGGCTGATGCACGAGGTCAAGGGCGTGTGCGACAACATCGCTCACGACCTGCGCACGCCATTGACCCGGCTGCGTGCCCAGCTCTATCGCATTCGCCAGCAGAACGGCATCGATTCGGCGCAGGGCGAGGCACTGGACCAGGCAATTGGCGAGACCGATACCCTGATGGCGCGCTTCCGCGGCCTGCTGCGCATCAGTGAACTGGAAGATCGCCAGCGACGTGCCGGTTTCGTGCAGCTTGACCCCCATGCGTTGCTGGTAGAGCTGCATGATTTCTATCTGCCACTGGCCGAGGATGGCGGCATCCGCCTGCGCCTGGCACAGCCCGGGCAATTGCCTGCGTTGCATGGCGACCGCGAATTACTGTTCGAGGCGCTGGCCAACCTGGTGGGCAATGCGATCAAGTTCACCCCGGAGGGTGGGCAGGTGTGGATCGAGGCGATGCAGGACGACGATGGCGTGCATATCGCCGTCGAAGACAGTGGGCCAGGGATCCCGGCGGAGGAGCGTGAGGCGGTGCTGAAGCGTTTCTATCGCAGTGATGAAGGCCATCGCCACCCAGGCTTCGGGCTGGGCTTGTCGATCGTCGCGGCGATCGTCGACCTGCATGGCTTTGGGCTGGAGGTGGGGGCCAGTGAACTGGGAGGGGCGAAGCTGGTGCTGCATTGCCCGTTGGCGGGCCTGGCCAAGTAATCATTGGGGCCGCGTTGCGGCCCATTCGCCGGCAAGGCCGGCTCCTACAGGGGGATTGTAGGAGCCGGCCTTGCCGGCGAACGGGCTGCAAGGCAGCCCCAATTGCGCTGTTCAGTCAGCCAGACGCCAGGTGGTGCCGCCCTTGCCGTCTTCCAGCACCACACCCATGGCGGTGATCTGGTCGCGGATACGGTCGGACTCAGCCCAGTTCTTGTCGGCACGCGCTTGCAGGCGCGCCTGGATCAAAGCCTCCACTTCAGCGGCATCGACCTTGCCTTCGGCACCGGCGCGCAGGAAGTCGTCGGCATCCAGTTGCAGCACACCCAGCACATCACCCAGCTCACGCAGGCGACCCGCCAGGCCGGCAGCGGCCTCAAGATCGCTTTCGCGCAGGCGGTTGATCTCGCGCACCAGGTCGAACAGCACGGCGCAGGCTTCCGGTGTGCCGAAGTCGTCGTTCATCGCCACGGTGAAGCGCTCGACGAACGCCTCGCCACCCTTCGCGGCAACCCGGGGCAAACCACGCAGTGCGTGGTAGAAGCGCTCCAGCGCCCCCTTCGAATCACGCAGGCTGTCTTCGGAGTAGTTGATCGCGCTGCGGTAGTGGCTGGCCACCAGCAGATAGCGCACCACCTCCGGGTGGTACTTGTCGAGCACGTCGCGGATGGTGAAGAAGTTGTTCAACGACTTGGACATCTTCTCGCCATTGATACGGATCATGCCGCAGTGCATCCAGGCGTTGGCGTACTGCTTGCCGGTGGCCGCCTCGCTCTGGGCGATCTCGTTCTCGTGGTGCGGGAACTCCAGGTCGCTGCCGCCACCGTGGATGTCGAAGCTCTCGCCCAGGCAGCAGGTGGACATGACCGAGCACTCGATGTGCCAGCCCGGACGGCCCGGGCCCCACGGCGAATCCCAGAACGGCTCGCCCGGCTTGGCGCCCTTCCACAGCACGAAGTCCAACGGGTCCTGTTTCGACTCGCCCACCTCGATCCGCGCGCCGATACGCAGGTCTTCGATCTTCTTGCGCGACAGCTTGCCGTAGCCGACGAACTTGCCAACCCGGTAGTACACGTCGCCGTTGCCTGGCGCGTAGGCATAGCCCTTGTCGATCAGGGTCTGGATCATCGCGTGCATGCCGGGGATATGGTCGGTGGCACGGGGTTCCAGGTCAGGCTTGAGGATGTTCAGGCGCCGCTCGTCCTCGTGCATCGCGTCGATCATGCGGGCGGTCAGCGCGTCGAACGACTCGCCGTTCTCGTTGGCCCGGTTGATGATCTTGTCGTCGATGTCGGTGATGTTGCGCACATAAGTGAGCGCATAGCCGCTCTTGCGCAACCAGCGGGTGATCAGGTCGAACGCCACCATGCTGCGGCCGTGGCCCAGGTGGCAGTAGTCGTACACCGTCATGCCGCACACATACATGCGCACGTTGTTGCCATCGAGCGGCTTGAAGGCTTCCTTCGTCTTGCTCAGCGTGTTGTAGATGGTAAGCACGGCGGTTCCTCAGCTGCCCCAGGAGTCACGCAGGGTGACAGTGCGGTTGAACACCGGGCGGCCCGGCTGGCTGTCCTTCAGGTCGGCGCAGAAGTAGCCCTCGCGCTCGAACTGGAAGCGGTCTTCCGGCTGGGCCTGGGCCAGCGATGGCTCGGCGCGGCAACCGCTGAGCACCTGCAGCGACTCGGGGTTGATGTTGTCGAGGAAGCTGCCGCCCTCTTCGGTCTTCTCCGGGTTGGCGGAGCGGAACAGGCGGTCGTACAGGCGCACTTCGCACTCGACGCTGTCTTCGGCCGGCACCCAGTGGATCACGCCCTTCACTTTACGGCCTTCGGGGTTCTTGCCGAGGGTGTCCGGATCGTACGAGCAGCGCAGCTCGACGATGTTGCCGTCGGCGTCCTTGATAGCCTCGTCGGCGCGGATCACGTAGCTGCCGCGCAGGCGCACTTCACCGGCCGGCTCCAGGCGCTTGTAGCCCTTGGGCGGCTCTTCCATGAAGTCGTCGCGATCAATGTACAGCTCGCGGGCGAACGGCAGCACGCGCACGCCCATGTCTTCCTTCGGGTGGCGCGGCAGTTCGAGCTGCTCGACCTGGCCTTGCGGATAGTTGGTGATGACCACTTTCAGCGGGCGCAGCACGCACATGGCGCGTGGCGCGGTGCGGTCCAGGTCGTCGCGGATGCTGAACTCGAGCATCGCCATGTCGACCACGCCGTCGGATCGGTTGGTGCCGATCATTTCGCAGAAATTGCGGATCGAGGCCGGCGTGTAGCCACGGCGGCGGTAGCCCGACAGCGTCGACATGCGCGGGTCGTCCCAGGCTTCGACGTGGCCCTCGTCCACCAGTTGCTTGAGCTTGCGCTTGCTGGTGATGGTGTAGTTCAGGTTCAGGCGGCTGAACTCGTACTGGCGCGGGTGCGCCGGCACCGGCAGCTTGTCGAGGAACCAGTCGTACAGCGGGCGGTGGCTTTCGAACTCCAGGGTGCAGATCGAGTGGGTGATGCCTTCGATGGCGTCCGACTGACCATGGGTGAAGTCGTAGTTCGGGTAGATGCACCACTTGTCACCGGTCTGGTGGTGGTGGGCGTGGCGGATACGGTACAGGATCGGGTCGCGCAGGTTCATGTTCGGCGAGGCCATGTCGATCTTGGCACGCAGCACGCGCTCGCCGTCCTTGAACTCGCCGGCCTTCATGCGGGCGAACAGGTCGAGGTTGTCTTCGACGCTGCGCTCGCGGAACGGGCTGTTCTTGCCGGCCTCGGTCAGGCTGCCACGGTATTCCTTGGCCTGCTCGGGGCTGAGGTCGCAGACATAGGCATTGCCCGACTTGATCAGGTCCACGGCCCAGTCGTGCAGCTGGTCGAAGTAGTCCGAGGCATAACGTACCGGGCCTGCCCACTCGAAGCCCAGCCACTTGACGTCACGCTGGATGGAGTCGATGTACTCCTGGTCTTCCTTGGCCGGGTTGGTGTCGTCGAAACGCAGGTGGCAGACGCCGCCGAATTCCTGGGCCAGGCCGAAGTTCACGCAAATCGACTTGGCGTGGCCGATGTGCAGGTAACCGTTCGGTTCCGGCGGGAAACGGGTGACGATGCTGCTGTGCTTGCCCGCGTCCAGGTCGGCCTGGACGATCGGCCGCAGGAAGTTCGCAGGGACGGCGGGGGCGCCTTTTGCGGCGGCGTTGGGCGCGTTGTCGGCAGTGGGCTTGCTCATAGTGTCCTTGAATACAGGTAGCCGGCCCGGGTAGGCCGATTGAATCAAAGGGCCTATCATAGCCGAAGCAGTCAAGCTGCCGACAGCCAGGCACCGACAAACTGGCGCGAATTATCGCGATCCGTGCAAAAATGGCGACCGCGCGCCTTGTGCTCGGTAACCGGCACAACCTGGCGCACCCTATTCCCGATGCCTTGAGAGCGAACTTAAGCATGTCCAAAGTCAAACTGAGCACCAACCACGGCGACATCGTCCTGCAACTGGACGCAGAAAAAGCCCCGCTGACCACCGAGAACTTCGTCCAGTACGTCAAGGAAGGCCACTACGACGGCACCGTCTTCCACCGCGTGATCAAGGGCTTCATGATCCAGGGCGGCGGTTTCGAGCCTGGCATGACCCAGAAGAAGACCCGCGCCAGCATCCAGAACGAGGCCGACAACGGCCTGAAGAACGCCAAGTACACCATCGCCATGGCGCGCACCATGGAACCGCACTCGGCCTCCGCGCAGTTCTTCATCAACGCCAGCAACAACGACTTCCTCAACCACAGCGGCAAGAACGTGCAGGGCTGGGGCTACGCGGTATTCGGCGAAGTGATCGAAGGCCGTGAAGTCGTCGATGCCATCGAAGGCGTGTCCACCGGCTCCAAGGCCGGCCACCAGGACGTACCGAAAGACGACGTGATCATCGAGAAAGCCGAGATCATTGAGTGATACTGCTGATCTCCGATCTGCACCTGCAAGAAGAA
Source organism: Pseudomonas entomophila (assembly GCF_029478665.1). GTDB lineage: Bacteria > Pseudomonadota > Gammaproteobacteria > Pseudomonadales > Pseudomonadaceae > Aquipseudomonas > Aquipseudomonas entomophila_F. The sequence continues at coordinate 24,189 of NZ_JARPQB010000038.1, forward strand.
CGCCCGGACATCACCCGGGCGTTTCTTGATCTGCTCGACGGTCGCGCGCGGCACGCCAAGGCGCTGTACATCCTCGGCGACTTTTTCGAGGCCTGGATCGGCGACGATGCCATGACGCCCTTCCAGCAGTCGATCTGCCAGGCCTTGCGCCAGCTGAGCGACAGCGGCACGACGATCTACCTGATGCACGGCAACCGCGATTTTCTCATCGGCCAGGCGTTCTGCCAGGCCGCTGGTTGCACGTTGCTGGGCGACCCGAGCGTGATCGAACTGGGCGGCGAAGCCGTGTTGCTGATGCATGGCGATACGCTGTGCACCCGCGATGTCGGCTACATGAAGCTGCGCCGCTACCTGCGCCACCCGTTGAGCCTGTGGATCCTGCGGCACCTGCCGTTGGCCACGCGGCAAAAGCTTGCACGCAAGCTGCGCAGCGAGAGCAAGTCGCAGACCCGCATGAAGAACACCGAAATCGTCGATGTCACCCCGGACGAAGTACCGAAGGTGATGGCGGCGCACGGCGTTCGCACCTTAGTGCACGGCCATACCCACCGCCCGGCGATCCACAAGCTGGTGATCGATGGTCAACCGGCGCGACGTATTGTGCTGGGGGACTGGGACAGGCGCGGTTGGGCACTGCAGGTGGATGAACAGGGCTTCCAGCTGGCGCCGTTCGAGTTTTCCTGAGTTCGACCGGTGCCATTTGTTCGCCAGCAAGGCTGGCTCCTACAGGTACCGTTGTAGGAGCCAGCCTTGCTGGCGATGCCCGGGCCAAGGCTACTGAGCGCTGCTCGCCACCGCTGCCTTGTCACGCTCGCTGATCACATACTGCCGGAACTGCGGATCCGCCTTGATCTGCGCCTCGGTGAACGGAATCGGTGCCAGTTGCTTGGCCGCGAATGCGCGCGTCTGATCACCAGCATGCTGCGAAGCCGCTTCACTCGAAAGCGAAAACGCCAGCAGCCCCTGGGCCTGCGGCCCCTGCTCGGTGAAACTGACCACCTGCAGATAGCTCGAACCACTCACCACCAGGCGCTTGCCCTGCCCCACCGGCACGCTGACCATCGCGTTGTACACACCCAAGGCCTGCGGGCCACCCGGCACTGGCGTGCCATCCGCCGCCTGCTGGATCTGCCCCCAGCGCTGATCGGTACTGATACCCGACTTGCCGACCTGCTCCAGCGAGGCCAGGGCCGCTTCGCGCAGCCGCTTGCCGACCGCCGCCTGTTCCACCGCCAAGCCGCGTGGGGTGTGCTGCGGGTCCGCTGGGTCGAACGGCACACGCCAGATTTCCGAGTGCTGCGACAGTGCGTTGAGCATGTTGCTGAAGTGGACCAGGCCGACACCGCTGTCCAGGTCCGCCTTGCCGCTCCAGGCCTGAAGGCTGGCACACAGCGGCTGCAGGTCGGCCTGGACGCCCTTGCACCATTGCAACAAGTCCGGCAGCAACAGGCTGGCCAGGTAGACTTCGTCATCGAACACCATGCGCTGCAGGTCAGCGACACCCAGCTTGCCAGCGCCCTGCAAACGCTGCAGGGCAAAGCGGCTGCGCATGCCCAACGGTTGGTCGTCGCGGCTGACCAAGGGCGAGAAGCCGGTCAATGGCTGCGCCGGGTTGGCCATCCAGGCAGAATCATTGGAGTTCTGCACAAAATCGCCACGTTCCAGGCTCGGCAACAGGCGTGCCGGGAAGATACCGGGCTGGGCGGCCTGCGCATCGATCTTCCATTGGCAGGCAGTTCGCGAGCCATCCAGTACCACCAACGGGCCGGAAGCCTGGGGATTGCTGCACTGCGACAGCAACGCCTGGTCAACGTAAGGTACCACCGACTGGTTCAGGTACATCACCCGCCCCGTACTGTCCACCGCCAGGGTGTTGACCCAGGGAATACCCTGCAACTGTCCGATGCTGCCCTTCAAGGTGTCCAGGCTGTCGGCGCGGTTGATGCGGTACCACTGCTCAAGCACCCGAGTGTTGTCCAGGTTGGCGTCACGCAGGCTGTAGGCGGCCTGGCGATCCCAGTCCAGCCGACCGGGCCATTGCACCACCGGGCCGAATTTCGACAGGTAGACCGGCCGCTCGACCTGGTTCAGCGCGCCATCTTCGCCCTTGACCGTGACGCTCAGCATCTGCCGCTCGAGCGGCAGCGACTGGCCGTCCAGCAGGTAGCGCGTCGCATCCTTCGGGTCGAGCTGCAGGCGATAGAGCGTGAAATGCTTGGACGTGTCGACCGTGTGGGTCCAGGCCAGGTGCCGGTTGAAACCGATATTGACCACCGGCAGCCCAGGCAATGCCGCCCCCATCACGTCCAGTTGACCGGGAATGGTCAATTGCATCTGGTAGAAGCGCAGCCCGCCCACCCATGGGAAATGTGGATTGGCCAGCAGCAGGCCGCGGCCGTTGGTCGAACGCTCGGCACCGACGGCAACCGCGTTGCTGCCACGCTCAGCAGCAAACGCCGCCTGCCGCGCCAAGGCCACACTGTAATCGACCGAGGGACGTTGCGCCGCCAGCTTCGGCGGCGTGGCAGCCACAACCGCTTCGGCGAACTGCACTACCCCACCCTCGGCAAGCAAGCGACGGGTCAGCTTGACCAGATCGAGGCTGGTGATCGGTCGTACCCAATCGCCTTTTCCGCATTCGGCGGGCAAGCCCTGCGCTCGCCGCTCGCCCAAGGCACGGTTGTAGCCAAGGGCATAGCCTTCAAGCAGGTCGCGCACCGCACCGGGCTGCGCCTGAAGCCAGCCATTCACCGCCTGCGGGTTGTTCAGCCAGGTAAAGAACAGATCGCTGGCGAGGTTTTCACGCTGCTCCACGGTCTTTGCCTGCGCGCCGAAGTAACGCGAACGCTCACCATTGACCGTCAACACTTCATTGGCCAGCAGGCAGAGATTGTCCTGGGCATAGGCATAGCCGATGCCGTAACCCAGGCCACGTTCATCCTTGGCGAGGATATGCGGCACGCCGAAGCTGGTTCGACGAATCTGCGCGGAGGCTTCACCGGCAGCCTCCCGCGCCTGGCCGGCCAGGCTGGTGCCGACCAGCAGGGTGGCCAGCCCAAGGTGGAACAGGGGACGCGAAAGAGAGATCACAAGCACTCCTCGTGCAATCGGGGTTATCCCGATCAGACGAAAAGCCGGATGAAAATTTTACGCCTCGTGACGGGTTGCAACGTCTTGAACAAGGTGCGTCAGATTTTTTTCCACGGGGATTGCAGTTTTCCCGTTCTCGTTCGTCTTAAGTAGTGAGGCACTCATGATTTCGGGACAGTCCACGAAAAGGAGCATTCACATGTACAACCCGCAACCTTCCTTGCACACGCCGCCCGGCCCGGCCCCGGCACCCGGCGGGCAGGACGAGCGCGTCGGCAACGAGCAGATCCGCGAGCTGCTGCGCACCTACGGCCTGCGCACCAGCCTGATCCGCCTCAAGGTGATCGACGCCCTGCACAGCGCGGCCCGTGATGGCCGCAGCATTGGCGTGCGGGGCGTGCACGCGCAGCTCGAGCAACTGGATATTCCCCTGTCGTTCCTGAGCGTGCGCGAAGTGCTCAAGCGTTTGTGTGCCGAAGGCGTCATCAGCCTGGGTAGCGACAAGTGCTACAGCCTGGAAGCCCAGGCCCGGGCCGTGCTCGAGCTGCCGGCCACACGCTGAGCGCCTGGCCGGCCAGGACCGCCGGCCCGTTCGCTTCAGGGCTTGACCTTGCGCCGCAGGATCCCGTTGATCACCACCACCACGACCGCAATGGCGATGGCGATGTACTGGAACGTCTGCTCGCTGATAGTGCCCTGCTTCTGCAGGTAACTTAAGCCGAGCATGATACCCAGGACCACCAGGATGATCAGGATCGAATATTTCAGGCGCTGCACATGTGTCATCGGAGTTTCCTTGCGACATCGGGGACATGAGGCTCCCACGGAGCCAGCGCCATGATACCGCGCCCATTTTTCCTACGCTGACATTCCTGCCGCAAGCCACTTTCCTTACACGCTATCGAGCACAGCACCTGTGTGTCCGCTAGGCAAGTCGTGCATTGGTAAAATTACCCCTATACATCAGCACCCAGAATGCCATCACGGAAGGTCTTCTCTAGGCGTTTTGGGGCCTGTAGCGTAAGGGTGAAGGAATTTCCTACATCAAATTGGGCGGCTGCCCGCGAACGACAATGCGTGCAGGCTACAACCCCTGTTCCGCTTCGCGCCTAGCGGCGCTTTCTGGAGCTAACTGAAAATCGAGCCAGGCCACCCAGTGGCAACCTCGACACTTGCCATCGACGGTCAAGCGTCATGACAACCAGTTCAGTAGAAGGAATGCCTGCATGGAAATGCCAGACCTCAACAACATAGACGTAAGCCAGCTGCCCCACTCCCTGCAATCGCTGATCGAATGCATCGGCATCGAAAATGCCTACCACCTGACCTGCGCCTTCGGTGGCCGCCCCAAGTACATTCCCAAACATCGCGAGCGCACCAAGCTGGCCGACGTCCTGCCAGCCGAAGCACTTGATGCGTTGATCGAACGCTTCGCAGGCATCGCCCTGGAGATCCCCAAGGCCGACCACTTCCAGCGCCAGTTGCGCAACCAGCAGATCCAGAGGGAAAGCGCGGACGGCCTGTCGCGCAGCCTGCTGGCTGACAAATACGGATTGAGCTTGCGCCAGATCGGCAACATTCGTCGCCAGGAGCACCATGCTCGCTGAGCACCCAGCGGTACAGGAAGATCCAAGGATAGGATCAAGGCATGGATCGAAACAGAACACGGCCAGAAACATCCTCACCGGCCGCCAAGGGCGGTGAGGATGCTGGAGTGCTGTCAGAAGTCGCGCTTGTAGAAGATATCCAGCGAGCTGGCCAGGCCGCTGGCGGCTTCCAGGTAGACCTTCTTGCTCAGCTTGTAGCGCAAGGCGATGGTATTGGCTGGCTCGAACACCCCCACGCCGTAACGCAGGCTCAGGCGCTCGGTCAGGTTGCCGCTGGCGACCACGCTGGTGGTGTTGCCCGCGCCCTGGGTGTCCAGCTGGAAGTCATCGATGCCCAGGTTCGACGCCAGGCCTGCCGTCAGCCCTTCGGCCCCCACCAGCCCCAGCCCCAGTGCCGCCTCGGCCATCCTGTTGCTGTCCTCGCCCGTGCTGTTCAGCGGCCTGCCCAGCACCAGGTATGACAAGGCCTGCTCCTGGCTCATCGCAGGCTCGGAGAACACCTTCGTGGCGGGCTGCTCGGCGCTGCCGCTGAGGCGGATGCCGGCGACCACATCGTCCACCTTGCGAATGGCCTCGATGTCCAGGTACGGCTGGTCGATCGGGCCGGCGAACAACAGACGTGCCCGGCGAATGGTGAGGTTCTGGCCATAGGCGCGATAACGACCATCGGCCAGGCTCAGCTCACCACGGGTGTCGAGGTTGTCACCGATATGCACATGGCCGAGCACGTTGGCGGTCAGGCCGAATCCGCTGAACGCCAGTTTGTCACTGCCCACCTCGACATCGATGTCCATGGCCATCGCCATGGCCGGTTTGCCCTCCTCGGTCTGGTGCCCGACGATCACGGTGTCGTCCGAGACTTTGACCGTCGAAGGTGGCAATTCGCGTACGGTGATCTTGCCCTTGGGCACCCGCACCTTGCCGGTGATTGCGAGTTTGTCGTCAACCAGGCGAACAGTCAGGTCCGGAGCGACTTCCAGCGCCGCGTAAGGCTCGACACTGACCGGCAGCTGTTGCCCTTGCAGGCGCAGGTCCATGGCCAGCACCTGCCCCCAGGTCATCTGGCCAGCCAGTTGCCCACGCCCGGCATCGCCACTGCGCCAGTCACCGCTGAGCTGGACCTGCTCGCCCGCGATCAACGCGCGCAGTGAAAGATCTTGCAGGCTGGTGGGCAGCTCGGCACCACTGACTTCGCCGCCGGTCAAGGCCAGGGTGCCGTTGACCTGTGGCGCCAGCAGACTGCCCGAGAGTCGCCCACTGCCGTTGAGCTGGCCGGCCAGGCGTTCGACCATCGGCAGGAACGGCCGGGCGATGGCCAGATCGAGGCCGGCCAGGCGGAACTCACCGGACAAGGGTTTGTTGCGCCCCAGGGGGTCCAGCCGGGTGTCGAGGCTCAGCTCACCCAGGCGCTCGCCCCGGAAGTCCAGGCGGGTATCGACCCGGCGCGGCGCAAGGTTGCTGTCCAGGCGCAGCACTTGATACGGGAAGTCGATCCAAAGCCCTTTGTCACGCACGCGCAAGGTGCCCGCGCTGGCGTCGACACGGACGCTGCCCTTGGGCCCGCTGGCAGGCATGTCGAGGTTGATGTCGGCGTTGAGCAGCCCCTGCCAGGCGAAGTCCTTGGGCAGCCACTGCGCCAGGCTGTCCAGTGGGAACTGCTTGAGGTGGTAGCGCAGGCGCGGCTCCGGGGCCAGGCGCTGGTCCTCGCCGCACAGGCTGGCCTGGCCCGAGCGCCAGCAGTGCGCAGCAAAGTCCAGCTGGCCGCTGGCCAGGCGCTGCAGGCGGGCGGGTGCCTGCAATTGCCAGTCCTGGCCGCCGGCCCGGATCCGGCCACTGGCCAGGCGCCCGCGCCAGTCGCCTTTGCTCAAGGCGCCATCCAGGGCCAGGTCGAGCTTGAGCTGCGGGCCGTCCAAGGCCAGTGTCGCGGCCTGCTGGCGAGCATCGCCCTTGCCTTGCACATCGAGGGTGCCCAAAGCGCTGTCGCCCAGGCGGATACTACCGGCCTTGAGCGTGACCAGACCACGCTGGGCGCTGTCCAACCGTGCATCCAGGTCGAGCCGCTGCACGCGGTTGTCGGCCTGCGCCAACTGCTGCCCCTGCAACACCAGGGTGCCTTGCGGCGCCGCCAGGGTGCCACTGACGTCCAGGCGCCCCTTGGCCTGCCCCTGCAACCGCGGCCAGAGCTGGCCAAGGCGCGGCAGGTCGAGGTCGATCCGCCCTGCCAGGCGCTGCTGCAGGCTGCCGCTGCCGTTGATGCGGTTGTCACCCAGCTGCACGGTCAGGCTGCCCAGTGTCCAGTTGTCACCTGCACCGTCGGCATCGACCTTGAGCAGCGCCGGTTGGCCACGCAGGCGGCCCTTGAGGTCGAGTTGCGCCTTGAGCTTGAGCTGTTCGTTCTTCAATTCGCCCTGGCTGCGCAGCGGCCCCGCCAGGGTGCCGGGCAGTTCCGCCAGCCAGTAGGCCGGATCGAGCGCCGACAGTTGCAGGTCGACATCCCAGGCCAGGGTGTCGGCAAAGCGCAATGCGACGCTGCCGCCCGCCTTGCCCTGCCCCGCACTCAGGGCCAACTGCGACAGGCGAACCTGGGTGAGATCGCCCTCGAACGGGCTGGCCAGCTTGAATGCGCCGGCCGGACCATCGAGATCACCACTGAAGGCGCCCTTGTAGTTGCCGTCGCGATACTGCACCTGGGCATTGAACCGCTTTAGCGTGACCTGAGGCGGCTGCTCCAGGGGGTAGAGACGCAACCAGGGGAAGTCCTGCCAGTCGAGGGTGGCATCGGCGCTCAGGCCCTTCTGCCAGTCGGCGTTGGCTTGCAGCTTCAATCGCTGGGTGTCGCTGGCGTTGAGGTCCAGGGCATCCAGACGGGCCCCCTTGGCATCGACCTTGCCGGCCAGCACCAGGCCGATTGGCCCCTGCTCGGCGGGCAGGCTGGCCGCCCCGGACAACTGGTAGCCCTTGAGCAGGTCACCTTGGGCATCCAGCCGGAGCTGATTCAGTTGCAGGGTGTCAGGCAAGCTGCCGGCCGCCTTGAAGGCGTCGGCGCGAATGCTGACGCGGGCGGGCAGATGCTCGGCCAGGGCTTGCAGCTCCCCGGTGAGGTGGGCGTCGAGGTAGCCGCGGCTGGTAGCATCCAGGGCCAGGGTCTGGTGCAACTCACCCTTGGCATTCAGCTGCAACTGCCAGGCCTTGCCGTCGACGGCGGGCAACTGCACAGTGCCTTGCAACTGCACAGGCCAGTCCCCTTGCGGTTGCAGCAGGCCTTTGAGGTCCAGGTGCAGGTCGTCGCGGCGCAATTGCAGGCTGTCTACCTGAAGGCCGGCGCTGGTCCAGCGCGCGGCCAGCCGCAGATCACCCAGCAGGTCGTCGCCATCCAGGCGCAACTGGCCCACGTTGATCTCACCCACTTCGATGGCCAACGGCAGGTGCAAGGCCGGCAGCCTCAGCGGGCCGCTGTCGGCCTGGGGCTCGCCGGGGGCAAAGGCCATGTCGATGCGCTCGGCCTGCAACCGCTCGACACAGAGGGTGGCCCGCAGCAGGCACGCGGGCGACCAGCTCAGTTGCGGCGCCAGCAGTTCCACATGGTTATCGCCGTCGCTCCAACGCAGTTGCCTGGCCTGCCAGGCGCCACCCAGGTGACCTTCAAAATCGTCGACCTGCACCCCAGGGACCAGCCCCAGCACCCAGCGGCTGCCGGCTTGGGTGCCAAGCACCAGGCCCAGCACCAGGGCAATCAGCAGCAACAGTGCCAACAGGCCCAGGAAAATGGATTTGAACACGCGTGTCACAGTTCAGGCCCCATGGAGAAGTGCAAACGGAACCCGCCATCGTCGTCCAGCGCATGGGCCAGGTCCAGGCGCAACGGCCCGACCGGCGAGACCCAGCGCACGCCGACACCGACGCCCGTCTTGAGGCTGGGCAGTTCCAGCGAGTTGAACGAGTTGCCCTGGTCGATGAAGGTCGCCAGGCGCCATTTCTCGGCAATCGAGTACTGGTACTCGGCGCTGCCCGCCACCAGGTAGCGGCCACCGATCTTGTCACCCTTGTTGTTGGTCGGCGACAGCGACTGGTAGTCGTAGCCGCGCACGCTTTGGTCACCACCGGCGAAGAAGCGCAGCGATGGCGGGATGTTCTGCTGATAGCCATTGGTAGCGCTGCCACCGAACTGCACCCGCCCCAGGAACCGGTGGTTCTGGCCAAGGGTGGTCAGGCCTTTGAGCAGCACGTTGCCGTGTACCAGGTTGGTGTCCGAGCCCAGGCCCTCCTTGGCCGCCTGCAGGTCGAACTGCAGACGATAGCCGTTGTGCGGGTCGATACGGTTGTCACTGCGCAGGTAGGAGAAACTGACGCCGGGCATCAACAGGTTGCTAAGCCCCGAATCATCGCCCAGGCGATACTCTTCACGCTGGTACTTCAGCGAAATCACCCGCTGCCAGCCGCTGGCCAGCTTGCTGTGCCATTCGGGGCCGACGGTGAGCAGCTTGCTCAGGGTGTCGGTGCCGGCAAGCTCTTCGTTCTGGTAGCCGCCGGCGAAACGCAGCTTGTCGGTCAGGGGCGGGTCCAGGGGAATGTCGTACCACAAGCCGACGTTCTGCCGGGGGGCGGACAGTTCGGTTTCCCAGCCATAGCTGTGGCCTTGCGGGTTGACCCAGTGCCGGGTCCAGTTGGCCTTGCCACGCGGGCCGACGTCCGTCGAGAAGCCCAGGCCGAGCCCCATGGTACGTGGCTTGCGGATATCGAGCTGGACAGCTACCGGGATGTCCTCGCCGACTGCGGCAGTCGGCGCCGCGTCGACACGAACCCCTTCGAAGTAGCCGCTCGATTGCAGGTCGTTGTTGAGTTCGGCGATCAGTTCGGAGTCATAGGGCGTGCCAGGCTTGAACGACACCATGCGCTGCAGCAGGTCGTTGTCCAGCGGCGCATCGCCGCCGAAGGTCACCGCCCCCAGGCGATAGCGCGGGCCGCTCTGGTAGATGAGCTCGATATCGGCCACGCCGGCTTGTGGATCGACCGCCAGGCGCTGACGCTCGAAGCGGCCGGCAAAAAAACCATAGCGCGACGCCTGGTTCTGGATCAGCCGCTTGGCGTCCTCGTAGTGACCATGATTGAGCTGCTCACCCGGGCGCAGCGCCTTGCTGTCGGGAATGCGGAACGCCTTGAGTTCGCTGGCCGGCCCTTCGATGCGCACCGTCACGTTGCGCAGGCGCACCGGCTCACCCGGGTCCACGCGCAGGATCAGTTGTGGTGGTTTGTCTTTGTCTGGCGGCGGCTTGACCTCGGCGTCGATCTGCGCCTGGTAGTAGCCCAGCGCCTGGGCTGCCTTGCGGGCCTGCTCCTCGGCACCGCGGCTGAAGCGCAACAGCGCTTCTTCATCGCGGTCCCCGAGGTTGCCGATATAACCTTCGATATTGGCCTTGAGCGCCTTGTTGGCGGGCTTCACCCGCACCAGCAATTCGCTCTGTGCCCATGCCATGGAGCTGGCGGCCAACAACAGCAGGCCCCAGCCAAGTCTTCCTGAATACGTCATGCGGCGCATGCTACCAGAGCGGGACAGTCAACGGAGCCGTCAGTAAATGCCTGTCACAGGTTTGATACCTTGGATGACACAGGATTCGGGTGAAAGAATACCCGCTCTCGGATTGGCCCTACAGCAATCTCCCCGATCTCTTCATAACCCTGGCGCTGATAGAACGCCAGGTAGTGGGCGTTGCCGGTATCCAGCACCACACCATCGGTGGCCGGGTCCTCGGCGCACCAGTCATGCACCGCCTGCAGGAGCTGTTCGCCATAGTGCTGGCCCTGGAATTGCGGATGCACCCCCAGCAACGGCAACACGTGCACCTGCTCGCCAGGCAGGCAACCGGCGAGTGCGGCCTGGTAGTCCAGATAGCGCCGGGTGCAACGCAAGCCGGTACCCAGGATCATGCGCAAGCGCCAGGCCCAGCTGTCGGCCACCCCCAGGCGCCGGTGCGGCGGCACGATCAAGGCCAGCCCCACCAGGCGATCCTCCACCAGCAGGCCGATCGCCGGCAGCTCCAGGTAGAAGTGCTGGCGCACCCACTCGCGCACCATCACCCGCAGGCGGCGTTCGTAGCCCGGCCGCTGGCCCTCGAACAGCCAGGCGAAGGTCGGTTCGTGGCGGTAGGCGTGGTAGAGCAGCGAACGGGCCTCGCGGGCGAAACCTGCATCGAGCAGGGTGACCTGGGCCGGGGCGGCAGTGGCATCGGGCATTGCGGGCAGTCCTCCTGGAATGGGCGTACAGTGCCTTGGAGGTGCTCCACTGCGTAACGTTCACCTCACCACAGCACGTTAGCAGCGCCAATCGACGGGCGCCACGCTGGCCGTGGCGGGCGATGTCGGCTAGCATCCGAAGCTTTTACCAGGATCGTCTTTCCATGAAGATCGTCTCGTTCAACATCAACGGCCTGCGCGCCCGCCCGCACCAGCTGGCAGCGCTGATCGACAAGCACCAGCCGGACGTGATCGGCCTGCAGGAAACCAAGGTCAGCGACGATCAGTTCCCGCTCAAGGATGTCGAGGCGCTCGGCTACCACGTGCACTATCACGGCCAGAAAGGCCACTATGGCGTCGCCCTGCTCTCGCGGGAAAAACCGCTGTCGCTGTCCAAGGGTTTCACCAGCGATGAGGAGGATGCCCAGCGCCGCTTCATCTGGGGCACCTTCGCCGACCGCGACGGCACGCCGATCACCGTGATGAACGGCTATTTCCCCCAAGGTGAAAGCCGCGACCACCCCACCAAGTTCCCGGCCAAGCAACGCTTCTACAGCGACCTGCAGGCCCTGCTCGAGGGCCAGTTCCAGAATGGCCAGCCGGTGCTGGTGATGGGCGACATGAACATCTCGCCCCAGGACTGCGACATCGGCATCGGTCCGGACAACGCCAAGCGCTGGCTGAAGACCGGCAAGTGCAGCTTCCTGCCCGAGGAGCGCGAGTGGATGGAGCGCCTGAAGGGCTGGGGCCTGGTCGACAGCTTCCGCCACCTGCACCCGGAGGTGGCCGACCGCTTCAGCTGGTTCGACTACCGCAGCCGCGGTTTCGAGGATGAGCCCAAACGTGGGCTGCGCATCGACCTGATCATGGCGTCGCAGGGGCTGCTGCCGCGGCTGAAGGCGGCTGGCGTTGACTATGAGCTGCGGGGCATGGAGAAGCCGTCGGATCATGCGCCGATCTGGCTTGAGCTTGCCTGATAATAGACACCAAAACCTTCCCCCCACTGAACCGACCAGCCCCTGACATCCGGGGGCCTGGCGCTTGTCATCGAGATAGTTGTGTTTACGAACGGAATCAATGGGAGATTGCTCGAGGACTTCGAGCCACTGAAAACGGCCGAAAAGCATCTACTGGCCTGCTGCAAGACTGGCCTGCCGTCACGCATCGGTCCGGACAGGCCTCACGTCCCCTACCCCGTACGCACCATCCGTGCGTCGTTTCTCAGGTTCCTGATTCTCGGCGGCGATAAAAGTTTGGCGCTCGATGAGCGCGGCATCAACCTACAAGGTGCCTACATCGAAGGTCATCTCGACCTACGCAACACAGTCACTTCAATCCCCTTCGAGTTACAGCACTGCACCTTCGAGAACCCACTTCGCCTGACCGAAGCCACTGTTACGGGTACGATTCGCCTGCTCGGGTGCCGGCTGCCAGAGATCATCGCCAACCGCTGCATCATCCAGAGTGATTTGCACCTGACCAACACATGGCTCGGGAGAGGGTTGACAGCCTGGAACGCCAGTATCGAGGGCAATTTACTTTTTGAAAAAGTCCACAGTGGAGGGTCTGTGGCACTGCCTGGCACACAGATCAATGGCGTCTTTTATTGCCTGGAAAGTTCCCTGCACGCCGGGGCTGAGCCGGCCCTCATCCTCAACAATGTCACCATCGGGTCTAATGTCTACCTGAGCGGATCCAAGATCGAGAGCATCCGCTGTCAGCATGCCATGATCGGCGGTGGTTTTCGCTTCGGCGCCACCACCCTTCTTAGCCACACAGGTTTGGCGCTCGACATGGTCGGCACACAGGTAAAGCATGACCTGCAGATGAGTGATGCCAAGGTGCAAGGCCAACTCAAGCTCGCCAATAGCCAAATCGGCGCAAAGCTTACCCTCCACGGCGAATTCGATGGGTGTGGCCCGGCGGCGATAGCCGCCCAGGGCGCGACCCTTCAAGGTGGAGTCTCTTTGCCTCACGGTTTCAGCGCCAATGGAGCGGTGCACTTCAACATGGCGCAGATCAACGACCAAGCCGTACTGCGAGGTCGCTTCGAAGATGCCAAACAGGCCATCATCTTCGACGGTGCAACCATCAAGGGCAACCTCGACCTATCTCACGCGCAGGTCTTCGGTGAAGTCAGCCTGATCACCACCCAGATCCACCAGCAACTGGTTTGTGAAGGCACACGTCTCCATGGGGTCGATGGCAAGGCACTGAGCGCCGATGCTGCGACAATTGGCAGGGATGCCCATTTCTCGCCGGACTTCGTTGCCAAGGGCACTGTTCGACTGCTCTGCGCCACTTTCGAAGGCGATTTGATTTTCAATGGCGCGCGGTTCGAGGGCGACATTGCCGAACGCTCACTCAACGCCAGCCAGTCGAAAGTTCTAGGCAAGGTGGTGCTCAATATCCAAGCCAGTGGCAGTGTCGCGTTCAATGATGCCTGCATCGAAGGCGAACTGCGTTGTGCAGGAAGCAGGTTCGCCACCGTAGCGAAAGAAACACTCAGTTTGAACAGAACGCGCATCAAGGGCAGCCTTTCACTGGCAAAGCTTGAGAGCCCCTTGAGCAAAGCCTCGTTCGAACATGCTCACGCGGGCCGTCTGGATGACGACGTACTGACCTGGGGCGAACAAATTGTTCTCAACGGCTTCAAGTACGACGCCCTGGTTGCCAATCCTCCCCTGAGCCTGGCTCACAGACTCCATTGGCTCCGCTCTCAGGTTGCACAGCTTGCTCAACCCAATCAGCCCGAGCCGTTGGACAAAGGACGGCGACTGAAGGAGTGGTTTGGCAAGTACTGGCAGCGCAATAAAAAGGCCAGCGCTCGCCGTGCCGAAGATTTTCGCCCACAACCTTGGTGGCAACTAAAAAAAGTGCTGGAGGACTCGGCGCACTTCGCTGAAGCCCGCCAAGTGGGTATCGAACTGGAAAAGGAAAGACGCCGATTGGGGCTTATCGACCAGCCGCTCTTTCCTGACCGTCGAAACAAAGGCATGCTCAGCCGCCTGGTGAGCCGAGGCCTGCATTGGGCTTACGGGCACTTCACGGGTTATGGTTACCGACCAATTAAGCTGCTTTACTACTTTTTCGGCACTTGGGTCGTGTGCGCGTCGATCTACTGGGTGGCCGCGATTGGAGGCATCTTCGCCCCAACCGATCCACGCATTTACCAGAACCCCACCTACCAAGCCTGCCGTCCCGATGGTTGGCAGGCCTGGCTGCAGGCCAACCCGCAAAAGCAGGTGGTGGGTATGGGTAACTGGTACCTGTGCGCCGAATTGCCTGCCGAGTACACAGGGCTCAGCCCCCTCGCCTATTCGCTGGATGTGCTGATGCCCTTCGTCGACCTCAAGCAAGAGTCCGACTGGGCGCCTTTGCTACCCACCCCCAAGGCCGATGCATGGGAAGAGTTTCGGGTGTTCGAGTGGAAGCATGTCGTGCGCCTGGTGATCTGGTTGCAAACCCTGATCGGCTGGGGCATTGGCCTGTTGGCTGCGGCAATCATCTCGGGCCTGGCGCGCAAGACCGAATGAGCGCCTACCGACCAAGCCCTCCCAATGACGTGCCAGATCGTGCAGGAGGCCGCGCAATTGCAGACGGTCGCCAGCCTGGTTGCCTGCGGCTCTGGCGTGGCCCTACTGCCGGAATCGGCAGCCCTGGCCAATGCCCAGCCGGGCGTGTGCTTCCGGCCACTACGGGATGTCGCCGCGCCCTTGCCGCTGTACCTGGCCTGGCGCGCCGGCGACGGCTCGCTGGCCCGCCAGCGCCTGCTCGAACTGCTTACAGGCTGACGCCCAGCGCCTGGCGCACCTGCTCGCCTCGGGCGTCATCGACGGCACTGACCAAAGCAAAGTTGTAGTCACCGTGGGACCAATAGCGCGCCTGGAGCTGCCCCTCGGTGCGCTGGCCCGTGGGCATGCGCTCGAAGTGCTCGCCAGGCGAACGCAAGAACAGGCTGATGCGCTGCCCGCCACGGTCCTGGAACACCAGCAACGCCGCCGCCCCCGCTTCGTTGCTGAGCAGACGCGCCCCGACCGGCTTGAAGCCATACCCAGCCAGGTCCGGCAGTTGCCCGACACGGTTGAAATGGCGACCCAGCCAGGCTTGCAGGCGCGCCGGATCGCTGGCCTGGATATCCAGCGCGGTGGCATCGACGAACATCCGGTGGGCCTGGACCGCATCGGCCATCGGCAGGTTACCCGCCATCAGCGTCACCTCCCGCGCCTGCCAACCGCCCAGCCCGCCCAGGCCCACGGCGATCAGCAGGACCGCCGCCGAGGCCAACTGCCGCCGCCGACGCTGACGCAGGCGTTGGCGCAACGGGCCCAGGTCGAGGGCCGGATCGCTGGGGCGCTCGCCAAAACCGGCCAATGCCGCACGCAGGCGCCGGGCATCCTCGCGCCAGGCTTCCAGGCGTGCCGCCTCCTGGGGATTGGCCGCCAGCCAGGCCTGCACCTCGGCCCGTCGCTGCGGGTCCAGGCGCTCGTCGACGTAGGCGTGCAGCTCGTGCTCGGTGGGGATCAGGTGCGTCATTTGAGTCTCCGCAAGGCCCGGGGCGCAGGCTCGCCCTCGGTCAGTTCACGCAGGGCTGCCCGCGCCCGCGACAGGCGCGACATCACCGTGCCGATGGGGATGCCGAGCGCTTCGGCGGCCTCCTTGTAGCTCAGGCCTTCGACGCTGACCAGCAGCAACAATGCACGTTGCTCGGCCGACAGCCTGGCGAAGGCCTGCAGGTCGGCCTGGGCCAGCACGATGCTTTCGGTGTCCGCCCCCAGCGGCTCGTCCGCCTGGCCACGGCCGAACCAGGCCAGCCAGCGGGCATGCAGGCGTTCGCGCCGCTTACCGTCGAGAAACAACCGATAGAGGATGGTGAACAGCCAGGGGCGCAGGCTGTCCACTCCCCGCTGTTGGCCCCCGCGGCTCAGGGCGCGCTCGACCGTGGCCTGGACCAGGTCATCGGCGCTGCCGGGCTCGCGGGTCAGCCACAGGGCGAAGCGCCGCAGGCGTTGCAGCAGCTCGCGCCACTGTTGGTCGTCCAGTTCGTGCATGGTCAGGTTCCGGGCCCCGCTGGGCAGTCAGTGTAAGAGGCAGACGGCGCAACACGAAATCTATTCCCTGTGTCCTTTAAAAGTCTGTGCTTGGTATTGCAGTGCTCTTGAGAGCGAGCGCCGTTAACACGGCGCATCGCGGATGAATCCGCTCCTACAAGCGGGGAGCCGTAGGAGCGGATTCATCCGCGATGCGCCGCGTGAGCGGTGCTCGATCCCGCCGGCGCAGCAACATTACCGTCGAACACCTCGAATGGGCGGATTCCCAAACAGGAATAAATCTTCAGCTCCCTCGTCATACCGTTCCATTCCCCCGCAACGGACCCTCCAACATGCAGACTCCCGTCAACGGCCCCACAAAGGCCCTGCGCCTGGCCGCCATCGGCGCCACCCTGGCGGCGCTTGGTGCGGGCTTCGCCTATGCGGCCGGCTGGATCGGCGCGCCAAGGCTTACCCCCCAGCGCATCATCGACACCTTCGAGGCCCAGGCCGGCCACCATCCTGGCTATCGGAAGAACCACGCCAAGGGCCTGTGCGTCAGCGGCTATTTCCAAGGCAGCGGCCAGGCCGCGCAACTGTCCACCGCGAGGGTCTTCAGCCAGCAGAGGGTGCCTGTGATCGGGCGCTTCGCCATTGGCGGCGCCAACCCGTTCGCGCCCGACACCGCCGTGCCGGTGCGCAGCCTGGCGATCCAGCTGAGCAGCGACGATGGGCAGGTCTGGCGCACCGGCATGAACAACCCGCCGGTGCTGGCGGTGAGCACACCGCAAGGCTTCTATGAACAAGTACTGGCCGCCACACCGGACCCGGCCACCGGCAAGCCCGACCCCGCCAGGCTGCAGGCATTCTTCGCCGCCCACCCGGAAAGCGCGGCGTTCCGCCAGTGGGCGGCCGGCTACCGGGCGAGCGACAGTTTCGCCAGCACCGCCTACAACAGCATCAACGCGTTTCGCCTGATCGACGCCAAGGGCCAGCCCCATCCAGTACGCTGGTCGCTGCAACCCGAGACGCCCTTCGCCGCCCTGCCCGCCCAGGTCGACGACCAGCAGTTCCTCCAGCACGACCTGCAACAACGCCTGGCTCAGGGCCCATTGCGCTGGACGCTGCGCCTGACCCTGGCCGAGCCTGGCGACCCAGTGGACGACCCGGCCCGTCAATGGCCCGCCGAACGCCGCGGCATCGATGCCGGCACCTTGGTGCTGGAGCAGGTCGATGGCCCGGAACAAGGCGCCTGCCGTGACCTCAACTTCGACCCGCTGATCCTGCCCCGAGGGATCGAACCTTCAGACGACCCGATCCTCGCCGCTCGCTCGGCCGCCTACTCGGTATCGTTCAACCGCCGCAGCCAAGAAACGCTGAGCGAAGGAGCCCGCCCATGACCCCCGTTGCCTTTCATCCCCTGGCCCGGCTGTTGCACTGGCTGATGGCCGCACTGATCCTGGCCATGCTGTTCATTGGCGTGGCGATGGTCGGCGACCTGTCGCCCCGGCATCCCTTGCTGGTGGAACTGCACAAGGCCACCGGCCTGGCCCTGCTGGCATTGGTGGTGGTACGTATCGCCTTGCGCCTGGCCCTGCCCCATCCGCCGCTGCCCCGCGATCTGCCTGGTATGCAGCGCCTGGCCGCCGGGGCTTCGCACCTGCTGCTGTACACCCTGATGCTGGCCATGCCGCTGCTGGGCTGGGCGATGCTATCGGCAGGTGGCTACCCTCGCCCCCTGCAGCTACCCGCCATCGCGCCCCACGACCTGCAGTTGTATGCCGTGCTGCGCCAGGCCCATGGCTGGGCCGGTTACCTGCTGTTCGCCACCATACTAGTGCACCTGGGGGCGGCGCTGATGCATGCGCTGGTGCGCCGCGACGGCGTGTTGCGTAGCATGTGGCCAGGCCCGTTGCGCCGGAGCGAATGAGCACCGGTACGTCCTCGGGGTCGACACATGTAAATAATTATTACTACTATCGGCATCTTTTTTTTGCCGAACTGCCCCCTGGACTGCCCGATGAACGTCGCAAAGGATCCTGCTTCACTCACCCCAGCCAGCACCCTCGACCTGCGCCCGCTGATGCTGGTCAACATGGCCTGCACCATGTCGATGATGGCCTTCGTCGCCCTGATCGGCCCCATCGCCCGCCTGCTGGGCATGGCCACCTGGCAGGCCGGCGCGGCGGTGACCGTGGCCGGCGTGGTCTGGGTGATCCTGGCGCGGCCCTGGGGGCGCCTGGCCGACCGCTATGGCCGGCGCCGGGTACTGCTGCTGGGCAGCGGCGGCTTCACCCTGGCCTACTGGGTGCTGTGCCTGTTCATCGACGGCGCGCTGCGCTGGCTGCCGGGCGCGACCCTGGCGTTCTTCGGCCTGATGCTGGCCCGCGGCCTGATCGGCGCCTTCTATGCCGCGCTGCCGGTCGGTGGCAACGCGCTGATCGCCGACCATGTCGAGCCCCAGCACCGGGCGCGGGCAATGGCCTCGCTGGGCGCGGCCAACGCGGTCGGCCTGGTGGTGGGCCCGGCATTGGCCGCGCTGCTCTCGCGCTACAGCCTGAGCCTGCCGTTCTATGCAATGTCGCTGCTGCCGGCCACGGCGTTCGTGGTGCTGCTGTTCAAGCTCAAGCCCCAGCCACTGGCCCAGGCCCATGCGCCCAATCCCGTGCGGCTGTCCGACCCTCGCCTGCGCCGCCCGTTGCTGGTGGCCTTCAGCGCCATGCTCAGCATCACCGTGTCGCAGATCGCCGTCGGTTTCTTCGCCCTCGACCGCCTGCAACTGGAGGCCGGGGATGCCGCCCAGGCCGCCGGCATTGCCTTGACCTGCGTGGGTGTGGCCCTGATGTTGGCCCAGGTGTTCCTGCGGCGGCTCGAATGGCCGCCGGCGAAGATGATCCGCATCGGCGCCAGCATTTCCGGGCTGGGCTTTGCCGCCGCGGCGCTGGCCACCCAGGCACCGTGGCTGTGGAGCGCGTTCTTCGTCGCCGCGTTCGGCATGGGCTTCGTCTTCCCGGCGTTCTCCGCGCTGGCGGCCAACGCCATGCAGGCCGGCGAGCAAGGCGCCACCGCCGGCTCCATTGGCGCCGCCCAAGGCATGGGCGCGGTGATCGGGCCCCTGGCCGGCACCCTGGTCTATGCCCTCGATGCGCGGTTGCCGTTCCTGGCCGTCGGCCTGCTGTTGCTGGTGGTCGGCCTGTGGCCCGCGCCAGCCGACCAGCGCCACTGACACGCACAGCGCGCAAGCCGGCAGAGTGTGTTTTAATGCGTCGCCCATTATTTTTGACACCTCTGCAAACAAGGCGGCTATGGACACGGGGACACGACTCAAGCTGGTGCGTGAACGCAACAACCTCTCCCAACGGGAGCTGGCCCGCCGCAGCGGCCTGACCAACTCGACGATCTCGCAGATCGAGCAGAACCGTGTCAGCCCTTCGGTCAGTTCCCTGAAAAAGCTGCTCGAGGGCATCCCCATGTCCCTGGCGGAGTTCTTCAGCTTCGACGAACCGGTGCGCGAGGAGCGCTTCGTGTTCCGTGGCGGCGAGCAGCCTGACCTGGGCCGCAACGGCCTGCGCATGCTGCTGGTCGGCGCCAGTGTCGAAGGCCGGCAGATGCGCATGCTGCGCGAGCTGTACGCGCCAGGCGCCGACTCCGGCGAGCCGATCGTGCATTCGGAAGGCGAGGAATGCGGCCTGGTCACCCGGGGCACCATGGAGCTGTGGGTCGATGGCCAGGTCAGCGTGCTCAACGCCGGCGACGGCTACTACATCCCCACCACGCTGCCGCACAGCTTCAAGAACATCGGCCCGGACGAAGCGGAAATCATCAGCGCCAACACCCCGGCGAACTTCTGACAGCGCAATGCCCTGCGTCAGCAGCCGGGAAGCCTGGCAATGCCTGCGTGATGCTGCCCTTGGCAGCATGGCGCTGGAAGTTGTTGCCCGCCTGCCCGATGGGCAGGTCGAGGTGCGCATCGACGGTTGGTCATTGACCCTGTTGCTGGACGGCGAAGGCCTGGCCTGCTGCACCGGGTGCCAGAGCCCCGACGGCCGCCAGGCCGACCTCGAGCACTGGCACCGCTACGGCACCAACCCGGTCGACCACCTGAGCATCTGGGAGCGCGGCCGCATCGAGCAATTGCTGGAGCCCGTACCCATTCCTCTGTAGGAGCGGCTTCAGCCGCGATCACCCGCAAAGCGGGTGCCAGCTAACGCGTCGCCTGCATCGCGGCTAAAGCCGCTCCTACACGGTCAACGCCTCCTCGACGAAATCCAGCCGGTCCTGGCCAAAGAACATCTGCTCACCGACAAAGCAGGTCGGCGCCCCGAATACGCCCCGGCCCACCGCCTTCTCTGTCGCTTGCTTGAGCGCCTCCTTGACCTCAGGCTGCCCAGCCAGTGCCACGAAAGCCTCTGCATCGAACCCAGCCTGCGCCAAAGTCTCAGCCAGCACGACCGGATCCGACAGGTTGCGCCTGTGCACCCACAACCCCTCGAACAACGCTTTCAGCAACGCCTCGAACCGCGCCGGCGCCTGCAATTGCGTGCCGATCACACCCCGCATCAGGGTCAGCGTATTCACCGGGAACCCCGGCGGCAGGCCGAACGGCACGCCGTAACGGTCGGCGAAACGCTCAAGGTCGGTGAACAGGTACTTGCCCTTGGCCGGCACCATCACCGGCGAGGCGTTGCCGGTGGCCTGGAACACCCCACCCAGCAGCATCGGCCGGTACACCAGCTGCGCATCCTGGCGGGCACAGAGGGCGGGTAGCTGGGTCCAGCCCAGGTAGGTGGCCGGGCTGCCCAGGTCAAAATAGAACTCGACGGTCTTGCTCATGCGGCGATCCTTGTGTGAGTGAGGGGTTACCAGCGTTCCATCCAGGGGCGCAGGTCCAGCTCGAAGGTCCAGGCGTCCCGCGGCTGAGTGTGCAGGAACCAGTAGCTGTCGGCGATATGCGCCGGGGCGAGGATGCCATCCTGGTCCTTGAGGGCGTAGCGTTCGGGGAAGGTGTCACGGATGAAGGCGGTGTCGATGGCGCCATCGACCACCACATGGGCGACATGGACGTTCCGCGGCCCCAGCTCCCGGGCCATGCTCTGGGCCAGGGCGCGCAAGGCGTGCTTGGCCCCGGCGAAGGCGGCGAAACCGGCGGCGCCACGGGTACCGGCGGTGGCACCGGTGAAGAGGATGGTGCCGCGCTCGCGGGTCACCATGCGCCGGGCTACCGCCTGGGCGGTGAGAAAGCCCGCGAAACAAGCCATCTCCCAGATCTTGAAGTACTTGCGCGGTGTCTCTTCAAGGATGCTGCAAGGCACATTGGCGCCGATATTGAAGACAAACGCCTCGATCGGGCCGATATCGCGCTCGATGGTCTCGACCAGCTCGGCCACCTCCTCCTCCTTGCGCGCATCGGAACCAAAACCATGGGCCTGGCCGCCCGCCGCGCGGATCTCGTCCACCAGCGGCTGCAGCTTCTCGGCCTGGCGCCGGGTGACGCAGGCGATGTAGCCCTCGCGGGCGAAGCGCTTGGCGATCTCGCCCCCGGTGGCATCGCCTGCCCCGATCACCAGCACGACTTTTTGTTGTTCTGCCATGGACCGCTCCATTGATGAATGATCGTTTAGTAAACGAACGCTATGCTACGATCAGCCGTACGTCAAGCCAGCGCCAAGAGGTTTCCGCATGCGCTACTCCCTCGAACACAAGCAACAGACCCGCGAGAAACTGCTGGCCAGCAGTGGCGCGCTGGCCAAGCGCGGCGGTTTCGCCAGCACCGGCGTGGCCGGGCTGATGAAGGCCATCGGCCTGACCGGCGGCGCGTTCTACAACCACTTCCCGTCCAAGGACGACCTGTTCACCGAAGTGGTCCGCCGCGAGCTGTCCAACAGCCCGCTGGGTCGCCAGGCCACTCGCGGGACCGATCACGGGCGCCTGAAGCGCTGCCTCGATCAGTACCTGAGCCTCGCCCACCTGCACAACGCCGAAGGCGGCTGCCCGCTGCCGCCCCTGGGCGTGGAGATCGCCCGTGCCGAACGGCCGGTACGTGAAGAGGCCGAACACTGGCTGGTGGCGCTGCACGATGCCTGGAGCAGCACACTGCAAGACCCGCAACTGGCCTGGGCCCTGATCAGCCAGTGCGTCGGCGCGCTGGTGGTCGGGCGCATGCTGGCCAGCGAGGACGTCCAGGAGCAGGTACTGCGATCCAGCCGCACATTGGTCGACAAGGTGCTCGATGAAGATTGCTAGTGCCCTGCTCGGTGTGTTGCTGGCCCTGCCGGCGTTCGCCCAGAACAGCTGCCCCGTCGGGCAATACCCGGTGTGCCTGGTGGTGTGCTTCTGCGCACCGATCGACCCCGGCCAGGGTGGCCAGGTGTTGCAGGATGTCGAGCGCGTGGCTGCCGCCAGCCTGGCCTTCGCCCTGCGCCAGGCACGGGATGAAGCCACGGCCAATGGCACCCAGCCCATCCCCTTGCACATTCGCGCCCAGCTCGAATCCTGGTACGACTTCGCCGTGCTCGACGCCGCCCGCTACCGGGTCGGCGACGACCAGCAGATCAGCGCGGCCAATGCACTGCTGCAGAACCCCGATGTGAACGCGGTGACCCTGATCGACACGGTCATCTTCCGCCGCCCCGGCGACGCCGAGGACAACGTGGCGCTGTGGGCCCATGAGCTCAAGCATGTGCAGCAGTACCAGGAACTGGGGGTCGAGACCTTCGCCCAGCGCTACGCCCATAATGCAGAGGAGCTGGAGGGGCCGGCCTACAAGATCGAGGCCGAGGTGGCGAAGGCCCTGCGCGCACGCGCCACGGGTGGGCCCCGCTGACCTCAGCCCGCCGCCAGCAGGCTGCGGTCGAACACGAAGGCGCCCGTACCCTGCGGTGTATGCCGGTACAGCTGCTGCGGGCGCCCCAGCCTGGGCTGGTGCTTCTCGCCGGTATCCTCCACCCAGCCTGCGGCCTTCATGCGCTCCAGGCGCTTGCGCAGCGAGGTGTTGTTGATCGACTGGCCCAGGCACGCCTGCACCGCTGCCAGGGCATCAACCACGGTGAAGCACGCCGCGACCAGGTACAGCGGCAGGCTGGTGTACACCGACTTGCTCGCCAGGCGCTCACAGGCCCGCTCGACCAGCAGCCGGTGATCGAACGGCAGCAACACTTTGCGCGCCAACAGGCTGTCCAGGTCGAAGAACGCCAGCGCCCCCTCCTCCACCTCCACGGTCGGATCGAGCAACGCGAGGTAATAGGTGCTCAGCGACCAGCCCCGCGGGTCACGGAAGGCATTGCCCTCGGTCCCCACCTGCTCCAGGTGCCGTGGCACCACCCGCGCTTTTTCGGCCAAGGCCCGCTCGGCGGCGGCGTCGAGGCTGTTGTCCGGCGTGCGCCCGTTGACGATCACCCCCGGCAAGGCCCACTGCCCGGCATGGGGCTCGCGCTCACGCTGATGGAGCAGCACCTGCAAGCGCTGGGTGTGCGGTGACAGGCGCAGCGCGACGATATCGACGCTGGCCAGGACTTCTGCTGTGCTCACGCTAAGGCTCCCCTCCAAGATCGCCATATATTCCACCAGAGAAAATAAATCAATCAAGTGCCAATCAGTCTGTATTTGCTACTTGACACACTTAATACACCAGGTGAATTATATCGACATTCCAGCTGAGGAGACGCCTCCGATGAAAATCGCCAGTTTCGATGTCGACGCGCAGAACGGCTTCACCGCCAACGCCCCGCAGGAACTGCCGGTGCCAGGCGGTGAGCAGATCGCCCCCGCGCTCAACCTGATGGCCCGCCGCGCCACCTTGCGCCTGGGCAGCAAGGACGCCCACCCGGCCAACGCCGCCTGGGTCGTGGCCGAGCCCGGCCAGATGCTGCAACCCCTGGCGCTGGCCAACGCCGACCTGACCTGGGTAAGCCACTGCGTCCCCGGCACCCCAGGCTTCGAGCTGCTGCCCGGCCTGCCCGCCCCTATCGACTACGACTATTTCGTCTGGAAAGGCGTCGAGCCCGACCTGCACCCCTACGGCGCCTGCTACCACGACCTGGCCGAGCGTCGCTCCACCGGCGTGATCGAATACCTCAAGGTGCAACAGGTGCAGGCGATCATCGTCGGCGGCCTGGCCCTGGACTACTGCGTGCGCACCACCGCCCTGCAACTGCGCCGGGCTGGCTTCGAGGTGCTGCTGTACCTCCCGGCCTGCCGCGCCCTGAGCAGCGAAGGCGCCAACGACGCCTGCGCAGCGATGAGCGCCGCCGGCATCCACCTCTGCGCCGACGAAGCCGCGCTCGACACCCGACTCACCCTGCTGCAGGAAGCCCGCCCATGACCGACAGCGTATTTGGCCCACGGATCGTCCAGAACCTGCTGGACACCGACTTCTACAAGATCACCATGATGCAGGCGGTGCTGCACAACTACCCCAACGCCGAGGTGGAGTGGGAGTTCCGCTGCCGCAACGACGAGGACCTGGCGCCCTACCTCGCCGAGATCCGCTACCAGGTCGAGCAACTGGCCGATGTCTCGGTGACCCTCGACCAACTGGCGTACCTGGAAAAGATCCCGTTCATCAAGCCCGACTTCATCCGTTTTCTCAGCCTGTTCCGTTTCAACCTGCGCTATGTCCAGGTCGGCCTCGACGACGCCGGGCAACTGGCGATCCGCATACGCGGGCCGTGGTTGCACGTGATCCTGTTCGAGATCCCGCTGCTGGCAATCATCTCCGAGGTGCGCAACCGCTACCGCTATCGCGACGTGGTGATCGAGCAAGTGGGCGAACGCCTGTACCAGAAGCTCGACTGGCTCAAGGCCGAAGCCAGCGCGGATGAACTGGCTGGGCTGCAACTGGCCGACTTCGGCACCCGTCGGCGCTTCTCCTACCGGGTGCAGGAAGAGGTGGTGCACATCCTCAAGCGCGACTTCCCGGGGCGTTTCGTCGGCACCAGCAACGTGCACCTGGCCCGTGAGTACCAGCTCAAGCCCATCGGCACCATGGCCCACGAGTGGTTCATGGCCCACCAGCAGCTAGGCCCGCGGCTGGTCGACAGCCAGGCTGCCGCCCTGGAGTGCTGGGTGCGCGAGTATCGGGGGCAGTTGGGCATCGCCCTGACCGACTGCATTGGCATGGATGCGTTCATGCGCGATTTCGACCTGTACTTTGGCAAGCTGTTTGACGGTTTGCGCCATGATTCGGGTGAGCCGCTGGCTTGGGCTGAGAAGGCCATCGCCCACTATGAGCGGCTGGGGATCGACCCGAAGGGCAAGACGCTGATCTTCTCCGATGGGCTGGACTTCCAGAAGATGCTTGAGCTGTACCGTGCGTTGAATGGCCGGATCCATGTCAGTTTCGGTATTGGTACCAATCTCACCTGCGACATTCCCGGGGTGAAGCCGATGAACATGGTGATCAAGATGACCGCCTGCAACGGCGCGCCTGTGGCGAAGATTTCCGATAGTCCGGGGAAGACTCAGTGCCGGGATGAGAATTTTGTGGCGTATCTGCGGCATGTGTTTCAGGTTGGCTGATTCGAGACCAGATGGTGCATCCACCCCGCAGCGATGGGCGGGCTCTCGATAATCAGCTGCTTAATGCACCGGGTTTTCTTAGAAATCCACCTTACCCCGCCCCGCCTTGACAGTGCTCCGCCTGGCTTTTCCTTCGAGGCGGCGGGTCTTCGAGCCAAGGGTCGGCTTGGTGGGGCGGCGTTTCTTCTCGGTCTTGCCGGCCGCGATGATCAACTCGGCGAGACGCGCCAGTGCGTCAGTGCGGTTCTGCTCCTGGGTGCGGTACTGCTGGGCCTTGATGATCAACACGCCGTCGCCGGTGATGCGGCTGTCACGCAGCGCCAGCAGCCGCGCCTTGTAGAACTCGGGCAGCGACGAGGCCGGGATGTCGAAGCGCAGGTGCACGGCGCTGGACACCTTGTTGACATTCTGACCACCCGCGCCTTGGGCGCGGATGTAGGTGAGTTCTATTTCGGTATCCGGCAGATGCACGTTGTTGGAGATGGTCAGCATGGTATGGCCTTTGTGGTTGCCCATTATCATACCCTCCGCCGCTCTCCCATATGTGGAGCGGCGTATCGAGCTTTGGCCGGGGCTGGAGGGCAGTTGCGTGCGAGCGGTGATTAATATGACCACCTGCAATGGCGCGCCGGTGGCGAAGATTTCCGATAGCCCGGGCAAGATCCAGTGCCGGGACGAGCATTTCGTGGGGTACCTGCGGCATGTATTCGAGATCGACCTGCACAAGCCTAGGTCGGTGTAGGAGCAACTGTCTTGCTCAATTTCTAGAATCTAGCGTGA
>NZ_JARPQB010000039.1 GCF_029478665.1 Pseudomonas entomophila
GTATTGTGCCAGCGCCTGAGCGGGTGGTGGGGCGGAGATTTTGGGGCTGCTTTGCAGCCCATTCGCCGGCAAGGCCGGCTCCTACAGGTTCAGCGCCGCCCTCGTAGGAGCCGGCCTTGCCGGCGAATGGGGCGCGCAGCGCCCCCGACGTGCCTCAGTCGAACGCGGTCTTGAGAAACGCCTGCATATCCTTCCACGAGCTTTCATCCGCCGCCTTGTCATAGCCGATATCCGGCCCGCCATGCTCGCCATGGCCCAAGCGGTCGGCATCGGGGTTGCTGAACCCGTGCTTGGCCCCGGGGATCCCGACGAATTTGTAGTCCGCCCCGGCCGCCTCCATTTCCGCCTTGAACGCCGCCACCTGCTCCGGCGTGACCATGCTGTCGGCCTCGCCATGCTCCACCAGGATCTTCGCCCGGATCACTCCCGGCTTGGCCGGCGTCTGGGTCACCAGTGCGCCATGGAAGCTCACCACGGCGTCGAGCTTCACGCCCCGGCGCGCGGCATCGAGCACCACCTTGCCACCGAAGCAGTAGCCGATGGCGGCCAGTTGATGCTGCCGGGTATTGGGCTGCAGCTTGAGCAACTTCAGCCCCGCATCGAAGCGCCGGGCCGCCGCCTCCGGGTCTTTCAGCGCTGCCGCCATGAACGCTTGGGCTTCGGCGGGATGCTCGGTTTGCTTGCCTTCGCCGTACATATCGATGGCCAGGGCGTTGTAGCCCAGCGCCGCAAGTTCCCGGGCGCGGCGCTTGGCATAGTCGTTCAGCCCCCACCATTCATGCACCACCAGCACACCGGGGCGCTTGCCGTCGAGGGCGTCGTCATAGGCGTAGTAGCCGATCAGGGCGGTGCCGTCGGCATCCTGATAGCGGATCTCGCGGGTCTGCACCGCCGCCTGGGCGAGGGCGGTACTGCACAGCAGGGCCAACGCAAGCAGGTAACGCATGGTCAAAGCTCCTTCTTTCGACATCGATCGGTTCGTTCAGCCGAGGTTCAGGCTGGGTTCAGCGGCGGTTCAGGGCGTCCTCCCTACTCTAGCCCCCAGACAGCAACAACGCATTCAACGGGAGTACCTGAACCATGAAAACCCTCAATACTTTGATCGCCGCCATGGCCGTTTGCGCCGCTGGCCTCACCACCGCCGCCCAGGCTGATGACAACTTCGCCAGCCTGACTTACGGCCAGACCAGCGACAAGGTGCGCAAGTCCGGCCTGCTGCAGCGCAATACCGACCACCTGAACGCCGACGGCATCATCGGCAAGGACGACACCTGGGGCGTGCGCGTGGGCAAGATCAACGACCAGGGTCGCTACTACATGACCTACGACAACGTCTCGGGCGACCACAGCGGCGTCAAGCTGCGCCAGGAAAACCTGCTCGGCAGCTACGACCTGTTCCTGCCGATCGGCGATACCACCAAACTGTTCGGCGGCGGCAGCCTGGGCATGACCAAGCTGACCCAGGACTCGCCCGGCGCGCGCCGCGACACCGACTACGGCTACGCCGTCGGCCTGCAGGCCGGTGTGATCCAGGAAGTGACCGACAACACCTCGGTGGAGCTGGGCTACCGTTACCTGCGCAGCAATGCCAGCACCGAGATCGGCAGCCACGGCGGGCCGAAAGATGGCACCCTGCGCCTGACCAGCAGCGCACAGACGTACCTGGCGGCTACCTACAAGTTCTGAGGCCGCTGTTATCCTATACCGGCTTCATCGCGGGTAAACCCGTTCCACAGGTGGTGCACAACCCTGTAGGCGCGGGTTTACCCGCGATGAGGCCGGCACAGGCATTCCCGATAGAAAGGAGATCCGCATGAAATTGCTGGTGGTCGAGGACGAGGCGCTGCTGCGTCATCACCTGTTCACGCGCCTGGGCGAAGGCGGGCACGTGGTCCAGGCGGTGGCTAACGCGGAGGAAGCCCTGTACCAGGCCGAGCAGTACAACCACGACCTGGCGGTGATCGACCTGGGCCTGCCGGGCATGAGCGGGCTGGACTTGATCCGCCAATTGCGCAGCCTCGGCCAGACCTTCCCGATCCTGATACTGACCGCTCGCGGCAACTGGCAGGACAAGGTCGAGGGCCTGGCCGCCGGGGCCGACGACTATGTGGTCAAGCCCTTCCAGTTCGAAGAGCTTGAGGCGCGCCTGAACGCCTTGCTGCGCCGCTCCAGCGGTTTCACCCAGTCGACCATCGCCGCCGGCCCCCTGGTGCTCGACCTCAACCGCAAGCAGGCCACCCTGGACGACGCGCCGCTGGCGCTGACCGCCTACGAGTACCGCATCCTCGAATACCTCATGCGCCACCACCAGCAGGTGGTGGCCAAGGACCGGCTGATGGAGCAACTCTACCCGGATGACGAGGAGCGCGACCCCAATGTCATCGAGGTGCTGGTCGGCCGCCTGCGGCGCAAGCTCGAGGGCGATAGCGGCTTCAAGCCGATCGACACCGTGCGTGGCCTGGGCTACCTGTTCACCGAGCGCTGCCGATGATCCGCTCGCTGCGCGTGCGCCTGATGCTGGCGGCGGCGGTGCTGGCGCTGCTGTTCATGCTGGCACTGCTGCCGGCCTTGCAGAAGGCCTTCAGCCTGGCGCTGCAGGAGTCGATCGAGCAGCGCCTGGCCTCGGACGTGACCACCCTGATCTCCGCGGCGCGTATCGAGCATGGCCAGTTGCAGATGCCGGCCCTGTTGCCCGACGAGCGCTTCAACCTGCCGTACACCGGCCTGCTGGGCTATATCTTCGATCGCCAGGGCACGCTGGTGTGGCAGTCACGGGCCACGCGCAACCAGAACATCAACTACCAGCCGCGCTACGACGGGCGCGGCAACGAGTTCGCGCGTATCCACCAGACCGATGGCGATGAGTTCTTCGTTTATGACGTGGAGGTCAAGCTGCTGGGAGGCAAGAGCGCGGCATTCAGCATCGTGGCGCTGCAACCGGTGAGTGAATACCACGCCACCCTGAGCGGATTGCGCGAAAAGCTGTACCTGGGTTTCGGCGCTGCCTTGCTGGCGTTGATGGTACTGCTCTGGGCCGGGCTGACCTGGGGCCTGCGCTCGCTGCGCCGGCTCAGCCGCGAGCTGGACGAGGTGGAGTCCGGCGCCCGCGACGGTTTGAGCCGCGAACATCCACGCGAACTGTTGCGCCTGACGGGCTCGCTCAACCGCCTGCTGCGCAGCGAGCGTGAGCAGCGCCAGCGCTATCGCGATTCCCTCGATGATTTAGCCCATAGCCTGAAAACGCCGTTGGCGGTGCTGCAGGGTGTGGGCGAGGGCATGGCCCAGGGCAAGAGCGAGCCTGAGCAGGCGCGAGTGCTGCAAAGCCAGATCGACCGCATGAGCCAGCAGATCGACTACCAGTTGCAGCGCGCCAGCCTGCGCAAGAGCGGCCTGGTGCGCCACCAGGTCGAGCTCAAGCCATTGCTCGACAGCCTGTGCAGCACATTGGCCAAGGTCTATCGCGACAAGCGCGTCGAGGTCAGTTTCGATTTGCCAGTCCAGGCACGGGTGCCCATGGAGCAGGGCGCCTTGCTGGAGCTGCTGGGCAATCTGCTGGAGAACGCCTACCGGCTGTGCCTGGGGCACGTGCGGGTGAGCTTGCGCGAAGTGCCAGGGCAATTGGAGTTGTGGGTCGAGGACGATGGCCCGGGTGTGCCGCCCCACCAGCGTGAGCGCATTCTCGAGCGTGGCGAGCGGCTGGATCGCCAGCATCCAGGGCAGGGGATTGGCCTGGCGGTGGTGAAGGACATCATCGACAGTTATGACGCCGAATTGAGCCTGGGGGATTCGGTGCTGGGTGGCGCTGCGTTCCGGATTGCCTTCCGTTTGGAATGACCCCGCATTTGTAGGAGCGGCTTCAGCCGCGAACACCGGCGTAGCCGGTGCCAGGCTCCGCGTCGCTTGTTTCGCGGCTAAAGCCGCTCCTACAGGGGGGCGTGCAGTCAGAACAGGTGCATACACCTCAGGCGGATTCCCGCCAACGCCCCTTGTACGTTTTCCGCCATCGGGCGGAAAACCGCCATTCTTCTTGTAAGCCTTTGCCCCGTCCAAGGGCATACACACCTGAAATCATTGGCCGTGCACCTCAAGCGGGCACTTTGGCATCGCCCTTGCTATTCACCTGGCAGAGGCCTGACCAGGCGCTCGACCACAACGACAAATCCCTCCGGGTGCAGGAGGGTTCGCGATTCAGGTGCCCCGACATCCTGGGAAGGATGCGCCGGCACACTTGAGGAAAAATGAGCCATGACGAAACGTCAGCCGCTGTACAAATCCCTGTATGTCCAGGTGTTGGTCGCCATCACCATCGGTATCCTGCTCGGCCATTACTACCCGGAGACCGGCGTCGCCCTCAAACCCCTGGGTGACGGCTTCGTCAAACTGATCAAGATGGTCATCGCGCCGATCATCTTCTGCACCGTGGTCAGCGGCATCGCCGGCATGCAGAGCATGAAGTCGGTCGGCAAGACCGGCGGCTATGCGCTGCTGTACTTCGAGATCGTTTCCACCATCGCCCTGATCATCGGCCTGGTCGTGGTCAACGTGGTTCAGCCGGGCGCCGGCATGCACGTCGACGTCAGCACCCTGAACGCCAGCAGCGTGGCCGCCTATGCCGCCGCCGGCGCGCAGCAGACCACCGTGGGCTTCCTGCTCAACGTCATCCCCAACACCGTGGTCGGCGCTTTCGCCAACGGCGACATTCTGCAGGTGCTGATGTTCTCGGTGCTGTTCGGCTTCGCCCTGCACCGCCTGGGCAGCTACGGCAAGCCGGTGCTGGACCTGATCGACCGCTTCGCCCATGTCATGTTCAACATCATCAACATGATCATGAAGCTGGCGCCGATCGGTGCCTTCGGTGCCATGGCCTTCACCATCGGCCAGTACGGCGTGGGCTCGTTGGTACAGCTGGGCTACCTGATGGCCTGCTTCTACATCACCTGCATCCTGTTCGTCCTGGTGGTGCTGGGTGGCATCTGCCGCGCCCACGGCTTCAGCGTGATCAAGCTGATCCGCTACATCCGTGAAGAGCTGCTGATCGTGCTGGGCACCTCGTCCTCGGAATCGGCCTTGCCGCGCATGCTGGCCAAGATGGAGCGCCTGGGCGCGAAGAAGTCCGTGGTTGGCCTGGTGATTCCGACCGGTTACTCGTTCAACCTCGACGGTACCTCGATCTACCTGACCATGGCCGCAGTGTTCATCGCCCAGGCCACCGACACCACCATGGACATCACCCACCAGATCACCTTGCTGCTGGTGCTGCTGGTGGCGTCCAAAGGTGCCGCGGGCGTCACTGGCTCGGGCTTCATCGTCCTCGCCGCGACCCTGTCGGCCGTCGGCCACTTGCCGGTTGCCGGCCTGGCGCTGATCCTCGGTATCGACCGCTTCATGTCCGAAGCCCGCGCCCTGACCAACCTGATCGGCAACGCCGTGGCCACCGTGGTGGTCGCCAAGTGGGTCAAGGAGCTGGACACCGACAAGCTGCAGGCGGAGCTGGCGTCCGGTGGCGCGCCGCTGGTCGACACCCGTCCGACCGACGACCTGGGTGTGGCCGAAGGCCCGGCGCGTTGATCGACGTGTGAAATGCCAAAAGGCGACCTTCGGGTCGCCTTTTTTGTACCGCTGTCCCGCGATCCGATCCGTAGGAGCCAGCCTTGCTGGCGAACCAGGCGCCGCGATGCATGGCACCGGCTGCGCCGGTGTTCGCCCGCAAGGCCGGCTCCTACAACGATCGTGGCTACTCGACCCGGGTCTCGCCGCTGTACACCAGAATCTCCCGACACCGCCGGCACAGGTACCGCCGCCCCTGGCGCACCAGCTTGTGCCGCTGCGCAGTGAACGGGAAATCGCTCTGTGGGCATGGGCAACGATAGATGTAGCGCGTCGCCACTCGCCGTTGCACCTCATAGTTGTGGCAGCGATTCGGCGGCAGCTCGTACACCCCGCGCATGATCAGCTGCCATTCCTCGCCATGGGCCTGGATCTTGTCACCAAACAACTGGTGGGCCACCAGGTGCGCCACTTCATGGGCCACGGTCTGGCGCAGGAAATCCTCCTGGTTCTCGCGGTACAGCTGCAGGTTGAAGCGCAGCAGGTTCTCGTGCAGGTGGGCGACGCCGGCCTTCTGGCCGCGCAGCTTGAAGCTGACCTGCGGGCGCGGGAAGGGGCGTTTGAAGAACATCTCGGCTTGCTGGTAACAGGTTTCGACGCGTTGTGTGAGCAGCTCGGGCATGGCGGGGCAATTCTCCTGACCGGGCATTATGCCGTAGGCGACGGGCGGCTGCCGAGCCGCCGGTCAGGCACACGAAACGAAGCCGCCTTGCGGCGGCTTCGGGTGATGCCCCAGTGTTGGTTGGATCTGATTGTGATGCGTCAGTTGGTGTAGACGGGCCCCACGCCCAGTCCCCAGATGATCACGGTCGCAGCCATGATCGCTACCAGTACCACCAGGCCTACCGCCAGCACCGAGCTGGAGAACAGGAAGCCTTCGTCCGACGGGATGTTCATGAACGTCGGCAAGCCGACATACAGCAGGTACACGGTGTAGCAGATGGCCGCCGTGCCGATCAGCATGCCCAGCCACAGGTGCGGGTACAGCGCCGCGAGGCCACCGATGAACAGCGGGGTGGCGGTGTAGGTGGCGAAGGCGATGCATTGCGCCATGCTCGGGTTGGCGTCGTAGGTGCGGGCCATCCAGTGGATGAAGGCACCCATCACCGCCACCCCGGCGAGCATCGCCAGGTACGACATGATGCTCATCCACAGGGCGCTTTCCATGGTCAGCATCACCGCTGGCCGGTCGCCGATCACCCAGCCGACCTGGGTGGTGCCGATGAACGCCGACACCGCGGGGATCGCCGCGAGGATGAGCGTGTGGGTCAGGTACATGTGGCTGATGCTTTCTTCCTCGCCACGAATCTCCCGCCACTCCTGGTCAGGGTGGGTAAACAGCCCTACAACGTGATGAATCATGCCGGTCACTCCTATCGTCGTTGCCAAACGCCCCCCAGATGGAGCGCTTGTGGCCCGAGGCCTGAACACCGATGCAAGCGGTCATGTGGCCTTATGTCGCAGTATAGGAAGCGGATCCCGGCAGAAAATCGGCTTTTTAGAGCAAATTGCGCTGTCAGGCCCGGTGCTGATTCCCTTGAAGTCTTTATCGGAATGCCCTACTGCACTGCCAGGTTTGTGCGTAAAATAGCCGGCTTTTGTCACACCTCGCGGATCCAAGCGCTATGGGCACCCTTTCGGTCAACCAGAACAAACTGCAAAAACGCCTGCGTCGTCTCGCCGGCGAAGCCATCACCGACTACAACATGATCGAGGATGGCGACAAGGTCATGGTCTGCCTGTCCGGCGGCAAGGACAGCTACACCATGCTCGACGTTCTGTTGCACCTGCAGAAGGTGGCGCCGATCAAGTTCGACATCGTCGCGGTGAACATGGACCAGAAGCAGCCGGGCTTCCCCGAGCACGTGCTGCCCGCTTATCTGAAAGAACTGGGCGTCGAGTACCACATCGTCGAGAAGGACACCTACTCGGTGGTCAAGGAACTGGTGCCCGAGGGCAAGACCACCTGCTCGCTGTGCTCGCGCCTGCGCCGCGGCACCCTGTACACCTTCGCCGACGAGATCGGCGCGACCAAGATGGCCCTGGGGCATCACCGCGACGACATCGTCGAAACCTTCTTCCTCAACATGTTCTTCAACGGCGCGCTCAAGGGCATGCCACCGAAGCTGCGCGCCGACGACGGTCGCAACGTGGTGATCCGCCCGCTGGCCTACTGCAGTGAGAAGGATATCCAGGCCTACTCGGACATGAAGGAATTCCCGATCATCCCGTGCAATCTGTGCGGTTCGCAGGAGAACCTGCAGCGCCAGGTGGTCAAGGATATGCTGGTGGAGTGGGAGCGCAAGCACCCGGGCCGCACTGAAAGCATCTTCCGCGCCCTGCAGAACGTCGCGCCGTCGCAGCTGGCCGACCGCAACCTGTTCGATTTCACCAGCCTGAAGATCGACGAGAGCGCCACCCCGCGCTTCCTCGACGTGCTGAACATCTGACCGCATGCGCGACTATCAGTGGTTGCACGCGTATTGCCTGAACCGCTTCGGTTCGGCCCAGGCGCTGGAAGCCTTCCTGCCGCAGCCGCGTACGTCTGCGCAGTTGCGCGACATCCCTGATGACCGCTACCTGTCGACGCTGGCGCTGCGCGTGTTCCGCGCCGGGCTCAAGCACAGCCTGGTGGACGCGAAGTGGCCGGCGTTCGAGCAGGTGTTCTTCGGTTTCGACCCGGAAAAGGTCGTGCTGATGGGCGCCGAGCACCTGGAGCGGCTGATGCACGACGAGCGCATCATCCGCCACCTGGGCAAGCTCAAGAGCGTGCCGCGCAATGCGCAGATGGTGCTGGACGTGGCGAAGGAGAAGGGCAGTTTCGGCGCGTTCATCGCCGATTGGCCAGCGACTGATATCGTCGGGCTGTGGAAGTACCTGGCCAAGCATGGCAACCAGCTGGGCGGGTTGTCGGCGCCGCGCTTCTTGCGCATGGTCGGCAAGGATACCTTCATCCCGACTGACGACATGGCGGCGGCGTTGATTGCGCAGAAGATCATCGACAAGCCACCGACCAGCCAGCGCGACCTGGCGTTGGTGCAGCAGGCGTTCAACCAGTGGCATGCAGAGAGCGGCCGGCCGCTGTGCCAGTTGTCGGTGATGCTGGCGCATACCGTCAATCATTGAGATCAGTGGTAATGCCATCGCGGGGCAAGTCGCATCGGCGCACCGCCGCGATGGCGTTCAGCTTGCTTCGCCCGCCAGGCGCCGCTCCTGTTGGAACTTCCAGCGCACGAACAGCAAGCCGCTGACGAACAACCCCAGGCTCACCAGCACCTCCACCCAGCCGAAAACCGCTCGCGCCGGGTCGAACGCCGCCAGCACGCCCTTGATGAAGTAGATGTTGACCACGAAGCAGGTCCAGGCATGCGCCCGGGCGCTGCCCATGAGCATGCCTGGCAGCAATAGCAGCAGGGGGATCAGCTCGATGGCCATGATCACCTCGACCCGCGCCCCATGCAGGTCGGCGAACCACAGGTTGTTCACCACCAGCAGGGCGATCAAGCTGAAGAAGCAGGCCAGGCTCAGGGCCCGGGTGAAGCGCACGCGCGGCGCCAGCCAGTCCAGCGGCGGCAGTACCTTGGGCTTCCTAGCCACGTTGTCCCTCCAGGGCCTTGGCGGTGTTCGCCAGGCGTTGGCCGAGGGCACGGCACAGGGTGATCTCGTGCGCGTCCAGCTCGCGCTTGCCGTCGGCGCCGGCATGGTGGCTGGCGCCGTAGGGCGTGCCGCCGCCGCGGGTCTCGAGCAGCGCCGATTCGCTGTAGGGCAGGCCCATCACCAGCATGCCGTGGTGCATCAGCGGCAGCATCATCGACAGCAGGGTGGTCTCCTGGCCGCCATGCAGGCTGGCGGTGGAGGTAAACACGCCGGCCGGCTTGCCCACCAGTTCGCCACCCAGCCACAGGCTGCTGGTGCCGTCGAGGAAGTACTTGAGGGGCGCGGCCATGTTGCCGAAGCGGGTTGGGCTGCCCAGCACCAGGCCCGCGCAGTGGCGCAGATCGTCGAGGGTGGCGTACAGCGCGCCGCTGGCCGGGATGTCCGGGGCCACGGCTTCGCATTCGGTGGAGATCGCCGGCACGGTGCGCAGGCGCGCCTCCAGGCCGGCCA
The DNA here is from genome assembly GCF_029478665.1 of Pseudomonas entomophila. Taxonomy (GTDB): domain Bacteria; phylum Pseudomonadota; class Gammaproteobacteria; order Pseudomonadales; family Pseudomonadaceae; genus Aquipseudomonas; species Aquipseudomonas entomophila_F. The sequence continues at coordinate 9,715 of NZ_JARPQB010000039.1, forward strand.
TCTCTACGCCACGGGCAATATGCCGGGCCATTTCGCTGGTCGAACCGTGGCGGCTGTAATACAGCACCAGGATGTAGGGCTCGCTCACGGCAGGATCTCCAGGACTTTTTCCGGTGGGCGACCGACCACGGCTTTGTCACCCGCGACGAGGATCGGGCGTTCGATCAGCTTGGGGTGCTTGGCCATGGCATCGATCAGCTGGGCGTCGGTCAGTGCTGGGTTGGCCAGGTCGAGGGCCTTGTATTCGTCTTCGCCGGTGCGCAGCAGTTGGCGTGCGTCGATGCCCAGCTTGCCGAGCAGTTGCGCGAGGGTGGCGGCATCGGGCGGGGTTTCGAGGTAGCGCACGATGGTCGGCGCCAGGCCGCGTGCCTCGAGCAGCTCCAGGGCGCCGCGGGATTTCGAGCAGCGCGGGTTATGATAGAGGGTCAGATCGGTCATGACGGGTCGCATCCAGCTGGGTGTGGCGGCTATTCTAACCGCAGCGACCGACTTCAATGCTTGAAAACTTCGAGAAGGATTGACCCATGGCAAGGCGTTTGGCAGCTGCACTGGCCATCACCGCGAGCCTGTTGCTCGGCGGCTGCGGTGCGGACTACGGCGTGGACCAGCACGGCAATACGGTAAAGGCCGAACAGATCGACGGGCACTGGCTGGTGCTCAATTACTGGGCGGAATGGTGCGGCCCGTGCCGTACGGAAATCCCCGAGCTCAATGCCGCTGCCAAGCAGTGGGAGGCCCAAGGTATACGGGTGGTGGGGGTGAATTTCGATGGCCTGCAGGGGCCGGACCTCAAGACCGCCGCCGACACGCTGGGCATCGGTTTCACTGTGCTCGCCCAGGACCCGGCCGAACGTTACGAGCTGCCGCGCAGCGAGGCGTTGCCGGTGACCTACATCATCGATGAAAAGGGCAAGGTGCGTGAGCAACTGATGGGCGAGCAGACGCTCGAAGGGCTGCAGGCGAAGATCAAGGCCTTGAAAGGCGGCGCCTGAAATGTCTGGGGCTGCTGCGCAGCCCTGTCGCGGCACAAGGCCGCTCCTACAGAGGAACGCGAAAGCCTGTAGGAGCGGCCTTGTGCCGCGAAAGGGCCGCGCAGCGGCCCCGGCGATAATCAGCCTTCCTCAGGCCAGAAGCGCAGCGGCTTGCCTTCAACTGGCCAGAAGCGGATCTGTTCGATCGGCGACACATCCCAGCGCTGCACCGTCTCCAGTGCCTGCAGGAAGCGTTTCTCCTGGTCCATCAACGCCGGTGCGCACAGCTTGCGGGTCTTGCCGACCTTGCCGAAGCTGATGCGCTCGCCCTCCAGCGTGTAAGGGGCGAACCAGTGGTTGCAGCCCGCGTTACCGTAGGCGCGGCCGTCGTTGGCCAGGGTCAGCGTCAGGTGGCTGTAGTCGATCAGTGGTCGTTCACCGATCCACTCCAGCACATAGCTCTGCTCCTGTTGCAGCTTCGAAGGCTCCGACGCGCAGCCGGCCAGGGCCGCGGCAATCAGCGCGGTGGTCAGCAGCTGTTTCACTCAGGCACGCTCCCTGCACTGCGGGCACAGGTGCTTGTCACTCTGGCTGGTCCAACCCAGCTCCGCCACGCGGGCACTGGCAGCCGTAGCATGGCCTTTCTTGCCCAGCTTGGCGTCGACGGCGAACTCGAAGTCCAGTACCGCTTCGCAGCTGTCGCACTTGACCTGCCAGTTGAGGATTTCCAGCTCGTTGAACGCCGGGCCCTTGGCCACAGCGACCCACTGGCCGCGCGGGTTGATCAGGTGGCGCACGGTCTCGACCGTCAGGCGCATGGACAGGTCCTTGCTGCCCTTGAGGGTGACCAGGAGCACGTCGTCCTTCTGGATCGAGCCGCCGTTGCCGGTGACCTGGTAGCGGCCTGGCACCAGTGCGCGGCACTCGATCAGGGTGTGTTGCGGGTTGAAAAGGGTGTAGCGGAAATCGTGTTCGACCATGGGTCCTCCAGAATTGCCGCGTATCCTAGCATCAACTTTCGACGATGTTCTGCGGATTGCCTGCCGCCCAGCGGCTGATGTTGTCGAGGGTGGTGCTGGCGATGGCGTCCAGCGCCTCGCGGGTCAGGAACGCCTGGTGCGCGGTGACGATCACGTTGGGGAAGGTCAGCAGGCGTGCCAGCACGTCGTCCTGCAGCGGCAGGTCGGAGCGGTCCTCGAAGAACAGTCGCGCCTCCTCTTCATACACATCCAGCCCCAGGTAGCCGAGCTGGCCGCTCTTGAGCGCGTCGACCAGCGCCGGTGTGTCGACCAGCGCGCCGCGGCCGGTGTTGATCAGCATGGCGCCGGGTTGCAGTTGGGCCAGGCTTCGGGCGTTGATCAGGTGGCGCGTTTGCTCGGTCAGCGGGCAGTGCAGGCTGATGATCCGCGACTCGCGCAGCAGCTCGGGCAACTCCAGGTAACGGGCGCCCAGGGCCAGCAGTTCGGGATTGGGGTAGGGGTCATAGGCCAGCAGCTGGCAGCCGAAACCGGCCATGATGCGGGCGAACGCGGCGCCGATCTGGCCGGTGCCGACCACACCGACGGTCTTGCCGTGCAGGTCGAAGCCGGTCAGCCCGTGCAGGGTGAAGTCGCCCTCGCGGGTACGGTTGTAGGCGCGGTGCAGGCGGCGGTTGAGGGCCAGGATCAGTGCCACGGCGTGTTCGGCGACGGCGTGGGGCGAGTAGGCCGGCACTCGCGCCACGGCCAGGCCCAGGCGCTTGGCGGCGGCCAGGTCGACGTGGTTGTAGCCGGCCGAGCGCAGGGCGACCAGGCGCGTTCCGCCAGCGGCCAGGCGTTCGAGGACTTGGGCGTCGAGCTCGTCGTTGATGAAGGCGCAGACCACCTCGAAGCCTTGGGCCAAGGGAGCGGTATCGAGGGTCAGGCGAGTGGGTTGGAAGTGCAGGTCGAAGGTGCCGTTGGCGGCGCGGGTGAAACTTTCCTGGTCGTAGTGCTGGCTGCTGAACAACAGGGTGCGCATGGCGGGGCTCCTTGAATGAGGGGGCTGTTCGCCGGCAAGCTGGCGCCTACACGATTTCGGGCGTAGGCGCCGGCTTGCCGGCGAACATCAGGCGCTCTGGCGCGCGTGTTCCGCGAGCCGGTCGATGGCCCGGTCAAGTTCGTCCAGCGCTACTTGCGCCTGGGGGCTGTCCTGCTTGAGCAGGGTCTCGCTGCGCTGGCAGGCCGCGCGCAGCTGCGGCACGCCGCAATAACGCGAGGCGCCGTTGAGGCGATGCACGCGCTCGATCATCGCGGTGCGGTCGGCCGCTTCGCGGGCCGCGCGGATGGCGTCGCGGTCCGACTCCAGCGACGCCAGCAGCATGGCCAGCATGTCCGCCGCCAGGTCCGGCTTGCCGGCGGCCAGGCGCAGGCCTTCCTCCGGGTCGAGGACTTTCAGTTCCGTGCTGTCGGCCGGGCGTTCGCTGGTGCGTTCCGGTGGCGGCGCGCCCAGGCTCAGGCCGGTCCACTTCATGACCACCTGGGCGAGCTGCCGCTCGCTGATCGGCTTGGTCAGGTAGTCGTCCATGCCGCTGTGCAGCAGGGCGCGCTTTTCATTGGCCATGGCATGGGCGGTAAGCGCGACGATCGGCAGCGGCTGGCCACGCTGGCTGCTTTCCCACTGGCGAATCTGTTCGGTGCAGGCGCGGCCATCCATGCCGGGCATCTGCACGTCCATCAGCACCAGGTCGAAGGGCTCGTCCTGCACCGCTTGTACCGCGGCATAGCCGTTGTCCACCGCCAGCACCTCGGCGCCCATGCCTTCGAGCAAGGTCTGCACCAGCAGCAGGTTGGCCGGGTTGTCGTCGACGCAGAGGATCTTCGGTACGCGCTGGCCATTGCCGGGGCGTTGTTCGCTGGCGGGGCGGCGCGGTTGGATCAGCTCGACCAGCAGCCGGCGCAGCTTGCGGGTGCAGGTCGGCTTGGCCAGCAACTGGCCGTGGGCGTTGGGCAGGTAGGGGTGGTAGAGCGGCTGTTCGGTGGTGGGGCAGAGCACCACGCATTGGCAACCCAGGCGCTCGAGCTGCTGGTGATACTGGCCGAGCTGTTCCGGCGCCAGGCTGCCCAGGTTGGCGCCGAGTACGGCGAACTCGAACGGCTGGCCGGCCTGCGCGGCAGCCTGCACGCCCTGCAGCATCTGGTCGTAGGAGGCGAACAGGCTGACCGTCAGGCCGCAATCCTCGAGTTGGTGCTCCAGGGCCTGGCGGGCCAGGTCATGGCCGTCGACGATAGCCACCCGGCGCCCCACCAGCACCTGCACGGGTTGCTCTTCGGCGTCGTCATGTGCCCGTGGCAGGTTGAGGCTGATCCAGAATTGCGAGCCCTCGCCGGGGGTGCTGTCGACCCCGATCTCGCCGCCCATCTGCTCGATCAGGCGCTTGGAGATCACCAGCCCCAGGCCGGTGCCACCCGGCTGGCGCGACAGCGAGTTGTCGGCCTGGCTGAAGGCCTGGAACAGGGTGCGCACATCCTGGGGCGAGAGGCCGATGCCGGTGTCCTGCACGCTGATGCGCAGTTGCACGGTGTCTTCCTGGTCGTCCTCGAGCATGGCGCGCACGACGATGGTGCCTTCGCGGGTGAACTTGATGGCGTTGCTCACCAGGTTGGTGAGGATCTGCTTGAGCCGCAGCGGGTCGCCGACCAGCGACAGCGGGGTGTCGCGGTACACCAGGCTGAGCAGTTCCAGCTGTTTGGCGTGGGCGGCCGGGGCGAGGATGGTCAGGGTGTCCTGGATCAAGTCGCGCAGGTTGAACGGGATGCTGTCGAGCACCAGCTTGCCGGCCTCGATCTTGGAGAAGTCGAGGATCTCGTTGATGATCCCCAGCAGGTTGTCGGCGGATTTCTCGATGGTGCCGAGGTAGTCGAGCTGGCGAGGGGTGAGTTCGCTCTTCTGCAGCAGGTGGGTGAAGCCGAGGATGCCGTTCAACGGCGTGCGGATCTCATGGCTCATGTTGGCCAGGAACTCGGACTTGATGCGGCTGGCCTCCAGGGCTTCCTTGCGCGCCATGTCCAGCTCGATGTTCTGGATTTCGATGGTCTCCAGGTTCTGGCGTACGTCCTCGGTGGCTTGGTCGATGCTGTGCTGCAGCTCTTCGTGGGCGCTGTGCAGGGTTTCGGCCATGCGGTTGATGCCGGCGGCCAGTTCGTCGAGCTCATGGCTGCCCATCGCGGGCAGGCGCTCTTCCAGGTGGCCGTCCTTGAGCTGGTTGACCGTGTGCTTGATGCGGTTGATCGGGCCGTTGATGGTGCGGCTCATGCGCACGGCGAGCAGCGCCGTCAGGCTCAGGCAGACGATGATCAGCAGCAGGCTGGTGAACAGGTTGCGGTAGCCGCGCAGCAAGGTGCCGTCGTGGGACAGCTCGATCTCGACCCAGCCCAGCAGGCGCTCGGCTTCGGCGGGCACGGCATCGGTGGCCAGGTCGCGGTGGTGGCCGAATACCGGCATCAGGTAGCGGGTGGCATCGTTGCCAGTGCGTTGCAGCAGTTGCGTGCCGGTGCCGCCGCTGGGCGGTTGGTTGAGCATGCTCGGGCCGGCGTGGGCCAGGCGTGCACGGTCGGCGGCGAGGAAGGCCACGGCGCGTACATCGGTCTGTTCCAGCGCCTGGGCGGCGATGCGCTCCAGTTGCGCGGGCGCCTGGCGGGCCAGGGCCGGTGCCGCCAGCGGTGCCAGCTGTTCGGCGATCATCTTGCCGCGTTGCAGCAGCTGCGTGCGCAATTCATTCTGCTGCAGCCAGGTGAAATAGCTGCCGAGCACCAAGGCCATCAAGCTGGCGGGCAGCAGGGCGAGCAACAGCACGCGGCTGCGGATTCCCAAACGGTCGAGCACACCTATCTCCTGTCATGTGCTTATATGCGCTGTTGCGCTTCAGCGGGGAACGTTACTCCGCGATTGATAGCAATGCACTTATTTGTATCTGTTTTTGTTTTCGGCGGCACTCGCCGTTTCCGTAGGCGCCAGCTTGCTGGCGAACCAATCCCCTGCATATTCAAAGACGATGCCTTGCATCGCCAGCAAGCATGCGGCAAAGGAGAAGTCGAATGCACTGGTCGTGGCCCGGTTGCCTTGGCCGGGTGGCATGCTCAATAATCGCGCAACTGAGAATTGATGACAGTTGCCAATGAATCCCGTAGCCATTCATGCCACCAGTATCCTTGCCATCGAAGACGACCCCGTGCTCGGTGCCTACCTGCACGAGGAGCTGCAACGTGGCGGTTTCCAGGTGACCTGGTGCCGTAATGGTCTCGAGGGGCTGGAGGCGGCGGGGCGGCAGGTGTTCGACCTGGTGCTCATGGATATCCTGCTGCCGGGGCTTAACGGCCTCGATGCGCTGGCCCGCCTGCGTCGGCACAGTGCCACGCCGGTCATCCTGATGTCGGCGCTGGGCGCGGAGGCGGACCGGATCTCCGGTTTCCAGCGTGGCGCCGATGACTACCTGCCCAAGCCTTTCAGCTTTGCCGAGCTACGTGTGCGTATCGAGGCGATCCTGCGGCGGGTGGCCATCGAGCGCCGGCATCAGGCGCCACGGGAGTGCAGCAGCGACACGCTGCAGTTCGACGAGCAGCTCACCGACGTCAGCCTGGCCGGCGCCTCGGCGGGGCTGACGCCCAGCGAGTTCCGCCTGCTCGACCTGCTCCACCGCAGCCAGGACGAGGTGCTGAGCAAGCCCTTCCTCTATCAGCAGGTACTGCAGCGCGGCTACTCGCGCCATGACCGCAGCCTGGACATGCATGTCAGCCAGATCCGTCGCAAGCTCAAGGCCATCGGCTACCACGAGCGGCAGATCCGCACGGTGTGGGGCAAAGGCTATGTATTCGGCGCGGGCGAGGTGGACTGACGCGTGCTCGACCGCCATTCGCTGTTCTGGAAACTGGCCATTCTGCTGGTGGGTTTCTGCCTGTTGATGATCGGCCTGAGCTACACCTGGGGTCGGCACATGGAAACCCAGAACGCCTTCCTCGCCGAACCCGCCCGGCAGGTGTTGCGTGGCTATGCCAGCGAGGCCGAGCAGGCCTGGCGCACAGGGGGGCGCGAGGGCGTGGACCGCTGGCTGGCGGGCATGCGTCAGCGCGAAACCACTTGGTTGGGCGTGCTCGACGGCGATCTCCAGCCGTTGGACAGTGCGGTACTGACGGGAGGCGAAGTGCAGCACCTGACCCGCCTGCGAGGGGTCGATTGGCCCATGAGCCGACGCGCCATCGGCCAGCCTTGGCTGCGCCTGCCGTTCCCGCAGGCGCCGGAGCAGGGGATGCTGGTGATCGAGCTTCCCGAGCGCTTCAGCCCGGGGCAGTACCGTCTGTTCTGGCGGGTGATCACCAATGGCATCATTCCCGGGCTTTTCACCTTGCTGCTGTGTGTGGGCCTCTACCGCATGCTGATCGTACCGCTCAACCAACTGCGCGAGCAGGCCAACGCCTGGCGCGCCGACCAGCTTTCGGCGCGCCTCGACCCCCGTACCACCCAGCGCCAGGATGAGCTGGGCGAACTGGCGCGAGCCTTCGACCAGATGGCTGAGCGCCTGCAAGGTACCGTGGCGCTGCAACAGCAACTGCTGCGCGACCTCTCCCACGAAATGCGCACCCCGCTCAGCCGTCTGCGCGTGGCCTGTGATGGTGAGACCGACCTGCAACGCCTGCGCGAGCGCCTGCACCGCGAGGTGGATGGCATGCAGCAACTGGTCGAGGACACCCTGCAACTGGCCTGGCAGGACGCCGAGCGGGCGCCGATGAACCTGGAGCCGATCCAGCTCCAGGCGTTGTGGGAGATGCTCAGCGAGAACGCCTGTTATGAAAGCGGCTGGGCGTCGGAGCGGCTGCGCTGTGAGTTGCCGGCCAATTGCTGGGTGCACGGCAACCTCAATCACCTGGCCCAGGCGTTGGAGAACATGTTGCGCAATGCCATTCGTCATTCGCCAGCGGGTGGCGTGGTGCGCTTGAGTGGGCGGCGTGAAGGCAGTAGCTGGCGGCTCGACCTGGAAGATGAAGGTGGCGGCGTGGCCGAAAACGATCTGGAACGCATCTTCGCACCGTTTACCCGGCTTGACGGCTCCCGGCCCGGCGATGGTGGTTTCGGCCTGGGCTTGAGCATCGCCCGCAGCGCCATCCAGCGCCAGGGCGGCAGGGTGTGGGCGGTCAATGGTGAGCGCGGGTTGCAGGTGTGCATGCGCCTGGCGGCCGTGATGTAACGCGCAGACTGTAGGAGCGGCTTCAGCCGCGATGCAGGCAACGTGGTGTCAGGCACCCGCTTTGCGGGTGATCGCGGCTGAAGCCGCTCCTACAGGTGCCTCGGCGATAGTGCTTATAGCCTCTCGCTATATCCTCCAACGATTGCGTGATATGGCCGCGCAGGGTTTGCCGGTATGATAGTCGCCCCTGCCGTCCGGATTGCGAAAACGCCCATGACCCTGCAGTACCCAACCATCGCCGATTGCGTCGGCCACACGCCTCTGGTTCGCCTGCAGCGCATGGCCGGGGCCACCAGCAACACCTTGCTGCTCAAGCTCGAAGGCAACAACCCGGCCGGCTCCGTCAAGGACCGCCCGGCGCTGTCGATGATCACCCGCGCCGAACTGCGCGGCCAGATCAAGCCTGGCGACACACTGATCGAAGCCACCTCCGGCAACACCGGCATTGCCCTGGCGATGGCGGCGGCGATCAAGGGCTACCAGATGATCCTGATCATGCCCGACAACTCCACCGCCGAACGCAAGGCGGCGATGACCGCCTACGGTGCCGAGCTGATCCTGGTCACCAAGGAAGAGGGCATGGAGGGGGCGCGCGACCTCGCTGAAAAAATGCAGGCCGAAGGCCGTGGCCTGGTCCTCGATCAGTTCGCCAACGGCGACAATCCGATCGCCCACTACAACAGCACCGGCCCGGAAATCTGGCAGCAAACCCACGGCACCATCACCCACTTCGTCAGTTCCATGGGTACCACCGGCACCATCATGGGCTGCTCGCAGTACCTGAAAGAACAGAATCCGGCGGTGCAGATCGTCGGCTTGCAACCCATGGAAGGTTCGGCCATTCCGGGGATTCGCCGCTGGCCCCATGAATACCTGCCGAAGATCTTCGACGCGGCCCGCGTCGACCGCGTGATGGACATGTCCCAGCAGGAAGCCGAGGAAACCACGCGCCGCCTGGCCCGTGAAGAGGGCATTTTCTGCGGCGTGTCGTCCGGCGGTGCGGTGGCGGCCATGTTGCGCCTGTCCCGTGAAGTCGAGAACGCGGTGATGGTCGCCATCATCTGCGACCGCGGCGATCGCTACCTGTCCACCGGCCTGTTCGACCCGACCTGATGTCCAGAAAGAAAAGCAACGGCGGCCTGCGTTTCCAGCCGACCGGTGGCAACCGTGCCACACAAATTCCGCTGGGCAAGAAGCAGCGCCTGCTGATCGAGCGCGTGGCCGGCGATGGGCGCGGCATTGCCTTCCTCGAAGGGCGCACCTGGTTCGTCAGTGGCGCGCTGGGCGGCGAAGAGGTCGAGGCGCGGGTGCTGGGCGCCCGTGGCAAGGTGGTCGAGGCACGCCTGGAACGGGTGTTCCAGGCCAGCCCCGAGCGGCGCGAGGCGCCGTGCCGGCACTACGCGCGCTGCGGTGGTTGCAACCTCCAGCACCTGCCCCATGACGGCCAACTGGCGCTCAAGCAGCGTCTGCTCGCCGAGCAGTTGCAGCGCGTCGCCGGCGTGCAGCCGGACGAATGGGCCGCGCCGCTGTGTGGGCCTGAGTTCGGCTACCGGCGGCGGGCGCGGGTGGCGGTGCGCTGGGATGTGAAACAACGTCAGCTTGACGTGGGTTTTCGTGCCGAAGCCAGCCAGGACATCGTTGCCATCGACGACTGCCCGGTACTGGTACAACCCTTGCAGGCGATCATGCGCCACCTGCCGACCGTGCTGCGCAGCTTGAGCAAGCCCCAGGCACTGGGGCATGTGGAGTTGTTCAGCGGCACGGCTGAAGCGGTACTGGTCCGGCACGTGGCAGCATTGCCTGCTGAAGACCTGGCGCGCCTGGAGGCATTCTGCCGGGAAGCCGGCGCTCAGCTTTGGTTGCAGGGCGAAGGCGAACCGGCGCCCGTGGACGCCGCGCAGAAGCTGGGTTTTGCCCTGGAACCCTGGGGGATGGAGCTGGCCTGGCGGCCGGGCGACTTCGTCCAGGTCAATGCCCAGGTCAATACCCTGATGATCCAGCAGGCCCTGGCCTGGCTGGCGCCACAGGCCCATGAGCGGGTGCTGGACCTGTTCTGCGGCCTGGGCAACTTCGCCCTGCCGCTGGCCCGGCAGGCGCGTGAAGTGGTGGCGGTGGAAGGCGTGCAGGCGATGGTCGAGCGTGCCGAAGCCAATGCCCACGGTAACAATGTGCATAACGCACGGTTTTTTCAGGCCGATTTATCGCAGCCTTTGGCGGGCGCCGGATGGGTCGCCGAAGGCTTTTCTGCGGTACTCTTGGATCCACCGCGCGACGGGGCCTACGAGGTGGTGCAAGGCATCGCCCGGCTCGGCGCGAAGCGGCTGGTCTACGTATCGTGCAACCCGGCCACGCTGGCGCGAGACACGCAGGTGCTGGTCGGGCAGGGGTACCGGTTAAAAAGGGCCGGGATTCTCGACATGTTTCCTCAGACGGCGCATGTCGAGGCCATGGCGTTATTCGAGGCGGGCTAGCCAGGCTGGCCCTCTTGGTGCCGTGTCCAGGGAGTGGAGGCGGCACAGGTGAAAGCCAGCGCACCTGCGTGGTGCGCTGTATGGGAAGGTAAAACAAAGATGGTACAGGTGAGAGTGCACCAGCCGGTCAACAACGACGGCAGTATCAATCTCGAGGCATGGCTCGATCATGTGGTGAGCGTCGATTCGCAGCTCGATCGCGCGGCATTGAAGGACGCCTGCGAATTCGCCCATGAGGTCGAGAAAAAGGGCAACCCGGCCAAGCATTCCTGGGCGGACGGGACGTCCAGTTTCCAGGCGGGCCTGGAAATCGCCGAGATCCTCGCGGACCTCAAGCTCGACCAGGACTCGCTGGTGGCCGCGGTCATCTACCGCTCGGTGCGCGAAGGCAAGGTGACCCTTGCCGAAGTCGGCCAGCGTTTCGGGCCGGTCGTCTCCAAGCTGATCGACGGCGTGCTGCGCATGGCCGCCATCAGCGCCAGCCTCAGCCCGCGCCAGTCGCTGGTGCTGGGCTCCCAGGCGCAGGTCGAGAACCTGCGCAAGATGCTGGTGGCGATGGTCGACGACGTGCGCGTTGCGCTGATCAAGCTCGCCGAACGCACCTGCGCCATTCGTGCGGTGAAGGCCGCCGATGACGAGAAGCGCCTGCGCGTGGCTCGCGAAGTCTTCGATATCTATGCGCCGCTGGCGCACCGATTGGGTATCGGCCATATCAAGTGGGAACTCGAGGACCTGTCGTTCCGCTACCTCGAGCCCGACCAGTACAAGCAGATCGCCAAGCTGCTGCACGAACGGCGGCTGGACCGCGAGCGCTTCATCAGCGATGTGATGAACCAATTGCAGAACGAGCTGCTGGCCACCGGCGTCAATGCCGACATCAGCGGCCGGGCCAAACACATCTATTCGATCTGGCGCAAGATGCAGCGCAAGGGCCTGGAGTTCAGCCAGATCTACGACGTGCGCGCAGTGCGCGTGCTGGTGCCGGAGGTCCGTGACTGCTACACCGCGCTGGGCATCGTGCACACCCTCTGGCGGCACATCCCCAAGGAGTTCGACGACTACATCGCCAACCCCAAGGAGAATGGCTACCGCTCGCTGCACACGGCGGTGATCGGCCCCGAGGGCAAGGTATTGGAGGTGCAGATTCGCACCCACTCGATGCACGAGGAAGCCGAGCTGGGCGTCTGCGCCCACTGGCGCTACAAGGGCACCGACGTCAAGCCCAGCTCCAACCACTACGAGGAGAAGATCTCCTGGTTGCGCCAGGTGCTCGAGTGGCATGAAGAGCTGGGCGATATTGGCGGGCTGGCTGAACAGTTGCGGGTCGATATCGAACCGGACCGGGTCTATGTGTTCACCCCGGACGGCCATGCCATCGACCTGCCCAAAGGCGCCACGCCGCTGGACTTCGCCTACCGCGTGCACACCGAGATCGGCCACAACTGCCGTGGCGCCAAGATCAACGGGCGCATCGTACCGCTCAACTACAGCCTGCAAACCGGCGAGCAGGTGGAGATCATCACCAGCAAGCACGGTAGCCCGAGCCGCGACTGGCTGAACTCCAACCTCGGTTATGTCACCACCTCGCGGGCGCGAGCCAAGATCGTTCACTGGTTCAAGTTGCAGGCCCGCGACCAGAACGTCGCCGCCGGCAAGACCCTGATCGAGCGCGAGCTGAGCCGCCTGGGCCTGCCCCAGGTGGACTTCGAGCGCCTGGCGGAGAAGGCCAACGTCAAGACCGCCGAGGACATGTTCGCCGCCCTGGGCGCGGGCGACCTGCGCTTGGCGCACATGGTCAACGCCGCCCAGCAACTGCTCGAGCCCGAGCGCATCGAGCCGGTCGAGCTGATCCCGCGCCAGGCCCGGGGTATCCGCGCCGGCAAGCGCAGCGATATCCAGATCCAGGGCGTCGGCAACCTGCTCACGCAGATGGCTGGCTGCTGCCAGCCGCTGCCGGGCGACGCCATCGTCGGTTATATCACCCAGGGTCGCGGCGTGAGCATTCACCGCCAGGACTGCGCCTCGGTGCTGCAACTGGCGGGCAAGGAGCCGGAGCGGATGATCCAGGTCAGCTGGGGGCCGATCCCGGTGCAGACGTATCCGGTGGATATCGTCATCCGCGCCTACGACCGCCCGGGCCTGCTGCGCGACGTGTCGCAGGTGCTGCTCAACGAGAAGATCAACGTGCTGGCGGTCAACACCCGCTCGAACAAGGAAGACAACACCGCATTGATGTCGCTGACCATCGAGATCCCTGGCCTGGATGCCCTTGGGCGTTTGCTTGGGCGGATCTCGCAGTTGCCGAACATCATCGAGACGCGGCGTAACCGTACCCCTTGATACCGAGGTGGCCTCTTCGCGGGTAAACCCGCTCCTACAGGATTGCGCGATACCTGCAGGAGCGGGTTTACCCGCGAAGAAGCCTCTACCGAAGGACCTGCCCAACAATGACCTACACCCTTGAAGACCTGCTGCACCTCATGGCCCGCCTGCGCGACCCGCAGCACGGCTGCCCGTGGGACCTGAAGCAGGACTACGCCAGCATCGTCCCGCACACCCTCGAAGAGGCCTACGAAGTCGCCGACACCATCGAGCGCGGCGATTTCGAGCACCTGCAGGGAGAACTGGGCGACCTGCTGTTCCAGGTGGTCTACTACAGCCAGCTGGCGCGGGAGGAAGGGCGTTTCGAATTCACCGGCGTGGTCGATGCGATCACCCGCAAGCTGATCCGCCGCCATCCCCACGTCTTCCCCACGGGCGATCTCTACGCGCCGCTGGACACCCCCGCGCTGAGCGAGGCCCAGGTCAAGTCGCGCTGGGAGGAGATCAAGGCCGAGGAGCGCGCCGAAAAGAGCGAGCCCGAACAGCTGTCGCTGCTGGATGACGTACCCGCGGCATTGCCTGCGCTGTCCCGCGCCGCCAAGCTGCAGAAGCGCGCAGCCACGGTCGGTTTCGACTGGCCCGAGGCGCTGCCGGTGCTGGACAAGGTGCGCGAGGAGCTCGATGAAGTCCTGCAAGCCATGGCCGATGGCGACAGCGACGCCCTGGAGGATGAGCTGGGTGACCTGCTGTTCGCCACCGTCAACCTCGCCCGGCACCTCAAGCACGACCCGGAAAACGCCCTGCGTCGGGCCAATCGAAAGTTCGAGCGGCGTTTCCGTTTTATCGAGCAGGCATTGCGCGAGCAGGGCCTGTCCATCCAAGATCGTACCCTCGACGAGCTGGACGCCCTCTGGGGCGAGGCCAAGCGTCAGGAAAAGAACCTGCCCAGCTGCGGCTGAGCTGATGCATAAGTGAGTGAACACCGATGAGCCTTTCCCTTCGCGACCAATTGCTCAAAGCCGGTCTGGTCAACCAGAAACAGGTTTCTCAGACCAACAAGGCTGAGAAGAAACAGAAACGCCTGGAGCACAAAGGCCAGGTCGAGGTGGACGACAGCCAGCAGCGCTTGGCCAAGGAAGCCATGGCCGATAAAGCCAAAAAGGATCAGGAGCTGAACCGCCAGGTCCAGGAAAAGGCCGAGCAGAAAGCCCGTGCCGCGCAGGTCAAGCAACTGATCGAAGCGACCCGCCTGCCCAAGCTGACCACCGAGGACTACTACAACTTCGTCGATGACAAGAAGGTCAAGCGCATCGCCGTCAACGCCCTGATGCGCAGCAAGTTGAGCAACGGCGCGCTGGCGATCGTCGCCCATGGCGGTGGCTACGAGGTGATTCCGCGCGAGGCAGCGGTGAAGATCCAGGAGCGCGACCCTAACCGCATCCTGCTGCTCAACACTCACGTAGAGGAAGCGGACGAAGATGATCCTTACGCCGCCTACAAGATCCCTGACGATCTGATGTGGTAAGCATGAAAAACCCCGCCTTGGCGGGGTTTTTCATTTCAAGACGGGATCATGGCGAAGGGCGTTGGTTCTCGAGGTACTCGAGCTCCATGCGGTACTGGTGAGCCTGTTGTTCGTTGTGGAACATCCCGACCAGTTGGCCTTGCTGATGCACGTCCCAGATCCGCAGGCCAGCGGCCTGGCCTTCGTGGGACATTTTCGATTCGTCGCGTTCGGTTACTTGGACTGTCATCGTCAAACTCCACTGCTTGGTTGGCTGCGGCACTCTGTCGCAGGCCTTCTTTATAGAATTTGTTAGCAGGCTAAGTAAATAAAACGGCGATGAAACAAGTTTCATGATGCGCTGGTGCCCCTGTAGGAGCCAGCCTTGCTGGCGAATGGCTTCACGCCGATGCCGGATATTGCGTTGCCGGGTTCGCCAGCAAGGCTGGCTCCTACAAGGGGCGTGCTCATCAGGCATGAAAAAGCCCCGCACAAGGCGGGGCTTGGAGTGTAGCTGGCGACGGTATCAGTTGCCCTTGACCGCCTTGCCATCGACCGTGCCATCCTGCAGCACGATCACGTATTCCTTGCCATCGGTCTCGACCTGGCGCAGTTGCACCAGCAGGTAGTCCCAGTCCTTGGCGAACCACAGCTCGGTGATGCGCTTGCTCTGGCTTGGGTCGCGCACGCGCTCGACCTTGATCGCCTCGACCTGGCCAGCCTTGGTGGCGATCTTTTCGCTGCCCAGGACTCGGAAGTCGTAGGTGTCGATTTCGTCACCGTCGACCACCTGGTAGGTCATGCTCTTCTTGCCCGCCGCCACATCGTGCTGCAGGGCCAGTTGATACGACGACTTGTCCAGCACGCCGCGGTTGAGTGGCAGGCTGATAGCATCGCCACGGTCACTGCCGGTGACTTTCTTGCTGTTCCAGTCAAAGCTCAGGTCGACTTTCTTCGCCTTGCCCAGGCCACCGCGCTCGAAGTGGTACTTCTGCGGCAGCAAGGTGTCGTTGTCGAGCTTCAGGGTGCTTTGCTCGGTCAGGCTGGCGATCATCATGGAGGCCTTGAAGTTCAGGTCCCATGTGCCGTTGGCGTTCTTGACCAGGCTGCGTTCGGCGGTACCGCTCATGGGCAGCTGCTTCCAATCGGCGGTGTAGCTGGCCGCGAACGGCTTCAGGTCAGCTGCCTGGAGCGGCAGGGCAAGCACGGCGAGAGCCAAGAGCAGGGCGCGACGCATAAATTCTCCTAATTTCGAATCAAGTGACCGCTGGCCGCCAGCGGCTGGCCATCCAGTAATGCACCCTGTTCGCCCAGACGCAAGCGTCCTTCGGCGAACCAGCGCACCGCCAGCGGGTAGATCAGGTGTTCCTGCACATGTACCCGCTGGGCCAGTGTCTGCGGTGTGTCGCCCGCAACCACCGGAACCACAGCCTGTACGACCAGAGGCCCGCCATCGAGTTCCTCGGTGACGAAGTGCACGCTGCAGCCATGTTCCCGGTCGCCAGCCTCCAGCGCGCGCTGGTGGGTGTGCAGGCCTTTGTACAACGGCAGCAATGACGGATGTATGTTGAGCAGGCGGCCTTGATAGTGACGCACGAAACCACCGCTGAGAATGCGCATGAAGCCGGCCAGCACCACCAGGTCGGGGGCGAAGCCGTCGATCAGCGCCATCAGCGCCGCGTCGAAGGCCTCGCGGCCATCGAAACCGGTGTGTTCGAGCACGGCCGTGTCGATGCCGGCGGCCTTGGCGCGTTCGAGGCCGTAGGCATCGGCGCGGTTGGAGATCACCGCGCGGATGCGGGCTGGGCTGTCACTGGCGCTGGTACTGTCGATCAGCGCCTGCAGGTTGCTGCCGGAGCCCGACAGCAACACCACCACGTTACAGGTCTTGCCCGGCATCAGTGTGCCTTGAGGTTGTGCAGCTCGACCTGGGCGGCGCCTTCGGCGGCCACGTCGATGCGGCCGATCACCCAAGGCTGTTCGCCTTCGGCGCGCAGTACGTTCAGGGCGTTTTCGACCTGGTCCTGGGCCACGCAGATGACCATGCCCACGCCGCAGTTCAGCACGCGGTGCATTTCATGCTCGTCGACGTTGCCCTTTTCCTGCAGGAAGTCGAATACCGCCGGGCGCTGCCAGCTGGCCACGTCGACCACGGCCTGGGCGCCTTTTGGCAGGACGCGCGGGATGTTGTCCAGCAGGCCGCCGCCAGTGATGTGGGCCATGGCCTTGACCGCGCCGGTCTGCTTGATCAGTTGCAGCAGCGGCTTGACGTAGATGCGGGTCGGGGCCATCAGCAGGTCGGCCAGCGGCTTGCCATCGAGCTGGGTGTTGTCGATGTCGGTGCCGGACACTTCGAGAATCTTGCGGATCAGCGAGTAGCCGTTGGAGTGCGGGCCGGAGGACGGCAAGGCGATCAGGGCGTCGCCGGTGACCACTTTCGAGCCGTCGATGATGTCGGCCTTTTCCACCACGCCGACGCAGAAACCGGCCAGGTCGTAATCCTCGCCTTCGTACATGCCTGGCATTTCAGCGGTTTCACCACCGACCAGCGAGCAGCCGGCCAGTTCGCAACCGGCGCCGATGCCGGTGACCACAGTGGCGGCCACGTCGACGTTGAGCTTGCCAGTGGCGTAGTAGTCGAGGAAGAACAGCGGTTCTGCGCCGCACACCACCAGGTCGTTGACGCACATGGCGACCAGGTCCTGGCCGATGCTGTCGTGTTTGTTCAGGTTAAGTGCCAGGCGCAGTTTGGTGCCGACGCCGTCGGTGCCGGAGACCAGCACCGGCTGCTTGTAGCCGGCCGGGATCTCGCAGAGGGCGCCGAAGCCGCCCAGGCCACCCATGACTTCAGGGCGTGCGGTGCGCTTGGCGACGCCCTTGATGCGTTCGACCAGTGCTTCGCCGGCGTCGATGTCTACACCGGCGTCCTTGTAGCTCAGGGAGGGTTGCTTGCTCATTGATCCAGGCCTTTAAGAGGGAGGGATTCGTGGAAAACGACCGGGACGGCCAAGGCCGGCTGCAAGGTGCGGCGGCTGCCTGTTCGTCTCTGGTCTGCGAAGGCGCGCGATTTTATCAGGGTTGCCCCTCAGCGGCCATCCTCAGGCCGACGGGCTGGCCGGAAAATGTCGGCGGAGACAGTGTTTCAAAGTGTGCGACTGGTTGCCGCGCCTGTGCCTGTATAAGGTATACCCATGGCGACGGGTGCACATGGCCGGGCTCATGAAGCATTTTCCGGCCCGGCGCGGTCAGAGTCGAACGGCCGGCACGCGCCGCCCCATGGTTATCTGGACAGGAATCCTCAATGCGTCTTCTCAACTACCTCGCCGCAGGTTGCCTGGCGTTCGTCGCTGTCGCGGCGCAAGCCGACAAGGTTTCCGGCCTTTACCAGGTGCGTGAGCCGCTCGAAGGGCAGGGCGGCGAGGCCCGCGCCCAGGCCACCAGCAAGGCCCTGGACACGCTGGTGCTGCGCCTGACCGGCGACCCCAAGGCACCTCAGAGCCCTGCGCTGGCTGCCTTGCGCAAGGATCCGCAGCAGATCATCAACCAGGTCGGCACCGAGGCCGGGCCGCCCGAGTCGGTGCTGGTCGAGTTCGACCCCGGCAGTACCGAGCGCGCCTTGCGCCAGGCAGGCCTGGCCTTGTGGGGCAACAATCGGCCGTCGATTCTGGTCTGGTGGCTGAACGACAATGTCGACGGCAGCAGCCTGGTCGGTGACGGCCAGGGCAGCGCCGAACCCCTGCGCCGCGCCGCGCAGCACCGCGGCCTGCCGCTGCGCTTGCCATTGGCCGACCTGCAGGAACAATTGGTCGCCAATGCCAAGCAACTTGAAGGCAGCGAGCCCGGGCCCTTGCGTGAAGCGTCCGAGCGCTATGGCGCCAACGCCTTGTTGGCGGTGCATGCTCACGAATCCGAGGGCAAGTGGCAGGGCAAGTGGCAGCTGTGGTTGGGCGACCAGCGCGAGCAGGGCAGTGCCGAAGGCGCCGACCAGGCTGCCCTGGCCGACGCGCTGATGCTGGCGGTGAGCAATCGACTGGCGCCACGCTACGTCACCCGTCCGGGTGCCAGCAGTGACCTGCAAGTCCAGGTGCAGGGCATGAACCTGCAGCGCTACGCCGAGCTTGCCCGCGTGCTCGAGCCTTATGGCGCGCGCCTGCAGAGGGTCGAGGGCGCGACCCTGACCTACGCCGTCACCGGCAATCGCGATCAATTGCGCGCCCAGCTGGGCCTGGCCAAATTGCAGGAACTGCCTGCCGAGCAGGTGCCTGCAACGCCGCCCGCGGCGTCTCAGGCTGAGCCTGGCGTGGCGTTGCCCACGCCAACCAGGCCGTTCGACGGCCTGCGTTTTCGCTGGTAAGGAGTAACCTGCATGATCGAACTGCGTCGCTGGATCTGGCTGGGCGCTGCCCTGCTGATCGCCGTGTTGCTGTATTTGCTGCACAACATTCTTTCACCGTTCCTGGTGGGCATTCTTCTCGCCTACCTGGCGGATCCACTGGTCGACCGCCTGGAGCGGGCAGGGCTGTCGCGAACCTGGGGCGTGGTGGTGGTGTTCAGCCTGTTCACCCTGATCTTCCTGGCTCTGCTGCTGGTGTTGATCCCCATGCTGGCCAAGCAGTTGCTGCGCCTGTACGAACTGGCGCCACAGATGCTCGACTGGCTGCAGCACGTGGCCTTGCCTTGGGCGCAGAGCCGGCTGGGCCTGGCCGACGGCTTCTGGAAATTCGACAAGATCAAGGCCGCCATCGGCGAGCACATGGGCCAGACCACCGATATCGTCGGTGTGCTGCTGTCCCAGGCCACCGCCTCGAGCCTGGCGCTGATCGGTTGGCTGGCCAACCTGGTGCTGATCCCGGTGGTGGGCTTCTATCTGCTGCGTGACTGGGACCTGATGATGGCCAAGCTACGCAGCCTGCTGCCGCGTCAGCGCGAGCCGCAGGTGGTGGGGCTGGCGGGGGAGTGCCATGAGGTGCTCGGCGCGTTCGTGCGTGGCCAACTGCTGGTGATGCTCGCCCTGGGCGTCATCTATTCCACTGGCCTGATGCTGGTGGGCCTGGAACTTGGCCTGCTGATCGGCATGCTGGCAGGGCTGGCGGCGATCGTGCCGTACATGGGCTTCATCATCGGGATCGGCGCGGCGCTGGTGGCGGGCTTGTTCCAGTTCGGTGGCGAGCTGTACCCGATGCTGGGCATCGTCGCGGTGTTCATGGTCGGGCAGGCGCTCGAGGGCATGGTGCTGACGCCGCTGCTGGTGGGTGACCGCATCGGCCTGCACCCGGTGGCGGTGATCTTCGCCATCCTGGCCGGTGGCGAGCTGTTCGGCTTCACTGGCGTGCTGTTGGCCCTGCCGGTGGCGGCGGTGATCATGGTGCTGCTGCGGCATGTGCACGACCTGTACAAGGAGTCGGACATGTATGCCGGGGAGATTGACCCGGACCTTTAGCAATTGTTCGCCGGCAAGCCGGCTCCTACAGGTACCGCGCCGCCTGCGGAGGGTAGGAGCCGGCTTGCCGTCGATGGGCTGCTGGGCAGCCCCAATGCCAGGTAAAACCATGCAACTTCTTGATTTTACATGTGCTATTCCCCTCGCCGATTGTGCCGCCCGCGTTGCGGGTATAGACTTTGCACACTGTTCACCAAAGGCCCCCTGCGGTCCCCGCGACCGCCCGCGAGCATGAAACCGATCCAGTTGCCCCTGGGTGTGCGTCTGCGCGATGACGCCACCTTCATCAACTACTACCCGGGCGCCAATGCCGCGGCATTGGGCTACGTCGAGCGGTTGTGCGAAGCCGACGCCGGCTGGACCGAGAGCCTCATCTATCTATGGGGCAAGCAGGGCGTTGGTCGTACCCACCTGCTGCAGGCCGCCACCCACCGTTTCCAGCAGTTGGGCGAGCCCGCTGTCTATCTGCCGCTCGCGCAATTGCTCGAGCGTGGCGTCGAGCTGCTCGACCATCTTGAACAGTACGAACTGGTGTGCATCGACGACCTGCATGTGATCGCGGGCAGGGCGGACTGGGAAGAGGCCATGTTCCACCTGTTCAACCGCCTGCGTGACAGCGGTCGACGCTTGCTCCTGGCCGCGTCCAGTTCACCTCGCGAACTGCCGATCAAGCTGGCGGACCTCAAGTCCCGGCTCACTCTCGCGCTGATTTTCCAGATGCGCGGCATGTCCGATGAAGACAAGCTGCGTGCCTTGCAGTTGCGCGCCTCGCGCCGCGGCCTGCACCTGACCGACGAGGTCGGCCACTTCATCCTGACCCGCGGCACGCGCAGCATGAGCGCCTTGTTCGACTTGCTCGAGCGCCTCGACCAGGCTTCGCTGCAAGCCCAGCGCAAGCTGACGATCCCGTTCCTCAAGGAAACCCTGGGCTGGTAAGCCCTTCAAACAGGGGCTTGCAGCCTCGAACCAGAAAAGTCACATGTTTTTCGATAAAATTTGCAAATGGTCCCGATAGAAGGCATAGTTTCCCCCTTCTAAAGGATTACAGACACGGTCGTGCCCATGCTGAAGCGCTTCGCACCCCTCGTGCCACTTGCACTTGTGACCCTGTTGTTCGGTTGCGCCTCCCAAGGCCCGGTCTCGCAGCAGCAGGATCAACACCACATCGCCGCCCAGTCGATCAACTCGAAGGCTTCTGCTTCTTCCGTATTCAGTGAGGAAGAGCTGGCCACCGAAGAAGACATGGACGCATTCTCCAGCAATGGCAAGCCCTATCAGCTGCCTGTGCTGGCCGACAGCATTCTCGAGCGCGGCATGGCCTTGATCGGCACCCGCTACCGCTTTGGCGGCACCTCGGAGCAGTCGGGCTTCGATTGCAGCGGCTTCATCGGCTATCTCTTCCGTGAGGAAGCGGGCATGAACCTGCCGCGCTCGACCCGCGAGATGATCAATGTCGACGCCCCCAAGGTGGCTCGCAACAAGCTCAAGCCAGGCGACCTGCTGTTCTTCAGCACCAATGGCCGTGGCCGTGTGAGCCATGCCGGCATCTACCTGGGTGACAACCAGTTCATCCACTCCAGCAGCCGCCGCAGCGGTGGCGTGCGTATCGACAGCCTTGGCGATCGCTACTGGAGCAAGACCTTCATCGAGGCCAAGCGCGCGCTCGCCATGGCGCCGACCACGATCTCGCGCAATTGATTTGATATCAAAATGCTGTAACCTCGCACGGCGGCGTAGCTGAAAAAGCTCGCCGCCGTGCGCATTTACAGAAAGTGTCTAATCTAATCTCTCAACTCTTTTGGCTTCGGCTGCGGCCGGACGGTCTTCGACAGGACGTTACCATCATGGCGATGTTGGCGCGCTTCGCACTCCTTTCCCTCGCGGCACTGCTCGCCGCCTGTTCGAGCCGCGCCCCGGCGCCTGCGCCGACGTCCAAGCCCCCGGTATCGTTCAATCAGCAGCCGGCCTCCTCGCCAGCCGCGGACGATGTGCTGTTCCGCGCCATCGGCTTGGTGGGCACGCCCTACCGTTGGGGTGGCAACACGCCGGACTCCGGCTTCGATTGCAGCGGCCTGATCGGCTACGTCTACCGTGATGCCGCCGGCATCAGCCTGCCGCGTACCACCCGCGACATGATCGTGATGCGTGCGCCGAACGTGGATATCAACGCCCTGCAGTCGGGCGACCTGGTGTTCTTCGCCACTGGTGGTGGTTCGCAGGTCAGCCATGCCGGAATCTACGTGGGCGAGGGCCGCTTCGTGCATGCGCCGTCCACCGGCGGCACCGTGCGCCTGGACTACCTGTCCAGCAATTACTGGTCCCGCGCCTACCTGCAGGCCAAGCGCGTGCTGCCGCCTGGCCACTTGGCGCAGAACCCTTGACCAGGTGGGCGTGCCCCTGATCGGGACCGCCCCGCACTATTCTTCTACCGCTACTCCCTGCGCTTTGCCGATCAGGATGTCTGTCCCATAACGACATCCCTGGAGCGGTTCATGAGCACCATCAAGGAACGGGTCGAGCGCAGCCTCGCCGCACTGGACGCCGGGCGGCCGCTGGCGGCCCTGGTGGAGGAGATACAGTGGCAGCAGCAGCTCGCGTACCTTCAATGGCTGGAAGCATTCCGGGACACCGACCAAGTCGATGCGCCTGGTTGAGTTGGTGATCGAGCGCTTCGATGTGCAGTTTC
This sequence comes from Pseudomonas entomophila, assembly GCF_029478665.1. Classification (GTDB taxonomy): domain Bacteria; phylum Pseudomonadota; class Gammaproteobacteria; order Pseudomonadales; family Pseudomonadaceae; genus Aquipseudomonas; species Aquipseudomonas entomophila_F. The sequence goes on from NZ_JARPQB010000039.1 coordinate 32,307, forward strand.
AAGATGCACCTGACCTGCTGGATCAGGTCGGAGGCTTCTACCGGCAGGGCGCGCGGGTCGGCCAGTTCGATGAGCGCAATGAAGTTCGGTTGTTGGCGCGCGAGGTTCAAAAGGACCTGTGGGCGCTGGATTTCGCCGAGGTCTATCGAGCCGCAATCGAGCATTTCTGGTCCGGCTATGGCCGGCATTTCCGGGTCATCGCCAAGATCAACCTGCTTGGGCAAGCCGCCAAGGCTCTGGACAGCGATCTGATCAGCCAGCTCGACTGGCTGCGGCTGCGTGCGGTGGCAGCGGATGGCCTGACGGCGGGCGTACTACCGACCCTGGCGTTGTTGCAGCAGGACGCGACCCGCTCGCCGTTGACCGTCAGCCGCTATGCCTTCGGCGAAGCGGACCGCGGTAGCTTGTACCGGCTGACGGCTACGGATGGGCGCGTCGTACTGTATATGCCGTGGTCGCATGAGGCGGTGCGTGGGTTCGATTCCGAATTGGCCATGGCCCGCTGGTTGCGTCAGCACCTGCAATCGGCCCAGGCGCTGCAGGAATTTGTCGACGGGGCGCACGCCAATCCGCGAGATGATAGCGGCAGGAGACTGATCAAGGTACACCTGCAAGGCGTTGCCGACAGTCGTTCCGACGAGATGGCCATGGTGGCGCTCTCGTTGTTCAAACGTGAGCCGGGCAAGGCGTTGTTCGAGGTTCTGGTCGATCAGGTTTCGATCGAGATGCAGCAGACTGCCGAGGTCATTCGGAGTAATGCGGACCTGCGCAAGGCAATGTGGCGGGGTTACCTGTCGGCGTTTCTCAAGGTATTCGGTGGCTTTGCCCCCCTGGGCTGGCCTATGAGTTTGGCCCTGCTGGGAGCCGGTGTTGGCAAGGTGGGGTTGGATGTTGACGCTTCGGTCCATGCCTTGGACGAGCAGGCCCGCCGCAATGCATTACGGGAGGCCATGCTCGACAGCCTGTACACGGCCTTGAACATGGTCGATATCAGCTTCACTTCAAGCTTCGCCTCGCTGGCTTACGAAGCGCCGCCCCATGAGTTCAGGGTGTCACTTGGACAATGGCATGAGGTGCGCAGCGCCACCTTGCCGGTTGAAGGGCTGGAGGCCAACACGCTGGTGGCCAGTGAGCTGCTGCAAAGTGGCCGTTTGCGTGGTGTGCGCGTAGGCAATGATGGCAGTTGCTGGATTACCCTCAACGGCTTGATCTATCGGGTGCGCTATAGCCATGAGTTGTCTGTCTGGCTGATCGTGCCGCCGGACAACCCGTTCGCGTTCATCGCGCTGCACCCGGTGCGTCTGAGCGATGAGGGCGAATGGGAGCTGTTGGAGCCGCCACGGCTGCTGGCTGGGGCCCCTCCGGTACAGGCGGAGCTAGCCAGCCTGCGCTCGGAACTTTGGGATACCTATAGCCGGACAGACCTGTGGCAGAGCGCCAAGCTGTCGACCAAGGCCATCGTCCGGCAGAAGGATTTGTTGATCGGTGCGGGCGTTGTCGAGCTGCTGCCCGGTCAGGTGTACGACCTGGATGCCCAGGGCCTGCCGTGTATCCTGGTCGCAGGCAAGCCGGTGTACTCCTATCGCCAGGGGCGGCAGTTTGCCAATGCGTTGATCGAGGATTACACCCACGAGGCCTCTAAGTGCAACGATGTATTTCGCTATGGCACCTATGCAAATCCGGACATGGATGACTACATCGGCCGTCTTGCCGACACCTTGGAGGCGTTGCCCAAGAGCAATGCCGTCACGCTGTATCGCGGTGGTAACGCCGCACGGGGCACCGGTGGCGAAGGTTATCGCAGTGGTCGCCTGCAAGTGGGCGATATCCTGGTCAACACCGACCTGAGTTCTTTCACCGAGAACCCCTATAAGGCCTGCGAGTTCGCATCGACCAGCAGTGGCGCAGAGGATGATGGCGTGATACGCGCGTTCGATGACAGCTCGGTGATCTTCGAGTTGCCGGCGCAGCGTTATCAAGACGGTACGCCGATCAGTCCGTTCTCGCTCTATCCGATGGAAGCTGAAACCCTGTTCCTGCCGGGGCATTACTTCCGGATAGAGGGGTTACAGCAGGTATATGGGGAGGGCTATCGCTTCATTCATGTGCAGTTGGCTCGGGTGGCCGAGCCCGGCACGGCGACCGTATATGACCTGCGGACCGGTCAACCTTTCAACCAGGAGGCCTACCGCGGGCGTTTCAGGAGCCAGGCGGTGGTGGACCGGTTCTTCCCGCCAGCCTTGGCCGGCGCTGAGGCGTAGCCGCTCGGCGTGGTGTGTCCTCAGGCCTGCTTGAGCAGCAGCGCCACGCCGGGGAAATACTGCCCCAGCTCGTTGTGCAGCTTGCGGTAGGCGTAAGGGAAGTACCAGGCGATCGCGCAGGCCGTGTGTTTTTGCAGGTCGTCGACCAGGTCCTGCAGTTCCTCGGGGCTGGCGTGCTGGCCGGCCTTCCACGGGGTGACGAACAGCGCGCCGGCCTTGAGTTGGCTGGCATAGGCAATTGGCTTGGCCAGGGTGGCGGCTTCCTGAAGGGCCGCCGCCAGGTCCAGGCGGGCGATGCGCGGCCAGCGTTGGCTGGCATGCAGGTGCACGGTCGCCTCGGCACTGCTGATCGACAGGTCGCAGCGCCCCTCGCGTTCACCCTCGTCGCGCTGTTTCTTGCTCGCATAGTGTTCCAGCGCCACCAGTTCGCCTTGCCAGGCAGCCGCCGCAAGCACGCCGACGTTGGCGGCCGCGCCATGCCAGTAAGGCGCTTCGTTGTCGCCCTGGATCTGGTTGAAGCGATCGATGCAGTCGACCCAGCGCTCGAGGGCCGGGCGCAGGAACTCCAGGCTCGGGTTGTTGATGATCAGGCCTTGCATGCTGCGCTCTCCTTGTCATTGTGATCGAGGTCAGCCGAAATGGTGGCTATGTGATATCACTGTTTTGAGTGTGGCACAAGCTGGCGGATCGGCCATTGATCCAGGCCAGATCGGCCCTCGTTCGATTGACGCTCCCGGTACAACCCTCTAACCTTCGCGGCGTGTTTCAGGTGCCCTGCGAACCCAGGTTCGGCAGGGTGAAACTGGGAAGCCGGTGGGCGCCAGCAAGGCGCGATTCCGGCGCTGCCCCCGCAACGGTAGATGAGTCGACGGCTGCGCATGGCCACTGGATTTCGTGATCCGGGAAGGCGCGTGGCCTGGGCATGGCCCCACTCATGAGCCCGGAGACCGGCCTGTCACTGCCAACGGCATCACGGAGGGTGATGCGCGGTGCGATGTGGCCTGCGCCACGGTCCCTGCGCGTTCTCCGTGTGCCCGCCTATTACCTGTCACCTGTCGGTGGCAGCCTGCGGAGAACCCTGATGAGCGAATCCACCGACCGCGACGAACGCCACCTGGCGCGCATGCAGCGCAAGAAGGCGATCATCGACGAACGCATCGCCAATTCCCCCAACGAGTGCGGCCTGCTGCTGGTGCTGACCGGCAATGGCAAGGGCAAGAGCAGCTCGGCCTTCGGCATGCTCGCCCGCGCGCTGGGGCATGGCATGCAATGCGGCGTGGTGCAGTTCATCAAGGGCCGCAACAGCACCGGCGAAGAGTTGTTCTTCCGGCGTTTTCCCGAACAGGTGCGCTATCACGTGATGGGCGAGGGGTTCACTTGGGAGACCCAGGACCGCCAGCGCGACATCGCCGCCGCCGAGGCCGCCTGGGCCGTGTCGCGCCAGTTGCTGCAGGACCCGTCGATCCAGTTCGTCGTGCTCGATGAGCTGAACATCGCTCTCAAGCACGGCTACCTCGACCTCGACCAGGTGCTTTCGGACATTCAGGCCCGTCCGCCGATGCAACATGTGATCGTCACTGGCCGTGCGGCCAAGCCCGAGATGATCGAACTGGCTGACACCGTGACCGAGATGGGCATGCTCAAGCATGCGTTCCAGGCGGGTATCCGCGCGCAGAAGGGCGTCGAACTGTGAGTGACGCTTGCCATTGCCCGGCGGTACTGATCGCCGCGCCGGCCTCCGGCCAGGGCAAGACCACGGTCACCGCCGCCCTGGCCCGCCTGCACCGCAACCTCGGGCGTAAGGTGCGGGTGTTCAAGTGCGGGCCGGACTTCCTCGACCCGATGATTCTCGAGCGCGCCAGCGGCGCGCCGGTCTACCAGCTGGACCTGTGGATGATCGGCGCCGAAGAGAGCCGGCGCCTGCTGTGGGAGGCGGCCGGTGAGGCCGATCTGATCCTGATCGAAGGCGTGATGGGGCTGTTCGACGGCACCCCGTCCAGCGCCGACCTCGCACGCCACTTTGGCGTGCCGGTGCTGGCGGTGATCGACGGCACGGCCATGGCCCAGACTTTTGGCGCCCTGGCCCTGGGCCTGGCGCGCTATCAGCCCGACCTGCCGTTCGCCGGCGTACTGGCCAATCGGGTCGGCAGCCTGCGTCATGCGCAACTGCTCGAAGGCAGCCTGACCGAGGGACTGCGCTGGTACGGCGGGCTGTCCCGCGAGCGCGGCATCGAGTTGCCCAGCCGTCATCTCGGGCTGGTGCAGGCCAGCGAGCTGAATGATCTGGATGCCCGCCTGGATGCCGCCGCCGAGGCACTGGGAGCCAGTTGCGATGCGGCCCTGCCGCCGCCGGTGGCGTTTGCCGCGCCAGAGCGCTTCGACACCGGGACTTCGTTGGCCGGTGTGCGTATCGGCGTGGCTCGCGACGAAGCCTTCGCCTTCACCTATGGCGCCAACCTTGAGCTACTGCGCAACCTCGGCGCACGGATCGAATTCTTCTCGCCGCTGCATGACCGTGAGCTGCCGGTGATCGACAGCCTGTACCTGCCAGGCGGCTACCCGGAGCTGCATCATCATGCCCTGGCGGCCAATGCGCCAATGCTCGAGGCGATCCGCAACCACCATGGCCAAGGCAAGCCCCTGTTGGCCGAGTGCGGTGGCATGCTTTATCTGCTCGATGCACTGACCGACGTGGCTGGCGAGCGTGCCGCGCTGCTCGGCCTGCTGCCGGGCGAGGCAACCATGCAGAAGCGCCTGGCGGCGCTGGCATTGCAGGCGGTCGAGCTGCCGGAAGGCACCCTGCGCGGTCATACCTATCACCACTCGCTGACCGAGACGGCGCTCGAACCGATTGCCCGAGGCCTGAGCCCCAATGGTGGTCGCGGCAACGAAGCGGTCTACCGCCTGGGCCGCTTGACCGCCTCCTACGTGCATTTCTACTTCCCCTCCAACCCCGACGCGGCGGCGGCGCTGCTGCGACCATGAGCGAGCACGCCTACAGCGCGGTCGAGCGCGCGGCCATCTACCGCGCCATCGGCGAACGTCGCGACATGCGTCATTTCGCCGGTGGCGAAGTCGCGCCGGAACTGCTCGGCCGATTGCTGGCCGCTGCGCACCAGGCCCCCAGCGTGGGGTTGATGCAGCCGTGGCGCTTCATCCGCATCAGCCAGCGCGAGCTGCGCATGCGCATCCAAGAGCTGGTGGAAGAGGAGCGGGTGCGTACCGCCGAGGCGCTGGGCGAGCGCGCGGATGAGTTCATGAAGCTCAAGGTCGAGGGCATCAGCGACTGCGCCGAGGTGCTGGTCGCCGCGTTGATGGACAACCGCGAGCCGCATATCTTCGGGCGGCGCACCCTGCCCGAGATGGACCTGGCCTCGCTCGCCTGTGCCATCCAGAACCTGTGGCTGGCGGCCCGCGCAGAAGGGCTGGGCATGGGCTGGGTGTCGTTGTTCGATCCGCAGGCCCTGGCTGAACTGCTGGGCATGCCGGCAGGCGCCAAGCCGGTGGCGGTGCTGTGCCTGGGGCCTGTAACCGCGTTTTATCCCGCACCGATGCTGGTGCTGGAAGACTGGGCCGAGCAACGGCCGTTGCATGAAATGCTCTACGAGAACCAATGGGGAGACCGGCCATGAGCATGGCCCTGCTGACTGTCGCGGGCGTGGCCCTGGACGCCTTGCTCGGCGAGCCGAAACGGCGGCATCCGCTGGTGGGCTTCGGCAACCTGGCCAAGAGCCTGGAGCGGCGTTTCAATGCCGGCGGCCGCGGCTGGCGCAGCCATGGCGTCAGTGCCTGGTTCCTGGCCGTGGTGCCGCTGACCCTGGTGGCGTTGATCCTCTCCTGGTTGCCCTATATCGGCTGGATCGTCGATGTGCTGGCGCTGTACTGCGCGCTTGGCCTGCGCAGCCTGGGCGAGCATGTGCTGCCGGTGGCCCAGGCATTGCGCCAGGGCAACCTCGAAGAGGCGCGGCGGCGGGTCGGCTACCTGGTCAGCCGGGAAACCCGCGAGCTGGACGAGCCCGCAGTAGCCCGGGCGGCCACCGAGTCCGTGCTGGAGAACGGTAGCGATGCAGTGTTCGCCGCGCTGTTCTGGTTCGTGATCGCCGGCGCGCCCGGTGTGGTGCTCTATCGCCTGAGCAACACCCTGGATGCCATGTGGGGTTATCGCAACGAACGCTTCGAGCGTTTCGGTTGGTGCGCGGCGCGTATCGACGATGGGCTCAACTACCTGCCCGCCCGGTTGGTGGCGCTGACCTACGCGCTGCTGGGCAAGACCCGGCTGGCGATGAATTGCTGGCGCCGGCAGGGGCCGCAATGGGACAGCCCCAACGCCGGCCCGGTGATGGCCGCCGGCGCAGGCGCGCTGGGTGTGGAACTGGGCGGGCCGGCGGTCTATCACGGCGAGTTGCATGAGCGCCCTCGCCTGGGGGACGGCCCCATGGCCGACGCCGACGCGATCGAGCGTGGCTGGAGCCTGGTGCAGCGTGGTGTGTGGCTGTGGCTGCTGGTGATCTGCCTGGGAGGCTACTTGAATGCTTGAGCACGGTGGGCGCCTGCTGCGTGCGGTAAAACACTACGGGATCGCCCGTGAGCACTGGCTCGATCTGTCCAGCGGCATCGCGCCGTGGAGCTACCCGATCCCCGCGATCCCGCAGGATGCCTGGGCGCGCTTGCCGGAAACCGAGGATGGCCTGGAAGCCGCTGCGCGGCAGTACTATGGCGTGCGCCAGTTGCTGGCGGTGGCCGGCTCCCAGGCGGCTATCCAGGCGTTGCCGCATTTGCGCGCGGCTGGTCGGGTCGGCGTTTTGTCGCCGTGTTATGCCGAGCACCCCTATGCCTGGCGGCGTGCCGGGCACACGCTCGTCGAGCTGGACGAGGCCCAGGTGGAGGGCGCCCTCGACAGCCTTGATGTGTTGCTGCTGGTCAATCCCAACAACCCCACTGGGCGCCGTTTCCCCCGCGCTCAATTGCTGGCCTGGCACGCGCGTCTGGCCGCGCGGGGCGGCTGGTTGCTGGTCGATGAAGCGTTCATGGACAACACGCCTGAGCACAGCATTGTCGACTGCGCCGAGTGCCCAGGGCTCATTGTGCTGCGCTCGTTCGGCAAGTTTTTCGGGCTCGCTGGCGTGAGGCTTGGCTTCGTGGTCGCCGAAAAAACACTGTTGCAACAGCTGGCCGACCTGCTGGGGCCCTGGACGGTCAGCGGCCCGACGCGGATGATCGGCCAGGCTTGTTTCACCGACATCATTGCGCACCAAGGGCAGATCGAACGTTGCGCGCGGGCCAGCCAGCGTCTGGCGGTGATGTTGCAAAACACCGGCCTGGCGCCGAGCGGTGGCTGCGACCTGTTCCAGTACGTGCGCAGCGAACGCGCCGCGCACCTGCATGATTTTCTCGCCCGGCGCGGCATCCTCGTCCGCTTGTTCGAGCAACCGCCTGCCGTGCGCCTGGGCCTGCCCGCCAGCGCGGCGGACGAACAACGCCTGGCCCAGGCCCTGGCGGACTACCAGAAGGATTCGGCATGACCACCCTCATGGTGCAAGGCACCACTTCCGATGCCGGCAAGAGCACGCTGGTCACCGCCCTGTGCCGCTGGCTGCTGCGCCAGGGCGTCGCCGTGGTGCCGTTCAAACCGCAGAACATGGCGCTCAACAGCGCAGTCACCGCCGATGGCGGCGAGATCGGCCGGGCCCAGGCGGTGCAGGCCCAGGCCTGCCGGCTGGCGCCGCACACCGACATGAACCCGGTGCTGCTCAAGCCCAACAGCGACACCGGCGCCCAGGTGATCGTGCATGGGCGCGCGGTCACCAGCATGAACGCCGTGGCCTATCACGACTACAAGGTCATCGCCATGCAGGCGGTGCTGGCTTCCCATGAGCGCCTGCGCCAGGCCTATCCGGTAGTGATGGTGGAGGGGGCCGGCTCGCCCGCCGAAATCAACCTGCGCGCCGGCGACATCGCCAACATGGGCTTCGCCGAGGCGGTCGACTGCCCGGTGATCCTGGTCGCCGACATCAACCGGGGTGGCGTGTTCGCCCACCTGGTCGGCACCCTGGAGCTGCTGTCACCGAGTGAGCAGGCGCGGGTGAAGGGCTTTGTCATCAACCGTTTCCGTGGTGACATCGCCTTGCTGCAACCGGGCCTCGACTGGCTGGAGCAGCGCACCGGCAAGCCGGTGCTGGGGGTGCTGCCCTATGTCACCGACCTGCACCTGGAAGCCGAGGATGCCATCGACGTGCGCCAGGCGGTCAAGGGCGAGCGCGTGCTCAAGGTGATCGTCCCGGTATTGCCACGCATCAGCAATCACACCGACTTCGACCCCCTGCGCCTGCACCCGCAGGTGGACCTGCAGTTCATCGGCCCGGGCCAGCCGATCCCGCCCGCCGACCTGATCATCCTGCCCGGCTCCAAGAGCGTGCGCGCCGACCTGGCGCAATTGCGCGAGCGGGGTTGGGACAGTGCCATCGCCCGGCACCTGCGTTATGGCGGCAAGGTAATCGGTATCTGCGGCGGCTTGCAGATGCTCGGCCATGAAGTGCACGACCCGCTGGGCCTGGAAGGGCCGGCGGGCTCCAGCGCCGGGCTTGGCCTGCTGGACTACAGCTCCGTGCTGGAAGCTGAAAAGCAGCTGCGCAATGTCGCCGGTACCCTCGACCTGGAGCAGGCGGCGGTGTCCGGCTATGAGATCCATGCGGGTGTGACCCACGGTCTGGGCCTTGAGCATCCGGCCATCCAGTTGGACGATGGCCGCAACGATGGCGCCATCAGCGCCGACGGCCAGATCCTCGCCACCTACCTGCACGGGCTGTTCGAAGGCAGCCAGTCATGCGCCGCGCTGCTGCGCTGGGCCGGGCTCGCGGACGCCCAGGCCATCGACTACGAGGCCCTGCGCGAGCGCGATATCGAGCGCCTGGCCGATCTGGTGGAGCAGCACCTGGATACCGAGCGCCTGCGCCAACTGTGTGGGGTGACCGCTGATGCGTAACCTGATCCTCGGCGGCGCCCGCTCCGGCAAGAGCCGCCTGGCCGAACAGTTGGCCACGGACAGCCGCTTGCCGGTGACCTATATCGCCACCAGCGAACCCCGGGACGGCGAGATGAGCGAGCGGGTGCGCCTGCACCGCGAACGCCGCCCGACCGACTGGGGGCTGATCGAGGAGCCCCTGGCCCTGGCCGCCGTGCTGCGCGCCGAGGCCGCTGCAGGGCGCTGCCTGCTGGTGGATTGCCTCACTTTATGGCTGACCAACCTGTTGATGCTCGAAGATGACCAGCGTCTGGCCCAGGAGCGCGATGCGCTGCTTGATTGCCTGGAGCAACTGCCCGGCACGATCATCCTGGTCAGCAACGAAACCGGCCTGGGCGTGGTGCCCATGGGCGAACTGACCCGGCGCTACGTCGACCTTTCCGGCCTGCTGCACCAGGCCGTGGCCGCGCGCTGCCAGCGCGTGGTGCTCACCGTGGCCGGCCTACCTCTCATGCTCAAAGGACCTGCTCTATGACCCAGACGTGGTGGCGCGACGCCTGCCAACCCCTCGACACCGCCGCCATGGATCAGGCCCGCGCCCGTCAGCAGCAACTGACCAAACCCACTGGCTCCCTTGGCCAGCTCGAAGGCCTGGCGATTCGCCTGGCCGGGTTGCAAGGGCGGGAGCGCCCCACCTTGGAACAGGTGGCAATCACGATATTCGCCGGTGACCATGGCGTGGTGGAGGAGGGTATCTCTGCCTATCCACAGGCCGTGACCGGGCAGATGCTGCGCAACTTCGTCTCGGGCGGCGCGGCGATCAGCGTGCTGGCACGCCAGCTGGAGGCGAGCCTGGAAGTGGTCGACCTCGGTACGGTCGACCCGTCGTTGGACCTGCCGGGCGTGCGCCATCTGCGCCTGGGGGCGGGCACCAGCAACTTCGCCCGCCAGGCGGCGATGACCGACGCCCAGTTGGCTGCCGCCTTGCAAGCTGGCCGCGACAGCGCCCTGCGCGCGCTCGAACAGGGTGGCCAACTGTTCATCGGCGGTGAGATGGGTATCGGCAACACCACGGCCGCCGCCGCCCTGGCCTGCACGCTGATGGGGTGCCCGGCGCGTGAGCTGAGCGGGCCGGGTACCGGCCTGGACAGCGCTGGTGTGCGGCACAAGGCCGAGGTGATCGAACGTGCCCTGGTGCTGCACGGGCTGCGTGCCGACGAGCCGCTACGTGCGTTGGGTCATGTCGGCGGTTTCGAGATCGCCGCACTGGTGGGCGCCTACCTGGCCTGTGCCCAGCACGGGCTGCCGGTGCTGGTCGATGGTTTTATCTGCAGCGTCGCCGCCCTGGTGGCGGTGCGCCTCAATCCGCAGTGCCGGCCTTGGTTGCTGTTCGCTCACCAGGGCGCCGAGCCTGGGCACAAGGCTTTGCTTGCCGCCCTGCAAGCCGAGCCGCTGTTGGCCCTGGGGCTGCGCCTTGGCGAGGGCAGTGGCGCTGCCCTGGCCGTGCCGCTGATTCGCCTGGCCTGTGCCCTGCACGGGCAGATGGCGACCTTCGCCGAAGCCGCGGTGGCGGATCGCCCGGCATGATCCTCGACCTGCTGCGCCACGGTGAGACGGTGCTCGGCGGAGGCCTGCGCGGCAGCCTGGACGATGCCCTGACACCGCTTGGCTGGACGCAGATGCGCCAGGCGGTGGCCGAGGCCGGCCCTTGGGATGTGCTGGTCAGCTCGCCGCTGCAACGCTGCGGGTTGTTCGCTGATGAGCTGGGCGCACGCCTGGGGCTGGCGGTGCAGCGCGAGGCGGATGTGCGCGAACTGCATTTTGGTGACTGGGAAGGGCGCAGTGCGGCGCAGATCATGCAGACCGAAGCCGATGCCCTTGGCCTGTTCTGGAATGACCCTTATGCCTTCACGCCGCCCGGCGGCGAGCCGGTGCTGGCATTTGCCGAACGGGTACAGGCGGCAGTCGCCAGGCTGGCGTGCCAGTACGCGGGCAAGCGTGTGCTGCTGGTCACCCATGGTGGTGTGATGCGGCTGCTGTTGGCACAGGCCCGTGGTTTGCCACGGGAGCAGTTGCTGCAAGTCGAAGTCGGGCATGCTGCGTTGAAACGGCTGGTCTGCGCAGGCGACCAGTTGCGCGAGGTGGATTGAGATGCTGCCGTTCTGGATCGCCTTGCAGTTTCTCAGCAGCTTGCCGGTACGCCTGCCGGGCATGCCGACACCGAACCAGATGGGGCGCTCGCTGTTGTTCTATCCCGTGGTCGGGCTGCTGTTCGGGCTGCTGCTGTGGCTGGCCAGCCATCTGCTTCAGGGGGCGCCGGCGCCGCTGCATGCGGCGTTGCTGTTGGCGCTGTGGGTGCTGCTCAGTGGCGCCTTGCACCTGGATGGCTTGGCCGACAGCGCCGATGCCTGGCTGGGCGGATTCGGTGATCGCGAGCGCACCTTGCAGATCATGAAGGATCCGCGCAGCGGGCCGATTGCCGTGGTCACCCTGGTGCTGGTGCTGTTGCTGAAATTCTGTGCGCTATGGGTGCTGGTCGAGTGTGGCGCCGCTGGCTGGCTGGTGCTGGCGCCGGTGGTCGGGCGGGCGGCGATGTTGGGTTTGTTCATGGGCACGCCCTATGTGCGCCAGGGTGGTTTGGGGGCGGCCTTGGCCGAGCATCTGCCGCGCCGGGCCGCTGGGTGGGTGCTGCTGGGCAGCGTGCTGGCTTGCGTTGTGCTGGCGGGCTTGCCCGGGCTTTGGGTGCTGTTGCTGTCGCTTGGGGTGTTCTTGTGGCTGCGGCGGCTGATGTGCAAGCGGTTGGGCGGCAGTACCGGAGATACGGCCGGGGCGATGGTGGAATTGCTGGAGCTGGTGGTGGTAGTGGGCTTGGCGTTGATGGTCTGAGCTTGGTGGGGCAGTACCGCCTCTTTCGCCGGCAAGCCGGCTCCTACAGGAGATGTGCTCTTCCATAGGGACCGGCTTGCCGGCGAAAGGGGCACTGCCTGCTGATGCTTCGGAGGTTTCCGTGGGTAACCTGGCTTATCCTCGGGCGTCTCTTCTCTTTGCCTGGAGTACTGCATGCACCACTGGATCTTCGCCTGCTTGCTGGCCCTCGGAGCGTCTCCACTGAATGCCGCCGATCTCATCGACTTCTGGAACACGCCGCGCCACGGCGGCAACAGCTTCAACCGCCTGCCCCCCGAACAAGCCTATTTCGACGCGCTCGATGGATACGGCGCCAGCTGGGTGCGGCTCTCCTACGACAAGTGGCAGCCGGCGCAGCGCGACTTTCTGCTGGGCGATGCCGACGACTACAAGGGGCTGGTCGAGGCCGACCTGAAGCAACTGGTTGCCGTGCTCGACCGCGCCCATGCCGCTGGCCTCAAGGTTGTGATCACACCGCTGTCGCTGCCCGGCATGCGCTGGGCGCAGAACAACAACGGCCAGTTCGACGATCGCCTGTGGCAGGAGAAGCGCTTCTGGGAGCAGTCGGCTCGCTTCTGGCGTGACCTGGCCGGGGCACTGAAAAACCATCCAGCCATCGCCGCCTACAACCTGATCAACGAGCCCGCGCCGGAAAAGCAGGGCAGCCTGGCCGAGCATGCCGATCCAGGACAGATGAAACGCTGGTATGCCCAGCAGAAGGGCAACGCGCGTGATCTGCCAGCCTTGTACAGGCAACTGCTGGCGGCTGTTCGTGAAGTCGACAGCAAGACACCGGTGATGCTCGATGCTGGCTGGTACGCCGCCGCCGATGCCTTCGGTTACTGGCCCGAAGCGCTGGACGACCCGCGCGTGCTATACAGCGTGCACATGTATGAGCCCTATGCCGCCACCAGTGCGCCGAACCTGGCCCGTGAACACCCCTACCCGTATCCTGGCCAAGTACCCTTTGCCGGCCAGGTGCAACAATGGGATGCGCAACGGGTCGCGGATTACCTGCGTCAGCCCCTGGCCTGGGCGGATGGAATCAAACTGCCGCGCTCAAGGCTGGTGGTCGGTGAGTTCGGCTGCATGCGACGGCTTGCCGGTTGTCGGCAGTACCTGGAGGATGTCCTCACGGTGCTCGACCGTGAACAGTTGCACTGGGCGTTCTACAGCTTCCGTGAGGACAGCTGGGATGGCATGGACTATGAACTGGGCACGAAGAAGGTACCGTGGGGCTATTGGCAGGCTGCCGAGCAGGGCACTCCTGACCCCGTTGAACGCACGGCGACAACGGCTTTCGAGCCGATTGCCCGGCGTTTGCGGCCTTGAGTAGCGCTTTGAAACTTCTTGCAACATCCATATCGCGGGTATATACACGTATCCATGTTGACCAGTGAATGCATCTGTACCCACCTGCGTCGTGCCGCCCGTGGGGTGAGCCGCCACTACGACGAAGCCCTTGCCGGTTTCGGCATCAACGTTGCCCAGTTTTCGCTGCTGCGACACCTGCAGCGGCTCGACCGCCCCAGTATCACCAGCCTGGCCGAGGCCATGGGGTTGGAACGCAGCACGCTTGGACGCAACTTGCGGGTGCTTGAGGCGGACGGCCTGGTACAGCTGGCGGAAGGTGACGACCAGCGTAACCGTGTAGTCTTGCTGAGCGAGGCGGGCAGGGCACGGCTGGAGGCGGCACACCCGGCCTGGGAGCTGGCGCAGGCACAGCTGGTCGAGCAACTGGGTGAAGGGCAGCGTGATGTGCTGGTGCGGATGCTGGAGCACCTGGCGTGATTGGGTATGACTAAAAGCGGGTATATACCCGTATAAACCTTGCGATGTGCTGGAGAGAACGACAATGACTTCCGTATGGCGGACCAGCGGGTGGGTGTTGCTGGGGGCGGCGCTGATCCTGGCGTTGTCCCTGGGGGTGCGGCATGGGTTCGGCCTGTTCCTGGCGCCGATGAGCGCCGACTTTGGCTGGGGGCGCGGGGTGTTCGCTTTCGCCATCGCCCTGCAGAACCTGATCTGGGGCCTTGCCCAGCCGTTCTCCGGCGCCCTTGCCGACCGTCTTGGCGCGGCGAAGGTGGTGATCATCGGCGGCATTCTCTACGCTGCCGGGTTGTTGCTGATGGCCGTGTCCGACTCGCCTTGGTCGCTGTCTTTGAGCGCAGGGCTATTGATCGGTATTGGCCTGTCCGGTACTTCGTTCTCGGTGATTCTCGGTGTGGTGGGGCGCGCGGTGGCACCGGAAAAACGCAGCATGGCCATGGGCATCGCCAGTGCGGCGGGGTCGTTCGGCCAGTTCGCCATGCTGCCGGGCACCCAGGGGCTGATCCAGTGGTTGGGTTGGTCGGCGGCGCTGCTGGTGCTGGGCTTGCTGGTGGCGTTGATCGTACCGTTTGTCAGCTTGCTGCGTGATCGTCCGCTGCCCAGCCAGGGCGTCGAGCAGACCCTCGGCCAGGCGCTGCGTGAGGCGTGTACGCACTCCGGCTTCTGGTTGCTGGCGCTGGGTTTCTTTGTCTGTGGTTTCCAGGTGGTGTTCATCGGGGTGCACCTGCCGGCCTACCTGGTAGACCAGCACCTGGCGGCGACTACCGGTACCACGGTGCTGGCGCTGGTGGGGTTGTTCAATATCGTCGGCACCTATACGGCGGGCTGGCTTGGCGGGCGGATGTCCAAGCCGCGTCTGCTGACCGGCCTCTATCTGCTGCGTGCGGTGGTGATCGTGCTGTTCCTCTGGGCTCCGGTCACTCAGTTCAGCGCCTACCTGTTCGGTATTGCCATGGGCCTGTTGTGGTTGTCCACGGTGCCGTTGACCAATGGCACCGTGGCCACGCTTTTTGGTGTGCGCAACCTGTCCATGCTGGGTGGCATCGTGTTCCTGTTCCACCAGTTGGGCGCGTTCCTGGGCGGTTGGTTGGGGGGCGTGGTGTATGACCGGACCGGCAACTATGACCTGGTCTGGCAGATATCGATCTTGCTCAGCTTGCTGGCGGCCGCGCTCAACTGGCCGGTGCGGGAGCGCCCTGTGGCGCGTTTGCAGGCCCAGGCGGTATGAATCGCGTGCTGGGGCGGGCGCTGCTGGTCATTGCCGGGCTATTGGTGGTGGCACTGGCTTGGTGGGGCTGGCAGAAGGGCGGGTTGGCGTTGATGCAGTTGGGCATGAGCCTGTGTTAGGCGCTACCCTGCACCTTCAGGGAATGTCTTGCAGGAGAACTTCATGATGCGTGCATGCTGGCTGACGATACCCGTTCTGGCCCTGGTGGTCGCCACCTCGAGCTGGGCGGCGGATTGCCCGGCACTGCTCCAGGGCAGCCTGCCGGAGTTGCGCGGCAAGGAGCAGATCGACCTGTGCGAGCGTTTTGCCGGCAAGCCGCTGGTGGTGATCAACACCGCCAGCTACTGCGGTTTTGCTCCGCAGTTCGAGGGGCTTGAGGCGACGTACAAGGATTACCACGGCAAGGGGTTGGAAATGCTCGGGGTGCCGTCCAACGATTTCAAGCAGGAAGATGCCGATAGCGACAAGACGGCCAAGGTTTGTTACGCCAATTACGGTGTGACCTTCACCATGACCAAGGCGCAGCCGGTGCGGGGCAAGGATGCGATTCCGTTGTTCGTCGAGCTGGCTCGGCAGAGCAGTGCGCCGAAGTGGAATTTCTACAAGTATGTGGTGGATCGGCAGGGGAAGGTGATCGGGAGTTTTTCCAGTTTGACCAAGCCGGATGATCCGGCGTTCAGGGCGGCCATCGACAAGGCGATCGCTTCGCCGCTTTGATTGTTTGGGTTTTGGGTTTTTTGAGCATATCCATTGGCGATGGAGACGCTGACTCACCTTTCCGCCCTTACGGCGGGTCACTTTTGGTCTTGGCCAAAAGTAACCAAAAGCCGCTCGCTCCATCATACGGCCCTCCGCTACGCTCCGGGTCCCTTCGCTCCGGCGCCTTCCGGGCCCGCGCGGCCTACGACTTGCTGCGCAAGTCTACATCTCGCGCCTTCGGCTAACGCCGAAGGGTGCTGCGCACCTGGCCCTCCAGACGCCTGCGCTCAGCCTCCTGAAGTCGCGAAGTTACGGGCGGCGCCTGGGCAGGCGCAGCTGTCGCTAGCTGCTTACTCGTGGCCTTCAGTCCGCATTCGCCGGCAAAGCCGGCTCCTACCGGAGGGTGCACGCCGCACTATTGTAGGAGCCGGCTTTGCCGGCGAACCAATGGTACAAACACCCCATCCATTGCAGCATTACGTAGCTATCAAGATCTTTGCTCTTTGCTTCTGCGAGCGCGTAGCGTCTCGCCCGGCTTTTGATCTTGATGCGCGATAGTCCAGGCGCCG